>NZ_JBDKWG010000072.1:0-20924 GCF_040151475.1 Reichenbachiella sp. MALMAid0571 | reverse complement strand
GGAAGGAGCCTTTCCCCGCTGGTATATTTGGGAAAATGTAAGTTTTGGCTCAGAAGTTAAATTTATAGAAAAGGTCATCTACGATGGCAAGTTGGGTGGTCATGATGCACTTGTAGGGGATGTGGACGGAGATGGAGATTTGGACATCTATTCCAAAGTATGGAACCTCTGGCCAGGCAATGCCAACAAAGGAAGAGAACACGGAGATTTTTTTGAAAACAAGACTAATTTGAAAACCATAAAGAACATCAATGAGTAATTGGAGTGAAGTGTTTCTAAGATTGATTTGTACAGTGTTTTTTCAGACATCTTTTTCGATGGGGCTATGGGTACAAGTAGAAAAAAATATTCATATAATCTAAAGAATTCTCAGATGCTTGTATCAGGGTAAATTGCAGAAAAGTTTGAAAAGTGGCAGGTTTTTCATCAAGATAACATTCCGATGAATACCTCATCAGCTTGCTACAGGGATATTTATTTTCAAAGATAATCCTAAAGAATAGAGACCTATTGATAGCTTTGAGCTCACTTCTTGTCACTTAATCGTAGTTTTCAAAAAGATCTTTAATAAAATGAAAAATAAATAAGGTAATACTGGTAACAGACATGAATATTCCTTCAGAACATATCGAACTCGCTTTGAAACTTTGGAACTATCATAAAATTGATAAGCCATTTGATCAGGCAGATTTGATCATTGGCTTGGGAAGTTATGATTTGAAAACTGCCATGCATTGTGCCGAATTGCTCAAAAGAGGTGTGGCACCATTACTCATTTTTACAGGAAGTAAGGGAAACTGGACAAATGGGAAATGGGACAAAAGTGAGGCCGAAGTATTCAGGGACTGTGCTATTGAGTATGGAGCAAATCCAGAGCAAATATTAATTGAACCTGACTCAACCAATATTGGTGAGAACCTTGCCTTCGCAAAAAAAGCCTTGAAAGATCATGATATTAAAAGCACATTGATTGTAACAAAACCCAATACACTTCGAAGAGCTATTGCAACGGCTGAAATCCAATGGCCTGAGATTGAACATTCGGCAGACTGTGTAAATGTTGAAATGGAAAATCAGGTAGTTGACGGACACTGCCTGGAAGATTTGATCAACGAAATGGTGGGAGATATTCAGAGAATTGTTGAATACCCCAAAAAAGGGTTTCAATCAGAACAATACATGCCTGAAGATATAAAACAAGCTTATCAAAACCTGATTGATTTAGGTTACGACAAACATATAATGATGTAAAGTATGAGAGAATTAAAGGTGGCTGTTGCCCAATTTGAACCGCATGATGGAGATAAAGAATATAATCTGTCGGTCATGGAAAGTTTAACAGGAAGAGCTAAAAACAAAGGTGCTGAGGTAATTAGCTTCCATGAAATGTGTATTACCGCATATACATTTACCAAAGACTTGGGCAAAGAAGAAATAACTCAATTGGCTGAAGAAGTGCCATCAGGTAAAAGCACTCAAAGATTAATACAAATCTCCGAAAAATACGGCATTCCTGTTTTAGCCGGTTTGGTAGAAAAAGACAAAGGGAAAATATATAACACTTACATCTGCGTAACAGCAGATGGGCTCGTTGCTAAGTATAGAAAACTACACCCCTTCATAAATAAATACATGTCGGCTGGAAATGAATATGTTGTCTTTGACTTAAACGGCTGGAAATGTGGCATATTAATTTGCTATGACAATAATGTGATAGAAAATGTTCGGGCGACAACATTATCCGGTGCGGAAGTGATATTTGCCCCACATGTGACCGGATGTACACCCTCAGCCATGCCCGGCAGGGGGTATGTGGCGGACGAATTATGGGAAAACAAAGACAAAGACCCAGTTCCTTTAAGACTGGAATTTGACGGCCCGAAAGGCCGTGGGTGGTTGCTGAGATGGCTTCCGGCAAGAGCTTATGACAATGGGGTTTATTACATTTTTACAAATCCTATTGGCTATGACGGAATACATTTGAAAAATGGCAATTCAATGGTATTAGATCCTTATGGAGAAGTGCAGACTGAAATAAAATCCTTTGAGGACGATATTGCAGTGACCACAATAACAGAAGATAAACTAGAGCTATCAGGAGGATGGAGATACAAAAACGCCAGAAGACCAGATTTATACAGAGACATTATCGGTCAAAAACATAAATCTAAAACCAAACCAATATGGCTTAAATAATTAATGACGAATAAATATTTTTCTTATGAAGAATCAACCAATTGGAACAACCGTCGAATATTTGACAGAATGTAGAACGATTCTGCTACTGTGCAATTTTATGATATCAATTGCAGCAATGCGTTTTAGAAATGAATCGTAGTGTTCAATATCCTTTACCATTACTTTTAACTGGTAATCTACTTTTCCGGCGAGGTAATAACATTCTATTATTTCAGGCATGCTTTGAATAATTTTTTCAAATTTCTTATAATTTTCTATTTCAGAGTTAATCATTGATACATTACAAAAGACCACTTGTGATTTACCGCATTTTTTCGGATCTATCAGGGTTACATATTTATCTATGATACCAGTTCGTTCCATATGCTTAATACGGCTGTATATGGGAGTGCTTGTCATCTCCATTTTACTAGCCATTTCTTTAATGGTGATTTTAGCATTTTGTTGTAGTAGTTCCAGGATTTTAATGTCGAGTTTATCCATAATAATGTTTTTCTTTTTTTTATATGAAGGGATTGTCTTAAAAGAATATTTTTCTTTTATTGTAAATAATACATGGTATAATTTATACGATACAAATATATTATAGTAATAATTACTAATATAGTGGATCATTAAACTAATATATATTTTGAAAACAGATGCAATAATATTGACAAATGGCAGATTGCAGGATATAGCTGCCAAAACAGCCCACGGACTAATACGAGGTACTGATAGGTTTCAAATTCGTGGTGTCATAGACCCACCTACTTGCGGTAGGGACGCAGGAGAAGTTCTGGATGGAAAATTTCGAGATATCCCAATATTTGATTCTCTGGAAAAAGCATTAGATACAATAGGGCAAGTAAAATATTGTATTATAGGAATAGCCACAAAAGGTGGAATTTTACCTGAAGAAATGAAACCCACGATTATGGGATGCCTGGAAAAAGGTATATCTATAGTCAATGGTCTCCATGAATTCCTGAGTGCCAAACCGGAGATGGTACAATTGTCTGAGCAATACGGTACAGAATTACTTGATATAAGAAAGCCTAAATCAAGGTCAGAACTTCATTTTTGGTCGGGCGAAATATATTCTGTAAAATCACCAATAGTGGCTGTCCTGGGAATGGATTGTGCTTTGGGTAAGAGAACCACTACCAGAATGATAATTGAAGCATGTGCAGCCCACCAGTTAAATGCACAGATGATTTACACTGGTCAGACAGGTTGGATGCAGGGAGGTAAATATGGTTTTATTTTCGATTCTACCTTAAATGATTTTATCCCGGGAGAATTAGAGCATGCCATCGTCACTTGCTGGAAAGAAACCCAGGCGGAGGTTATACTTCTTGAAGGACAGTCAGGATTGAGAAATCCTAGTGGCCCTTGTGGTGGTGAGTTTTTAGTATCTGGAAATGCCAGATATACTATTTTGGTACATGACCCAAAAAGGGAATATTACAGCCATCATATCAATATAAATAAAATACCAGATGTTTCTGATGAAATAGACCTCATAAGTCGATATGGCTCAGAGGTAATTGCACTTGTACTGAATACTGCAAATTGTAGCGAGGAAGAAGCGCATAGATTTCAAAAGCAATATGCGGATGAACTTCAGATCCCTGTATTGTTGCCACTCTACGAAGGTGTGAACGAAATAATTCCAATCATCCGACAATTAATTTCTACAGACAAAAAATGAAAATTATATCCGTAAACACCTATCTCAAAGACCTTGATCTAATAAAACCTTTTACCATAGCATACAAAACAGTATCTAAAGTAGAAAACGTATTCTTTGAGATTGAACTGGAAAATGGTATATGTGGTATAGGGTCTGCCAATCCATCGCCACAAGTAGTAGGTGAAACCCCTGAACAGGCTTTAGACACTCTGCAATCAGAATTTGTAAATAGTTTTATCGGGAAAGATATACGTCATTTCAATGAACTGATAGACAAAATGGCAATGCAGTATCCAGAATCTCCGGGAGCACTTGCAGCTATAGACATAGCTCTTCATGATGCGTTCTGCAAATATTTAGGCATTCCGGTAGTGGAATTTTATGGACAAAAAATCCGGAAAATGCCCACTTCGGTGACTATAGGTATCATGAGCGTGCAGGAAAGCCTGAAAGAAGCGGCAGAATATTATAAACAAGGCTTTCGCATCATTAAGGTTAAAACCGGAACAGATGTGGATGAAGACACTGAGCGCATTCGTTTGCTTCATGAGCACTATGCAAATAAATTACAAATAAGGGTAGATGCCAATCAGGGTTATGACATCAATCAGTTAGGTAAGTTCATTAAAAACACTGCTTCATGTAATGTTGAATTGATAGAGCAACCTCTGCCTGTCGGACAAGAATCAGAATTGTCGGTACTCGATTATGAGACAAGGAAAACCTTGGCTGCAGATGAGAGCCTTATCCATAGTGGTATGGCACTTAAACTCTGCCATGAGCCCATGCCTTATGGTATTTTCAATATCAAACTTATGAAATGTGGTGGCATCAAAGGCGCTTTGGAAATATCCAATATAGCCCAAAAAGCTAATATTGATTTATTCTGGGGATGTAACGATGAAAGCATTGTGAGTATTTCTGCAGCTCTGCATGTGGCATTTTCCTGTAGTAATACCCGATATATTGACCTGGATGGAAGTTTTGATTTAGGGGAAGACATAGTAAAGGGTGGATTTGCACTGGATAAAGGCTTCATGTCTCCTTTGGGTTTGCCAGGGCTTGGGGTAAAAAAGATATAAAATGTGGTATTATTGTAGTAAAATCATGGATCAGGACTACCTATTTTTCAATATTGACAAGTATTATAACGAGTTCTGTTATAGGATAAACAGGCCACAAAACAAGAGTTCTATTTTCAATAATTTAGTTGTCAGAATGGTAAACGCTGATAAAATTTATCAAAAAGAATTCTATACATTAATTACTGTCCTCTGTTAATTTTTTATCAATCTATTAAACTAGTAAGTATGCCAACGATAAAATTGAATATACCAATCCTTATTGCGTTCTTAATTATTGTAGGTTGTCAGCCAGAAAAAAAAGATGTTAACACAGTCAAATCGAAATACTCGTCACCAAATATTATCTACATTTTGGCAGATGATTTGGGTTATGGTAATTTAAGTTGTCTTGGGCAGAAGAAATATAAGACACCAAATATTGACAAGCTGGCAGCAGAAGGCATGTTGTTCACTCAGCATTATTCAGGTTCTACCGTGTGTGCACCATCACGAAGTTCCCTGATGACTGGTTTACATACAGGCCATACTACGATTAGAGGAAATAAGGGAGTGAAACCAGAAGGGCAGTATCCTATAAATGCAGAGGATTTTACCATAGCAGAGATGTTAAAGAAAAAAGGTTATGCTACTGGAGCTTTTGGCAAATGGTCCTTAGGTAATATTCTGTCAGAGGGCAACCCTCTTAAACAAGGATTTGACGTATTTTTTGGATACAATTGTCAGACACTTGCTCACAATTATTATCCATTTCATCTTTGGAGTAACAATCAAAAAATCGTACTTACCGAAAATCAAAAAGATAACGAAGGTGTTTACGCCCCTGATCTTATTCATCAAAAGACCCTGGAGTTTATAGATGAGAACAAAGAAAGACCCTTCTTCGCTTATGTGCCAAGTATCATTCCACATGCTGAAATAAAAGTACCCGAACAATACATGTCTAAGTATAGAGGGAAGTTAGATCCTGAAGTCTATTATGATGGATGCGACTATGGATGTGACCGCTACAAAATAGGTGGATATGGCTCGCAACCGGAAGCTCATGCGGCATTTGCAGGTATGATTGATTTGTTAGATCAACAGGTAGGGGAAATAGTAGCGAAGGTAAAAGAACTCGGGATAGAAGAGAATACGATAATATTTTTTACCTCAGATAATGGCCCACATGATAAGGGAGGAGCAGATTTGGAATTTTTCAATAGCAATGGAAAGTTCAGAGGCTTTAAAAGAGACCTGTATGAAGGAGGTATAAGAGTACCCATGATCGTCAAATGGCCTGGTACAATTAAGAAGGGAAGCACAACTTCTCACGTTTCAGCTTTTTGGGATGTGCTTCCTACTTTGGCTGATATTGCAAAAATATCCTTCTCATCGGATATTGATGGTATTTCATTTTTACCAACATTGCTCGAAAAGGAGCAGCCAAAGCATGAGTTTTTATATTGGGAATTTCATGAAAAGGGAGGTAGAAGAGCCATAAGGAAAGACAACTTCAAAGTGATATTGTATGATGTCAAAACAGGAAAACCAAAACCTGCTGAAGTTTATGACCTTGATGTTGATCCTTATGAACAAAACGACATTGCCAGTCAACACTCCGATATTATTGAAGAGGCCTTGTTGCTAATGTCAACTCGTTCAGTTTCTTCAGTGAAAGAGTGGAATTTCTAAAAAGCATAATTTAAAACCCATATTTTTGAGACAATAGATACAAAGAATTTAGAACCATGAAAACCTCAAAATTCGTGTTCTAGATGAGTTTGGTATTTACGATTCTGTGCAGTTGCTCGGAAGATCAGAGTTTTTCTCTTGCTGACTCATCTATGTTTTTTTCTTTATCTCCTGTAAAAATAATATCATTGAAGTGTTTGAAAATGTAGGATGGTCTTTCAGATGGTGAAAGAAAATACATCGCCTATGCAGAAGTGGCAGAACTCATGAATATATCAACCAAAACAGTGGAAAATCGAATGTCTAAAGCACTGAAGAGAATCCGTACTGCTATCGACGGTTACCGATCATTAGGTGATAATAAAATGACAATTGTAAGTTGATTTATTTACTGGTCTCAAACCCTTTTACTTAAAATTCCCTAAAATATTAGATAGTGCGTGGGGGGAGTATATATTTTCTGTGTTAATGACATTGAACAGCAATAGACAATGGAAGAAAACACCAATTATACATTAATATCGGCTTTCCTAAGTAAGCAAGCCAATGCAGACCAAATCACTGATCTGAGAGAATGGTTGTCAGAATCTGAGACGAACAAACTCGAATTTGAAGAATTAAAGGAAGTATGGCTAAAATCCCATATGCCATATAGAACTGAAAATATTGATATTCTTTACAATAGAGTAGAGGCCGAAATATCGGGAATAAAAAAAGAATCAGCGAAAATTGTCCCATTCAATGACAATAGAAGAAAACTCATTCTTTTTACCAAATGGGTTGCTGCTGCCATATTGATGCTAGTTGGTATATTGTGGGCTTATAATTTTTCTGACCAACAAAAAAATAAGCAAGCTGTTGCTGAGGTACATCAAATAATAAAGAAAAATCCAGCGGGCATAAAAACTACAGTTCGGTTACCAGATGGTACGGTTGTCTGGCTAAACTCAGAAAGTAAATTGAATTATGATTCGGAATATGGATATAAAAACCGTTATGTGCAAATAGAAGGAGAAGCATTTTTTGAAGTAGCTAAAAATAAAGACCTCCCCTTCAAGGTGTTTTCCAGAGGGCAAGTCATAGAAGCCTTGGGTACGGCATTTAATGTTAGGGGTTTTGTCTATGAAAGCCAGCTTAAAGTTGCATTAGTGGAAGGAACTGTAAAGATTCAGGAGGAAAATGGAATAGCGGATAAAGCGTTTATTCTGAAACCGGGTGATGAATATAAGAAGCATTTTGTGTCAGGTGAAACAGGTGTAGGAAAACTCAATTATGGTGAGCTATCCTGGAGAAGTGGAAATATTTATTTTAAGAGTGCATCTATGGCCAAAGTTTTCAGGACATTGGAGAGATGGTATGGAGTAGAAGTAATCATAGAAAAGGATACAGATCAAACCTGGAATTATACAGGAGGGTTTTCCAAGGAGACCTTGGAGAATGTCCTTCAGAGTATTTCCTATTCAAAGAACTTTGATTTTGAAATAGGAGAAAAGAAAGTAATTGTCAGACCTAAAAAAAAGAAAATATGATTTAAACAAAAACAAAAAAATCGGGTTCCTGCCAGAACCCGATCAGGTTGATGCCAAACGTCTTATAATCAATCAAGGATTGAAATAGAGCAGTTGCATCAGGTAATATTAATTTAATAAAACATTTAAAATTATGAATAAATTTTTACTTAAGCGTATTATTATGCTGTCTAAATTTGCAATGTATGGATTCTTGATGCAGTTATTGGCGATCAATATCCTCGTAGCATTTGATAGTTCTGCACAAAAAGATTTGAGTGTTAAGGAAATATACATAAATCTGGAAGGAACTCAGACAACCATTCTGGAGGTATTCAATTCTATTGAAGCTCAAACCGCACTGAAGCTCAACTATGAGGAAAAGGACATTGATTCGTCTGTCAAAGTTCCGCATTCCTTTGGAAAGTTGACGGTTGAGGAGGTGCTGTTGAATATATCCAAAGTATCAGACCTTAAGTTCAAGAGGGTTAATCAAAATATTAATGCACTAAAAAGCAAAAAACAAACCAGAGCTATTGAAGAGGTTGTCAGCTTATTGGAAGACATAAGTGTATCCGGTAAAGTCACTGATGAAACAGGTAATGAATTACCCGGCGTAAATATTATTGTTAAGGGTACTACTACTGGTACGGTAACTGATGTCGGAGGGAATTATATGCTGGAAGTTCCGGATGAAAATTCTGTTTTGGTATTCAGTTCTGTCGGGTTTCTTTCTAATGAAGTCGTTGTAGGTAATCGTAACTCAATTGATTTATCGATGGCCTCTGATGTGACTTCTCTTGATGAAATTCTTGTGGTAGGTTACGGAACGGTTAAGAAGTCGGATGTGACCGGTTCTGTTGCTTCGGTTAAGTCAGATGAATTGAATCAATTTCCTACTGTTGATCCGGTACAGGCTTTGCAGGGTAGATTGTCCGGAGTACAAGTACAATCCACTAATGGGGGAGAACCCGGATCAGGCTATTCCATATTGATTAGAGGAAATTCGTCTATCAATGCTTCTAATAGCCCTTTGTTTGTTGTTGATGGATTTCCTCAAGGGACATTACCTCCGGCGGATGATATTGAGTCAATTGAAGTATTAAAAGATGCATCAGCTACAGCTATTTATGGATCAAGAGGTTCGAATGGTGTGGTGATGATTACGACAAAAAGAGGGAGTGCCGGAAAATCGAGAATAGATTACAATTCTTCTTTCTCTACTCAAAAACAAATCAAAAAGTACGATTTGCTGAATGCTACCCAATATGGAGAGTACATGAATGAACTTGATGTTTTGAGTGGAAATGCTCCAGGTTATTCAAATCCTTCATCTTTAGGACTAGGTACAGATTGGCAGGATGAAATATTACAGACCGGGCATATTCAAAATCATAATTTGTCCATTTCAGGTGGTAATGAAAATGTCAGATATTATGTTTCTGGTACTATGTATGATCAAAAAGGAATAGTAATTAACTCTGATTTTAAAAGATATTCTTTGACCAGTAATGTAGACGCACAATTATCAAATAGAGTAAAAGTTGGTGTAAACCTCTTTGTCAGGAGATCGGATAGCAATCAAATATCTTCTCAGGAAGGAACTCCTGGAAGTCAGGGTGGTGGAGTACTTACGACTGCTTTGGTGTTCTCTCCTACTTTGGGAATATACGGAAATGATGGTGCGACTTATACCACAGATCCAAACTTAACTGGGTTTGACAATCCGGTTGCTATGGCTAAGGAGAGGATATCTGAGAGTATTACAGATTACCTGCAATCAAGTGTATTTGCTGAGTTGAATATACTTGATGATTTAAAATTCAGAACTGTCTTGGGAGTTACTACTTCAAATTCAATGCGTGGGTCATATCAATCCAGTAAACTGACTTATGCGGGAGGTTTCGGAGGAATTGGAAGTGTAGGTACCAGAAAAAATACCAGCCTGCTGTCAGAAAATTACTTAACATACTCTCGTAATTTTGGTGATGATCATTCATTCACAGCACTGGCTGGGTATTCCTACCAGTCAAATACCTCAGCCTCTTCATCAGCAGCCGGAAGTGGCTTTTTAACTGATGCTACAGAATATTGGAATCTGAGTGCTGCTGCGACTTTTGAGCGTCCTGGTTCGGACCTTTCTAAAACGGAGTTGCTTTCCTATTTTGGACGAATAAATTACAACTTCAAAGATCGTTACTTGTTTACAGCTACAGCCAGACGAGATGGATCTTCTACTTTAGCAAAAGGCAATGAGTGGAACTTTTTTCCATCTGGAGCCTTTGCCTGGAATGCTCACAATGAAGCATTTTTAGAAGGATCAGAAATTGTCAGCCAATTGAAAGTAAGAGCAAGCCATGGAGTATCGGGCAATCAATCGGTGGGAGCTTATTCATCATTAGCTACTTTACGTTTCGTCTTCGCAGTGTTTAATGGTTCTACTGTCAATGCAGTAAGCCCTCTTACTCTTGCAAATGGTGATTTGATCTGGGAAAGAACAGCACAATCTGATTTTGGAGTTGACTTAGGATTGTTTAAAGATAAGGTAGTGTTGACTGCTGATTATTATGATATGACTACTTCAAACCTTTTGTTTGATGCACCTATCCCCAGATATATTGGTGTAGGGTCAACATATCTTAAAAATATCGGAAAAACAGGAAATAAAGGAGTAGAACTATCACTTCAGGTTCGTGATATTGTTAAAGCTATCAAGTGGAATAGTAGCTTTAACATAGCATTCAATCGAAATCAGGTGAAAAAACTTCCTGATGAGGGACAAGATATTTTTTATTCCAACAGGCCTGGAAATTTTGTTGGTATCAATACTACACATGTATTGAGAGAGGGCGAACCCTTAGGACTTATGTATGGATATGTGTATGAAGGAGTGCAACAAAGTGGAGATGAACTATTAACTGGTGCTGAAGGCGTAGGTGGTGAGAGGTTCAGGGATATAGAAGAGGATGGAATACTAGACGATAAGGACCGTACTGTAATTGGAGACCCAAATCCTGATTTTCATTGGGGATGGACAAATAGCTTTAGTTACAAAGGCTTTGATTTGAGTATCTTCTTACAAGGAATTCAAGGCAATGATATGCTGAACTATTCCAGGCTATGGCTAGAAGACGGAGTTGGGCGTAGAAATGTTACTACAGCGATGCTTGATAGGTGGACAACTTCCAATACGGATACAGATGTGCCAAGTGCATCAATTAACAGAATACAGCGCTTGTCAAGTAGATGGATTGAAGATGGGAGCTACATCAGGTTGAAAAACATAGCATTAGGATACAATATTCCATCAGACCTTGTAAGTAAATTGCATATAAGGTCTTTGAGGATATATGTGAGCGGGCAAAATTTGTGGACAAGTACAGACTACAAAGGGTTCGATCCTGAAGTAAGTAGCAGAGGATCAAGTATTACCCGGGGTATTGACTTTGGCAGCTATCCTAACACCAAAAACTTCACAGTAGGGATAAATCTGGGATTTTAATGCTATCCTTATTTTTAAAATCTAAATAGATAAAGGAAATGAAAAATTATATTAAGATATTGTTTGTAAGTGCTGTTTTGGTACTTGTTGGTTGCTCTGACTTGGAGGAAGAGCCTAAGTCAATTCTTGCTCCTGAGGGATTTTTCCAGTCTTATGCTGATGTAGAAGCTGGTATATTTGGTATTTATGGCAGAATGACTTCAGATGTTGCCTGGGGTGGGGAATTCACCCAGGCACTACTTCTCTTAAGTGATATGGTCGATGTTGGTAATCCTGGTGCCGCTTCACAGAATTTTGAAATCAATGAGTTTAGGGCCACCCCGGAAAATTATTATTCTTCTATTATTTGGACCAGAGCTTTTGATATTATTAATGCCGCCAATACTACTATAAAAGGAGCTCGTCAGATAGATGCGGATGAAGCGATAAAGTTGAGATTAGAGGCTGAAGCCAGGGCTTTGAGGGCTATTGTTTATTTTACCTACGTTCAGGTGTTTGGTGATATGCCTTATTTTGATGCACCTGTAACTGAAGTAGCAGAGGCAGCTAGTATTGGAAAAACTCCGGAATCAGAAATATACAAAAGGGTAATTGAGGATTTGGAATTTGCTTTTGTTGAGGGACGACTACCCAATGAATATGCGGCAAGTGCACGAACCCGGGTGAGCAGGGGAACAGTAGCAACTGCTCTGGCAGCAGTACATCTTACGATAGAAAACTGGCAACAGGCGTATGATAATGCCAAATGGGTAATTGATCATAAAGCCGATTTTGGTTATGACTTGGTGGATGATTATCAGGATTTGTTTAATGCCAATAAACAAAATGGAATTGCGGAACATATTTTGGCCGTTGATTTTTTAGGTCAACAACGTCATTCTGATAATGACGACACCATGTCTCCATTAACTGGTGTAGGTGGACTTTCCGGCTCTGTTGCAGGATGGAGTATTATTGTACCGTCAATGGATGTATATGATGATTGGGATGATAGAGACTACCGTAAAGGAGTAGCTTTTGACACCACCGTTGTTGATGGGAAAGGTGTAGAATGGCATTATACCAATTTTCCAGTAGTAAAGAGACCTCATATTGCCAAGTACAATAGGTTTATGGGAAATAACAGTGGCTCTGGAAGACGGTCAGATTTCAATTACACCATTTTCAGATATGCAGAAGTGCTTTTAATTGCTGCCGAAGCACTCAATGAACTGAATGGCCCTACGGCAGAAGCACAAGGTTATGTAAATCAGGTAAGAGCCAGAGCAAGGATTTGGCCTGACGCAGTTTCTACTTTTCCTCCGGATGTTAATTCCAGTGGTTTAGACAAAGATTCATTTAGAGACCTTGTTTTAGAAGAAAGAAGGCTGGAATTATCTTTTGAATACAAAAGATGGTTTGATATTAAGAGAAGAAACCTCGGAGATGAAGTATTCAAAGGAGCAAACTCTTTAGAACCTCAACCTAATTTCAATTCGAGTAAACATTATCTATTGCCAATTCCACAAAGTGAGGTTGACATCAATCCTAAAATGGGTATTTAGTTTATTTAACAAATAAAACGAATAAATGGAGGGCTCACTTTGAGCCTTCCTTCTATTTGCTAATCCACTAACTAAATTGAAAAGACTTGGAATAGCCTTATGGGTATGCTTATTTCTATTCTCTTGCGCAAAGAAGCAGGAAGAAAAGGCAACCTTGTTTCGTTCCATTCCTTCGGATGAGAGTGGTATTGATTTTGGTAATTATATCAATATAAGTAGTGATTTTAACTTTTTCACTTTCAGGTGTATTCATTTTGGAGCAGGAGTGACAGTAGGAGACATTAACAATGATGGATTGCAGGATGTTTTTTTTGCAGGGAATATGGTAGGAAATAAATTGTATCTAAACCTAGGAGGTTTGAAGTTTAAAGATATAACCGAAGAAGCTGGATTTATAGAATATGGACAATGGAACTCTGGAGCAACCATGGCTGATGTAAATGGTGATGGTTTTTTGGATATTTATGTTTCGGTATCTGGTACGAAAGAAATGCAAAAAGAGAATAGGTTGTATGTCAACAATCAGAACCTGACATTTACCGAGTCAGCAGAGCAAAGAGGAGTTTCGGACAATGGACACAGTACTCAATCTACTTTTTTTGATTACGATAGAGATGGGGATTTGGATTTATATGTTGCCAATTACCCCTATCCAAATTTTCAAAACCCAAATTCCTTTTATAGAGAAAAAATGGATAGCGTACCAGAGGCAGATACAGATCATTTGTTTGAAAATGATGGTAGGGGTTACTTTAAAGATGTTACCAAAAAGTCTGGGTTGATCTCTTATGGGTTATCCTTAAGTGCAACAGTTGGTGATTTCAACCAGGATGGTTGGTCTGATTTATATGTATCCAATGATTTTTCTACTCCGGATTATTTTTACTTTAATAACGGAGATGGTACTTTTCGTGAAGCGGTCAAAGAAACCACCAAACATATTTCTTTTTTTGGAATGGGTGTGGATATAGCAGATTTCAATAATGATGGCTTGTTGGATTTGATCCAGGCCGAAATGAATCCTGCGGATAATTTTCGATCTAAAGCCAATATGAGCAGCATGAATCCATCTTTTTTTCAGGAGGTTGTGTCACTGGGTTTTCACTATCAATATATGCAAAATAGCCTTCAACTCAACCAAGGTACCCGTGAAGATGGATTGCCGTTTTTTAGTGATGTTTCAAGGATGACAGGAATGTCTTCTACTGATTGGAGTTGGGCTACATTGTTTATGGATATGGACAATGATGGTTGGAAAGATGTTTTTATCTCCAACGGCATAAGAAGAGATATCAACAACAAAGATTTTTTTAAACTTATTACGAAAAAATCTTTTTTGGCCAGATATAAAGATTACGTAGAACTGGAAAAAGACATACCCTCGGCAAAAGTTCCCAACTATGCATATAAGAATACCAATGGTCTCAAATATGAAAATGTGTCTTCCGATTGGGGACTTGACTTTAGGGGATTCTCAAATGGGGCTTCCTATAGCGACCTGGATAACGATGGTGATTTGGATATCCTGGTCAATAATGTAGATTCTGTTGCTATGATTTTTGAGAATAAGTCAAACGAATACTCTGAAAATCGTTTTTTAAGATTCAAATTAAAGGGGAGTAAGCAAAACCCTTTCGGGTTAGGCACTAAGATTCAGTTGAATCATAACGGACAACTTCAGTTTCAGGAACTTACACTTACCAGAGGTTATCAGTCTTCTGTCGAGCCAATAATTCATTTTGGTACAGGATCCAATGAGATCATTGATAAAGTAACTGTCACATGGCCTGACGGTCGTCAGCAAGAGTTATTTGATGTTTCGACCAATCAGGTGATGCTGATTGATTACAAGGATTCTGTATTGCCTAAATCTACTGTAAGCAAGCCATTTACGCCATATTTTAAAGAGGTCAAAGGAGAGTATGGTTTGTCCTTTACGCACGTTGAAAATGATTACAACGATTTTGAAAAAGAACCTTTGTTGCCACATAAAATGTCTCAATTTGGGCCGGGGATTACAGTGGGAGATATAAATGGAGATGATCTGGAGGATGTTTATGTAGGTGGGGCAGCTGGTTCAAAAGGTCAGCTCTTTATTCAACAATCGGATGGAAAATTTAGTATTGTTTCAGGGCCGTGGGAAAAAGACTATCCACAAGAAGATTTAGGAGCATTGTTTTTTGATGCCAATGGAGATAGAAACTTAGACCTCTATGTTATCAGTGGAGGCAATGAATTTGAAAAGAATTCTCCAATGCTTCAAGACAGGTTGTACCTGAATAATGGAACAGGTGAATTTCAAAAAGCCATTGCTGCTCTTCCTGAAATGAATATAAGCGGTTCATGTGCGATTCCTATTGACTTTGATCAGGATGGTGACCAGGATCTATTCGTGGGAGGAAGGCTTGTTCCAGGACAATATCCACTACCTCCTCGCAGCTATCTTTTAGAAAATGTATCTAAAAATGGAGAAGCTGGATTTATTGATGTTACAGATCAAAAGGCATCAGGGTTAGTGTCTCCCGGATTGGTGACTTCCGCAGTGGCTACTGATTTTGATACCGATGGTGATCTTGATTTGGTGGTCGTGGGGGAGTGGATGCCAATTTTATTTCTCGAAAACAATCAGGGAAATTTTTTAGATGTTACAGAAAAATTTAACATGAAAAACACCACTGGCTGGTGGTTTTCTGTAATAGCCGATGATTTTGATTCGGATGGCGATGAAGATTTGGTGTTTGGGAATTTGGGACTAAACTACAAGTACCAGGCTTCAGAAGAGGAAACATTTGACATATATGCCTATGATTATGATAGCAATGAGAAGTTGGATATTGTTTTGAGCTATTACAATGGTGGAACGCAATATCCTGTACGTGGACGTCAATGTTCGTCTGAGCAGATCCCGGAATTGGCTACTAAGTTTAAGAGTTATACAGCCTTTGCCAAAGCCACATTGCAAGATGTATATAGTCCGGCAGCACTTGATGCATCTGTACACTATAAAGCGAATATTTTTTCCAGTGTTTATGTAGAAAACAAAGGCAATGGGAAAATGGAACTTAAAGTATTGCCGGATGCTGCTCAATTATCCAATATCAATAGTATGGTCTCCGGAGATTTTAACCGTGATGGGCATAAAGATATACTCTCAGTTGGCAATTTGTTTGTATCCGAGGTGGAAACCCCCAGAAACGATGCTTTTTATGGTCTTCTTTTAGTAGGAAATGGTGCAGGAAAGTTTAGTCCAGTCGAATATCAGAAGAGCGGGATTTACATTCCTGGAGATGCACGGGCTGTGTGTGTACTCAAGAAAGTGCCCCAGGACTTAATCCTGATAGCCAACAACAATGCCCCTTTGCAAGTGTTTGAGGTGGCTCAATAATTTTAAAAGGTAAAACAATCAATGAATAAATTTATAAAATTCAATTTATCAGTATTTCTAATTGTCTGTGTTTTTTATAAGGTAAACGCACAATCGGTTACTGATTTACGAAGCATGGGGTACGCCATTTTCCCGGCCCCTCAAAAGGTTGACTTGGAAAATAAAAATATACTCATAGATGATTCATGGCAGGTAAGGTTTGATAAATCTGTTCCCAATAAAATCACGAGTAGTTTTGCAGAAAGGGTTCAGGAATTACACAGTCTGAAATTTTCTGGACAAGGTTCTGGAAAAATAGAGTTGAGGGTCAACAAAGAAGCAGTTAAAGGAATAGCTAATTTATCTAATTCAAAACAGGCTTATAAGATTACCATATCGGACGGAAGTGTGAGAATTGAAGGGAATGATGAAACAGGCCTTTTTTATGGTGTTCAAAGCTTTATACAGCTTATGAAACCTACACCGAGAGGTAAATTCCAGCTACCATTAGGAACTATTACCGACTGGCCGGATCTGGAGTTGAGGTTTATCCATTGGGATACGAAACACCATAGGGATAAAGTAGCAACTCTAAAGAGATATATTGATTGGTCTGCCTACTTCAAAATTAATGCTATTGCATTTGAAATTGAGGATAAATACGAATATCCATCTCATCCAATAATTGGTAGCCCTGATGCATTTACCAAAGAAGAAATGCAGGAACTGACCAAATACGCATTAGACAGGTTTATTCAGCTCGTGCCTAATGTGCAAGCACCTGCTCACATGGCCTATGTTTTGAAGCACAAAGAGTTTGAACATTTGAAAGCAGATCATGAAAGCAACTATCAGGCTTGTATGTGTAACGATGAAGCAATGGAACTTATTTTTGACATGTATCAGGACATGATAGACGCAACTCCCGGAGTTGACTACTTTTTCGTTTCTACAGACGAAGTGTATTATGCGGGCATCTGCGGTGAGTGTAAGAATGAGTACAACGAAGAAAATCGTAGCAAAGCTTGGGTAGAATATTTACAAAGGGTAAATAAATGGATGAAGGAAAGGAACAGAAGAGTTTTGGCCTGGGTAGAATACCCATTATTACCAAAGGATATTTCGAAAGTCCCCAGTGATGTTATTGATGCTATTATGGGGCCTCATAAAACAAAGGAATGGTCTGTTAACGAAACCAAGGCTGGTATTGATCAGCTTTCATATAGTTCAATGCAAGGAGCAGAATACCTGTTTCCAAATTATTTTTCAACGAAATACAGAAATCGCCAAATCAATGGGAGGTTGAGTGATGCCTATAGAGATATATCAAATAGAGAAGGTGAAGGAGCAAATCTTATAGGCACATTTGCTGCCGCCTGGGATGACGCAGGTTTGCATAGTGAGACTTTTTGGCTGGGATGGGCTACAGTAACACAATATGGTTGGACTAAAAATACTCCCTCACTTCAGCAGAATATTATCGATTTCATGGATTTGTTTTATGGCATGGACAGCCCGGATATGGTAGAGACTTACGTCGGATTGCAGGAAGGGGCCAGGTTTTATGAAGACTTATGGGAAAGGAAAGAGTCAGTGGAACGAACCAGAGGGTATGGCAATTCTAAAGGAAAAGGAGTAGGAGGAGAAATGCAAGATCTTTTGATAGACCCACTCATGATTCCTTCAGCTAAAGATTTAAGTGTTGAGCCTGTTTTCACTGTTAAATATGCTGAGAAAATCAATGAAGCTACTGTGCTGCTTGAAAAGAACCAGCGATTGATTCTTCATCTGATTCGAAATATCACACGGGTACGGCACAATAGCTATAATCTGGAAGTACTACTTTCCATTGCGCTTTTGGAGAGATATACTATGAATATGGTAATCAATTTAGCAAAGGTTGAAGACTATTTGGTACGGGCTTCAAAAGCTGATAGCGAGAATCAAGCAGTTAGTTTATTGGTGGAAGCACATCAATTGTCAGGTAAAATACTACAAGAACAGAACGAAATGTGGAAGGCACTAAATGCGACCTGGGGCAAAAGCCGTCTTGCAAAAGGAGCTGGTGTTGGAGGAAAAGATTTTCTCCATGTATATGATGATGTGAAAGACCATTTTGCCGATCGTCGTAAAGGTTTGGAGTACATGTTAGCACCATTTGAGAGAATGGGGATTGAGGATTGGAGAAAGCAATTGAGTAAAGTGATTACCGATTTTTCTGAGCTTCATAATATTCCTGTCACAGGTTTGGAAGCTGAAAGGTTAGAAGATTAGATAAGATGAAAACAAATATGAAAGTTGGTTACGGGTTGTTCTTGATATTAACCTGTTGTTCTTTTTATGGTATATCACAACAATTGCCTAATGCCTATCAAGATAAAAGTCATTTTAGTAAAACATTTGAAGCTGAAAGGAGCTATCGTATTTATCTACCCGAAGATTATGAAAGTGATTCAAAGCAGTACCCTGTAATTTATTTCTTTCATGGATATGGCGGAAGACATTATCAGGACTACAACGCTTTATTGGAATATGAAATGATTGGAAGACTTGTAAATAAATATCAGGTAATGCTAGTCATGTGGGACGGCAGGATAATAGAGTCTTTGCACCGACCCTACAATATCGGTTGTCCGGATCATGTCAGTTTTGATGTTCAAATGAAGGATTATTTCCCGGAACTGGTTGCCCATATTGATGCTTCATACAACACCCTGTCAGATAGAGAACACCGTGGGATTATTGGATATAGTATGGGGGGCTTTATGTCTTTTTTTATAGCTGGTAAGTATCCCGATATGATTGGTGCAGCAGTTAATATGACCGGAAGCCCTGAGTTTCATGTTGGTTATCCTGATAACAATACTCTTTATTCTCTGAGGCACACATTTGAGAATTTGAAAGATGTGAAAACAAGATTGCATAATAGTTCGGTCGGGGAATTGAGCAGTCAAAACAGGGAAGTGCACAAAGGTGCGCTTTGGCAGGGAAATATGGACTATGAATACTGGGAATTTTCAGGAGGACACAAAGTGGATAACAAAGGAGAGACTGATGTTTTTGAAATGGCAATGAACTTTGTGGATAGGGCTTTCAGAAACCCTAAGCCTCTGGACAAACAATGGTCACATTATGATTTGTATTCTGATTTTGAAATTTGGGATTATTCAGTCAAAAGCAATAAAAAGAGTTCTGGGTTGACCTATTTAAGAAATGTTTCCAAAGATGGGTTTGGTTTTTATACAAAAAAATGGCTTCCGATTGCCCCTCCTTTGGATGGTTTCAATGCATCTATTGTAACAGCTCCTATATACGAACCAAAGGTAGAATATCAAATAAGACATTATGAACACGAGAGCGGCCAATTGAAGTTGATGACAAAAAAAGCAGACAGTGATGGAAGGTTGAGTTTTGAACTTGATGGCCAAGGGCATGAAATAGGCATTTCTAAAAAAGAACAACCAAGGTTGGTTTTTGTTAATCACGAATTAGAAAATGGTAAAAAAATGATTCGTGTGGGAGAAGAAAATAAGATGGTGATACAGTTGGTTAATCTGGGAGGTATGTTGGATGGAGCAAAAAAAGTGAGTTTTAAGCTAAAAGCTACAGATGGTTCAGTCTCTACTGATAAAGAAGAGTATGAGATTTTTCAGAGCGTAGATTCAATGTTTCTTTATTCTGAGGAGGTTATCTTAAGCTGCAAAAAACAAGCACCTACTGATGGAGAGCCCTCCGAGGTGAAAATTATTCTTAGTATCAGCTATGATACATTGATGTTCAAAGAAGAATTTGATGTACCCGTATTTTTTGCTGTGCCGCAGTTTGAAGAGATTTCCATAGACGATGGGAGATTGGTCAAAGATGCTGTCTTTGGCACTGGCAATGGCGATGGAATAATCTCACCTGGAGAGCAGGTAATGATCTATACTTCCGGGCATAGAACAAAGCTTTTTTATGACGATCCCTATATAGAGATACTTAAAGAAAATCAACATGCCGAAAGTTTAGCGGCTAAATGGAGTTGTGATGGGATTACGGTAAGCTCGATTGTAAAAATAGCCGAAGACTGTCCTGATAATTATGAAATAAAGCTTTTGGCAAAGTATGAAACTAAAGATTATATGCCTATTACCAGAAGATGTTTTTGGGGGAGTGTCAATATAAAGGTCAAATCTGTAAAATAAATGAGTTGGAAATCCTGTAGTAATAAATTGTTGATATTTTGTGGTGTCATCTGTTTATCCTGTTCCAAACAAAAACAATCTGGAGAAGTTGGACAAAGCCGCATTGGTGTAAATATGTTTGAGCATCACTATGTAACCCAGGATCTTCCGGGAGAAGCAGATTGGGGGTATGGCTGTCCGGCAATGGCAGAT
>NZ_JBDKWG010000071.1:0-36699 GCF_040151475.1 Reichenbachiella sp. MALMAid0571 | reverse complement strand
GTATTGAATGCAGATGGCTCAGTTATTACTTTAGAAAACACTAATAGTGGGACTTCCGCAACAAACACACTTGGATATAGTGTAAGTTTATCAGGAGGTACAGCTACTGTAACTTTTACTGGTGGTTCGATGAGTGAGTTGGACTTTGAAGCATTGATAGACAACTTAAGCTATGAAAACAACTCAGATGATCCATCCACAACCAGTAGGGTAGTGACAATTACCAGTATATCGGATGATGGAGGTTCGGGAGGATCAGATGACGACACCAATGATGCTTTATCTTTGGTTTCTACTGTTGGAATTACACCAACCAATGATGCTCCAGTTTTGTCGAATACCGCAACTTTTAATGCGATTGATGAAGACGAAACAAATAGTACAGGTACACTTATTTCTGGCTTGATTTCTAGCTTTGGAAGCGATTACAATGAAATTGATTCAGGAGATCCTAAGGGTTTTGCAGTAATTGGAGTTTTAGAAACAAATGGCTCTTGGGAATATACCGTTGATGGTTCTATTTGGAATTCATTAACAGGCGTATCTGCTACAAGTGCAGTCCTTTTAGCCAGTGACGGAAACAATGCCATCCGATTTGTTCCTGGTTCGGACTACAATGGGAGCACCGGAAATACTGTTTCTTTAAGAGCATGGGATCAAACTTCAGGAAGTGATGAAGATACAGGTGTAGATGTCACTAGTAGTGGGGGAACAACTGCATATAGTTCTGGTACAGGTACCGCTAGTATTACCGTTAACCCTATTAATGATGAACCTTCTTTCACCGTAGCAGGAAATCCTACCGCCAATACTTCTTCTGAGGGCTTGGTAACTATAGCAAGCTTTGTTACAGGCGTTGATTTGGGGCCAGATGATGAAGATATAGCATCCGGTGCAGCAACAGAACAAGCAGTGAGTAGTTACAATTTAGTAACGAATTCAAGTGCTTCATTATTTAGTGTGGCTCCAGCGATCAGCACTTCTGGTACCTTAACTTATACATTGGCGACTAATGCTGAGGGAAGTTCCACTATTGGATTTCAATTGCAGGATGATGGTGGTACAGCCAATGCCGGAGACGATGACTTATCTCCGGAAATTCAATTTACCATTACTGTAACTGACGATGAAGCACCAGGTGTAAATGCTAAAGACCCTTTGGCATTAGGGCCTGATTCCGAAACCCAAATCAAGTTTTTTGTAAATCTTAATGAAAATGCCACTATTTATTATTTGGTAAGGGAAGTGAGCACAACACCATCAAAGGCTGATATTTTAAGTGGAACTGCTGTTGCGAGTGATATTGCGGGATCTTTTAGTTACACTACTCCAACTGTTCAGGATGAAGAAGTTATTTCTACATTAACTCAACATACTACTTATTATGTTCACTGGTATGCAGTAGATGAATCCGCTGCTAATAATGAAACAGCAATTCAAAATGAAGGCAGTATTGCTACAACCGAAGATGTAATTGCTCCACAGTTTGATGGAAGTACTGGTATTACTGGCATTACTGCCACAAGTCTTGATATAGATGTCGATTTGGATGCAGCAGGTACAGCTTTCTATGTAGTACTACTGGACGGAACTACAGCTCCATCTGTAACTCAGGTAATTAATGGTACAGATGGAAGCGGAAATCCACCAGTGGCTAAGGGATCTCTTGTAGTGGGAGATCCGGGTAGTCCGGAATCCGAAACAGTTGATTTTTTACAAAGTAGTACAACTTATGATATTTATCTGGTAGCGCAAGACGGAAACGGAAACAAAAGTGCTGTAAGATTGGAAGCTGATAAGACAACAAATGCTGCAGCGGTTCAGTTTGGAGGAAATGTTAGAGTGACCAGACCCGCAGATTTAATATTATGCTTGGGAGAAGACTATGCCCCACTAGGTGAAATAAAACTTCAGGAGGCAGCTTCAAACGGTGGTGGTTTTCCCAATACCAGCTTAAAAACTTTGGTTTTGACATTGCCTGCTGAATTGGAATTTAACACCTCGGCTTCTATTTCTATAAGCGATGATGGAGGTAATGATGATTTTAATCCTGAAATAAATACGACAGTACCGGTTTTGACGACACGTTCTATATCACTATCCTATGATACTGATAATACCAACGATCAGGATGAGATTAAAATTAATGGCTTGCAGGTTAAGGCAGTTCAGGCTTTTTCCGGTACTAAATCTTTATTGCGTATAGCATCAAATGGAGGTACTGCCACTATTGATGGTATAGTAGCTGGGGATGGAACCTCCTTTGCTAATTTTAGTGTGGCCAGTGCATCAGCACCTCCTGTTGGGTTGACAGTTACATATTGTACAGGAGATGTGGTCAACTTGGCAGATTTTACTACTAACGATGCGGATTTTGTTTGGTACACTGATTTTAATTTAACAAATACTCAATATTCTGGAGAAGTGACAGATCCCGAAGCACAACTTGGTTTTGATGTGAATGTTTCTGGTACAACTACTCTTTATGTAACCAATACCGGATCAGGGGAATGTGAGAGTCAGGCTGTACAAGTCAATATTGTTATTAACCCATCACCAGTTGCTGATGCTGGGTTTGATAAGGTAGTATGTGCAGGAGAAGAGTTGTTTATTGGTGGGTTTCCTTCTTTGGTAAGTACGGGTGCTGTGGGTACACATACTTATCAGTGGAGGTCTGAACCACTTAGTGTTGGAGGTGAAGTGATGCGAGCTCTGGATGAAAATTTTGATACTGGTACGATTCCTCCTACTGGATGGTCTCAAACGGGAGTTTCAGCCTCAGGTAGTGGGCTTGCCTTTGAAGGGGCAGACGCCTTAAGACTTCCAGCATCTGGAGGAAATATTGTATCTCCGGATTTTGAGCTTTTTGATTCCAAAGCGGTACTTTTCTTTTATGGTAGGGCAGAAACCTCTGCTTCTAATGGGGCGCAAATTCAAATATTCGGATCTGATGATGGATTTGGTTCTGAAATTTCATTGGGTACTGTCTTTACATCATCTACTAAATATAAACAATATGCAGTCGAAATACCTGCTGATGATAATGGTGGTGGTACGTTTAATATTCGAATTGAGTATGACAATTCCGGGGGGGCGGATGAAAACTTTATCATCGATGAACTGATTTTGGATAAGGGTATTACCAAGGCTACTGAAGCTGTTAAGTCCAATCCGTTTTTCACTCCGCCTTCAAATAATGCCGGATTGGGTGACTTGGTCTATGATGTAGTTTTGACGATTGTCGATCCAAATTTCTGTAAATCAACTGATCCGGCCGTTGCGGATGATTATACCACCGAGATTACCTCTCATGACAAGATTTCACCAACAATTTTTCTACAAGATGGTGGGGGAAATACTGTCGTTGGAAATGTAGGTATAAATACCGAATTTTTAAATATTATTATTGATCCACCGGCTACTACCTCTCCTGGTAATCCAGATTCTGGAGTACAATTTACAGGTACAGCTATAAGTTATAATTCTACCACTGAATTTTATGAATTTAGTCCAAAAAATGCTGGTGGTGGTGACTACACCATTACCTATACCTATACTGAAAGCGATACGGGGGACAATTGTGAGGAGTCAACTCAAACTTCAATTAGCGTTGTGGCTTCACTTTTAGATGGACTTATTTTGTCAAATTGTGTAAATGTTGACCCTTATAATATCAATCCAAGTCAGGATTTAGTTGATCAACTTTCTGGTAGTGGAGATTCATTTATTGAGTTAAGATATTCTGATAATGTTACACCATTGACATTTACAAACACTTACGCTGATCCTGGTTCGAATACTCTTCCTATATATACTTTCGATCCTGATCAGGCTTCCAGTATCAATATAGCAACTAATGGTAAAAAATATGGCCCAATGTCGTTATTTGTAGTGACATCCAACACATCTACAACCATTACACAAAGTGTAGATGTTGTACCACAACCTAGTGTTGGTATCCAGGTGTACGATGATATAAGCGATACTTTTTCACCATTTCAAAGTAATTATTGTGAGACCGACGAAATAGTTCAATTGTCAGGTATATTACGATCTACAGGTGACGTTTCAACTTCAACTGTGCAATTAACTAATTTACAGGATGATGGTTTATATGAAATTTCCTCTGACGGAGGCTCGAATTATATAACTCTAACTGATGGGGAATTTGATCCTTCTATTGGTGCTGGGTCATATATCATTCGATATACGAATGATACCGATGATGATCCAGCTGTAGAAGGAGGTGCTGGATGCACAAATTCTGTTTTAAGGGCAGTTACTATTATTGCACAGCCTTCCATACCTTTATTGAACACAAACCCTAGCTATGCTAGTGCACAAGATCCGGATTTGTCCAGTTCTGTGACATTTGGTCCAGGTATTGTTGACAACAATGGCAATGATGCCTATAAATTTGTTTATTGTGAAGGGGATGCTGTTTCCTTGATTTATGCGGATTTCACTGATGCTGACAACAATAAAATACAGGATTCAGGTACAGAGAAATACTTCAGATGGTATGATGATGATGGCTCTGGTAACCCAGATTTTGGCACTGAAATTTCTGTAAACGCTCAAAGCGGAAACAACTCAGATCGTAGAATAATCACACAATCAGATTTGTTTTTTGGAACACCCGACCCGGGTACTTACTCTTTCCATTTGACCCAGACCATCAACAGATCACCTTTGACTACTGGAACTACATTCGCAGGATGTGAAAGTACATCGCGCCAAATTATTTTTGAAGTCATAGCAGAACCTGTTGTACAGGATTTGGATGTTGTTTCGGACTATTATGATGATGTTGCCAATACACGGTTGGTTAGGGAATATTGTGAAGACGAGATTGTGGAAGATATTACTATTGATGATACTGGTCTGGGTGGAAATGAAATTGTTTGGTACGACGAGAACAATAATGAAATTTTAGTAACAACCAGTACTACTGTATCTCCAGTTCAATTGGGTTTAGGTACAAATACTCCTGGTTCAGGTACAGCTACACCTCCTGTAAAATCAGTACCTTCGACGACCGCTACCATTGAGTATTCTACGTCAGATCTTGTGCCGTCATTTATAGTGGGAGAGTTAGCTGTTTCTCATTCAGTAGCTTATATGACCTACTCTCTAACTGGCATTCCATTTATTGTAGGAGAGGTCATTACTAGTGAGGCAGGAGGACAAGGAACTGTTACAGTTGCAACTTCGTCGTATGTGGCAATTGATATGGTTACTGGCTTTTTTCCGGTTGGAAAAGTTATTACAGGTAATTTGGGAGGATCTGGTAAAATTGATGGTTTTAGTTGGTGGACTAACAATGGTTATGGTACAATTACCAATGTTAATGAGTCTTCAATAGAAATTAATATCAATTATAATGATTTTACCGTAGGGCATAATATCACGGGTAGTTCAACTAGTGCCCAAGCATATATTGAGTCCATTACCATAGATGAAATTATACAACCATATACCTTTTACTATGCAAGAAGGGATGCTTCTGGAACTGTTAGTGCAGATGCTGGAGAAGGAGACTTCATTGGTTGTGACGGACCAAAAACCAAGGTGCAAATAATGGTGTATCCTAAACCAGATGCTCCAGCACCAGATACTTTTTTTGATGATGAAATTTATGCATGTGTTGGAGATATCGTTGGTGGGACTGTATTAAAGTCACCAATTGGTGGAAAAGTTGAAAATATATATTATTGGTATGAAGCAGCTTCAGGTGGTACTTCATTTGCAAATACCTATGATCCTGCCTCTACGGATATCAATAAAAATGCTGATATAAATTATAGTGAAATACCGGGTATTAATTTGAGTGTGGCAGGTACTACTACCTTGTACTTGTCACAAGCAGATTATGCTGGAAAAAGCGGTACAGGTGAAAGTATTGACCCTGCTTTTATAGGTTGTGAAAGTGATGACAGAACTCCGGTTACTATTACTTTGTTTGCTAAACCGGATGCCCCTGAGATCACTGTTACCGATGATGGAGGAAATCCATTGAGTATTGCGGATAGTCCTCTGCCTAATAGTGATTATACTTATTTGGTATGTAGGAACGAGATAAATGACGCTTATAATTTCGTTACTTCTACCGATTATGCTGGTGCTCATGGAGTGATGTTTAATTGGTACACAGCTAATCCTACTACAGGTGCTTTGGCAACTTTTATAGGTTCTTTTGCTCCCGGATCAAATCCTGATCCTTCAACAAACTTAGGCCTTGTTGGAGCCACCGGAGCAAAATATTTTGGTATTACTCAAACTACTGATATTGTCAGTGGTGGAGAGTTTGGTGGGTGTACAGGTGACCCACTGATAATTGCAATTAATGTAACAGGGATTTCTACGACACCTTCTGTTGTTAATTCAGAATTTTATTTGTGTTTTGGAGATGAGGTGCAAGCTGGGGATTTAACTGCCACTGGTGAATCAGGAGCAGAATTTTATTGGTACTCAAATATTGCTGATATAGGCAATCCTTCCTTAAGGGTAGCCACTACAAATGATCCAACGGGAGCAGCATTAGGATTGTCTTCCAGCACGGTTGCTGGCAACTATACTTATTACGTTACTCAGGCTACCAATTTTGACAGAGATGCCACTCCTTCTTTCGAAGGATGCGAAACACCTTCGGGTAGTCACAAGCAAGTGACTGTGCATATAGAAGCCATTGAGGATGGGCCGACATTATTGACATCAGAATTGAACAGGACTATTTGTGAGGGTGAAACTTTCACTGCTGTTTCCGTTACCAGTGGTGCTGCTAATTCATACCAATGGTATCGAGATGATCTTGGTACTGATCCAATAGCCGCAGCTACAGGAGCCTCATACCTACCTGTGGTGGCCGATTTCATAGGAGAAACACAAGTGGCAGATGGTAAATTCACTTCCAGTTTCTCAATTTATGTGGGACAATTCACGGGTGTATCGGATTGTGCAAGTAACTTGACTCAGGTTGACCTTACTGTTAACCCTACGCCAATTAGTCCTGTCACAACAGCAGATAGCAATGGTAATGTATATGAAATTTGTCAGAATGATGCGTTGGTGAATCCTGCTGTCGATGTTGGAACACTAGCTGCTGGTGAACAATACAATTGGTATTCTGATGCAGGCCTTAACAACCTTGTTGCTTCTGGAATAACTTTTAATATTTCTACACTCAATGTGGATCCGGCGAATGCTGGTTCTACTAATTTCTGGGTTGCTAAAACAGAAAATATAGGTCTCCCAGCAGGTTTTGGAGGTTGTGAAGGGCCTGCTACGATGATTACCTATACTGTTCACCCGCTTCCTGTTCTGAATTTGACGGATATAAATTCTGACCCTTTGCCTACTAAGGTTTGTGTGGATAATGGCAACATAAGTTTAACAGGTAATCCGGCAAGTGCAAATGGTACGTTTTCGATAAGTACAGTTGGTAGTATTGGACTTACGGATAATGGTGACGGAACAGCTGTGTTTAATCCGTTGGCGGCAGTTGGAGAAGTAGATCCACAGGATTTCTTGGATCAATCTGAGTTAATCACTATTACTTATACCTATACTGATGGAAATACTTGTGTAAACTCTATTTCTAAAAATATTACTGTCAATGGCCTTCCTGAATTGAGTGTTACCTTTGGAAGAGAGGGGCAGGGTACAGGTAGAAATGAATTTTGTATAGATGATGCTGAATTGAATTTGATAGGAAACCCATCAAATGCTTCTGGTACATTTTCGAATGCGATCAATAATTCTGCAATAGACAATAGTGTTGGTAACAGTAGAGCTGAAATAGATTTACTTGATGCTTTTGAGACAATCAACCCAGCCAAAGATTTGAGGCAAGTTGATTATGTAGTGACTTTTACCTACACTAATTCTGATGGATGTGTAAATACTACTGATGTTACCATTAAGATAAATAATACTCCTGAACCGGCATTTACCATTACAAGACCTTCCGATGCATTGAGTTCTGGTACACCAGGTGTTGATGTAGAAGTGTGTATAGATGACCTTTCCACCAGTTCAAACCTGACTTTGAATGAGAGAATTGTATTATTGGATAATACAGATGTTTCTATGGGAACACTGACAACAGGAGTTTTCTCTGGTGATGCCACAGGTGTGCCTTTGAGTGCTGCGGCATTGTCCAGAAATGCAGAAGGAGAATATTATTTTTATCCTGCCCAGGCAGTTCAGGATGCTGTTTCAGGTAATCCCGTGTCCTTTTCAAATTCTCAATTTGTCGATTTTACTATTGACTACACTTTTACTAATGATTTAACATGTGCTGGAGTGGCTTCTGATTTTGGAAATAAAAAAGTAATTAGGGTTTATCGTTTACCAGTTCCGGTAGTGTCAGTTAGTGACAATGGGCCAAACAATAACAAAGAGTATTGTATTGACCATGGTAGCCTGATTACTTTATCAACTGCGATTACTCATAATCCGGGGGGGATTGGTACTTATCGGGAACAAAATACAGGTATTACCCTGCCGGTGAGTGTGCTCAATAATGCTACTGCTAATGGTGTATCTACGAGTATAGATGCAGAGAGAACAGCAACTTTTGATCCTGAAGCGGCTTACACTTTTGCTCAGGACAATGGTTTATTGGATGTTAGTACAAGTCAGGCCATATTTAACATTGTATATGACTATACTACAGATGTCACATGCAACAATGTTTCAACTCCTGTTACTTTGACTGTTAACCCATACCCACAACCTTCATTTACTTATGAACAAGGTGGTGTTGAAGTTGACAATGAAGTTTGTGTTGATGAAGGAACATTGACTTTGAGAAGCGCATTGGGAGAAGGTAGAAGTGCGACATTCTCAGCTGTTGGATTTACATCTGATGCGATTACCGATAAAATTGGAACTGCTACTATTGACATTGAACAATTGTTCAAAGAAGCTGTTGCAGCCAATTTAGGAGCAATGGATGATCGACAAATATCTGTTGATATTAACCTGAATTACGAAGACTCCAAGTTTTGTTCTGCTGATATTGTTCAAACGATTGTTATACACAACCTTCCTGTTCCTAAGTATGACATCACTCAGAATGGGGTTTCATTAGTGTCTGGAAATCTGGTAGAAGTTTGTATAGACGACATGTCAGTGATAGATGCTCTGGATTCGGAAAAGATAGTACTTATTGATGTGACAGATCAGGTTGTGCAGGGATCAAGGACGGCTGCTTCTTTTGCAGGATCTAATTATAACTTTAGTTCTAATCAATTGGAAAACATAGCTGAAGGCAAGGCTTATTTCTACCCCAGAGAGGCAGTAAATTTTGCTGAACTTGCTAATAGTACGCTAAAAGGAGCTACTTCTATAGATTTTGTTTTCGATATGTCTTATCAAAATGAAGATGGTTGTACAGGTAAAACCTTATCTTCTGATGCATCGAATGGTGTGCTAGATTTTGATAACAGGTTGACCATAAGAGTATATCGAACACCAATACCAACAATAAAGGTAAAAGAAGGCTCGTTTGATTTGGATGCAAATGCTTATTGTATCAATGATGATGTAGCAACTAATCCCATACGACTTTTTGTTCAGAGTATTGGTTTTGATACTGGTGTAGGAAATGGAGGTACTTTTGTTAGTGACCCTCCGCTATCTGCAAGTGCGCTTTATGGTGCTTCTGTTGATGGTGGTTTGGATGAGATATTTTTCAATCCTGCTACTGCTTATGCCGAGCACCCCACAGCCAACTCTGATAATGGAGATGCAGCAATATTTAAAATTACATATCAATATGGTACGTCAGATAATGGTTGTCAGGCAACTTCCAATGAAGTAACGCTTACCGTTAATCCATTGCCATTTCCTACATTTACGGTGGAAGGTGTAGCTTATAATCAAAATGAATTCTGTATAGATGCAAGTAATGCTGAAATGACTGGATTTGGTTATTCCGATAAAAACTTAAATAATTTAATCAAAAATTCTACTAGTTCTTTTACCAATCCGGCGAACAATAATGCAGGGATAATTCCGAAAACACCCGGTATATCTGATTTTAATTTTGAGAGTGCCTATAATGCTGCGGTAAGTGCGAATTTAAGTGACCCACGTACCCATACAATTACGTACACATATACTAATAACGAAACTGGATGTACAGCTTCTGTTAATAAGGATGTTATTATAAATACTAAACCCATAGTATCTATAAATTCGGTTGGAGGATGTGATAGAACACCAGTTGATTTCGAATTTACTTCTATAGAAACCGCACCGGGAGATCAAGTGCAATCTGCCCTTTGGGATTTTGACGACTTAAGATCAGAAGACCTTATACAAGGCTCAAACACCAGTACGGATCTTAATCCTCTACATTTGTTTTCTGAGCCGGGAGAATATTTTGTAACATTAACTACTACAAGCTTGAAAGGCTGCACAAGTTTGGAGGTAACCGAGCAGGTAGTTGTAGGGGATATACCAGATGTTAATTTTACTGTTGAGGGCTTATGCGCAGAAGATGAAGTGGTATTTGTTGCCTCTCCTACATCGGTAGATTTTGGTTCAGTTCAGTCCATATTGTTTGATTTTGGAGATGGGACTTCTGAAGATATAGATACCCAGGGAAATGCAGATAAATTCACTTTGCCACATACATACACGAATGAAGGAGTTTACGATGTACAATTAACATTGACTACAAACAATGGGTGTGAACAAATTCATTTAAGAAGAGTTTCTATCCTTCCAAATGAAGAAGCACCATATTTTCAGGATTTTGAGGGGGGTACTCCAGTCAAAAAAGATTTCCTTGAATGGGAGCTTGTAGAAGCAACAGACGAACGACGTTTAATTGATGGTAGTAAAGACTTGGATGTTATAATTGAATCCTCCGGATGGTCTGTGGATTTGAGACCAATAGAAGACAAAGATGATGATGACTGGGGAAAACTACCAAAAGATTTTAACAGCTGGCAGTTTGGAATTCCTTCAGGACTTGTTATTGCCGATGACGGTGTTCATGGAAATGTATGGGTTACCAACTTGGATGGTAATTATAACAATGGTGAGTCCAGATCATGGGTCTATTCCCCTTGTTTTGATATCAGTAGTTTGGAAAGACCTATGGTATCGTTCGATCAAATATATCATTTTTCTGATCAGAGAGATGGGGTAGTATTACAATACTCTGTGGATGGAGGAGAAGAATGGATTGCCCTGGGTGATTATGATGTTACTACAGGATCTACTGGTACAGAATGGTTTACACATGAGAATATTAGTGGTAAACCTGGTCAGCAAGAGTTGCAGGCTACCAATGAAGGTGATATCGGATGGGCAGGCAATAAGGGTGCTGATTTTGCTCAGTGGGTTTCTTCCAGACATAAACTGGATGCAATTCCTGAAGTGGATCGTAATTCTGTAATTTTCAGGTTTGCATTGGGTACTGATGCATCTGCACCATCTGAGGGTTTTGCTTTTGATAATTTCCAGATTAAGGAAAGAGCCAAAAAGGTATTGTTGGAACAGTTTTCTAGTACCAATGTAGCAGCAAGCGCAATAGTAGATGCAAGTATTAATGCTATAATTGATGATCCTGCAATTAACAACAATGACATTATCAGGGTGAATTACCATACTAGCTTCAAAGGTGAATTGGATGATTATGACAATAGCACTGTTCCGCCTTTATTGCTGAACCCTGATCCAATAAGTATTGTAAATATTGAAAACCCAAGTGCCAGGGCAGTATTTTATGGGATTTCAGCCGCACCTACCTCTTTGCTGGGAGGTGCTGTAAATGGAAGTGCCAATGCAAGGACAGATGTGCCGTGGACGGTCAATAATCTGGCAAGACGTTCTTTGGAAGATGTTTTGTTTGATATTGATATCAGTGATGACTTTGGTGCTGATGAAGAAGTGTTGGAAGTAGCAGTAACTGCTACGGTACTTGATGACATAACTGATCCTGCTAATACTGATGATGTTAAAGAGTTGAGTCTTTATATAGCAATAGTGGAGAATACGGTAGAATTGACAGATGCAGAAAACGGACAATTGGAGTCGAGGGCTGCTTTACGAAAAATGCTGCCAAATGGTATAGGCAATAGGTTCAAGCAATCATTTATTGAAGGTACAGTGTTGAATGTTTCAAAAAAATGGGACATTCAAAAAGGTGTTGATGCTCAAGATCTTAGTATTGTAGTGTTTATACAGGATGTTGCAAGTAAAAAAGTGTATCAAACCCAATCTATAAGTGTTGCTGGCAAGACAAGTCCTACGATTACAGGAATCGACGATGCATTTGGTGGGAAAGATTACAGTTTGTATCCAAACCCGGCAAACAAGGAAGTTTTCGTAGTGTTTGATCGGATTACTACAGAAGTCATGGACTGGTTGGTTTATGACCAGACGGGTAAAGTTTATAGAAATGGAAAACTAAAACCTGGTGCTTCCGGTTTTAGTCTTGAGACTGATGATTTTCCTTCAGGTATGTACTTTATTTCGATAAATGGAGAGAACCTGAAATTGCGAAATAAAAAGTTGATGATTACACACTAATTGTATTGTGTATGATGCAAAAAATCCCTTTGAATATAATGTTCAAAGGGATTTTTTTATGATTTTATGAACCGAAGGCAATAACTTTTGCTTATCACACTTGTAGAGGTGTCAGGCTTTCTTAACAAATTCTGATTTTAGTGCCATAGAACCAAATCCATCAATTTTGCAATCGATATTGTGATCACCGTCTGTTAATCGGATGTTTTTTACTTTAGTTCCGGCTTTTATGGGTTGAGGAGAACCTTTTACAGGTAGATTTTTGACTACAACCACACTATCGCCATCTTGTAGTCGATTGCCGTTAGAATCTTTAACCACAAGCCCGGTTTCTTCAGCAACTTCATCGGGATTCCATTCATGATTGCATTCAGGACACATCATCAACAGGCCAGTGGAGTAAGCGTATTGTGAACTGCAATTTGGACAAAGTGGAATTTCTGACATGTGGTTTTTTATTTTAGATGTGTTATTCGGCAAAGATACTTGTTCTTATACGAAATATGCACTTGAAGTCATGTGTTATGCCGAAAAGGTTAAATGTGAGAGGTTGGGGTTCTTGATTGAGCAATATTACAATGAGACTCTTTGTTCCACTCAGAGCGACAAAACCGGAATTGGTGATTCAAATGATCGTTTCAGTTCATAAACGATATGTTTGCCTTGTCATCTTGACGAAGGAAAGATCTTATTGCAAAGTGCAAATCAAATGGAATTGAGAGAATGAATATTGAAATATATTTCTCAGAAAATATAAACCTCCAAGGATTTCAAATCCTTGGAGAGGTGGTTAGGTTGATTTATTTTATGATTTTTTTTGGGTCAACTACCACATGTTTGATAGTTTCACCAGACTGGTCTTTTTTGTACGAATAGGTCATGTGCAGAAGGCCTTTTGGGTCTTGTACCAGACTAGGGTATGAAAAACTCCCTGCGCCTTTATATGAATCTTCAATATTCACTTTCCATTTCCAGGTTTCTCCTTCATCGTCAGATAAGTACAGGCTCAGTTGGTACCTACCATCTTCTATTGGGTTGCCCAGAAATGCCCAGCTACCGTCTTTCATCTTTAGCAATTCTACGCTGGCAGTGTTGGGGATGTTGGTTTTTACTGTGGCAGACCAGCTTTCTCCCTGGTCTTTGGATATGCTTTTGTGTACACGGGTGGGAGAGTTGCCTGAGTCACGCATCAAAGCTACTATGTCTCCATTGCTTTTCTGAGCCAGAGCGGGTTGTATAGGTCCTCGTCCGACTATGGGAAGACTGGGTCTCCATGTTTCTCCGTCATCTTCCGAAATGGCAGCCAACGAAAAATTCAATCCATCAGAATAAAGAGGCAAAATAATTTTACCGCTTTCCAAAATCAGGGGTTTGATCCTGGTCATCCATCCAATACTTCTTTTCAACAGGTCTTTACTTGCCTCTTTGATCTGGTCATCGTACTGTGGAGCATATTCAGCCCAAGCGACGTTGTTTTCGGGTAGGTCGTCAAATTTTCGATTAACTTCCTCTGCAAATCGGTCGTCAGGCTTCAACAAGATGTTGTCTTGCCACTCCCAGTTAGGTGCTCCTTCAGTATTGTAGTTAGTGGAAGTTTTATACTTGAGAATAGAACTTTCCCATCGGTTGGCTTGTACTGCTATCCACACTAAAAATAATTTGTTTTGATTGTTTAAAAAAAGTACAGGATTGCAATCGGGAATGTTCTTAGTATCTGCCATTAAAAAAGGTGCAGTCCATGATTTAGCTCCTTTTTTGAGTCTCGACCCAAGGATGCGCACGTCATCTGCCTTTCGTTCACCACTGCCTTGAAACCAGGCTGTCAGTTTATCTCCATTGGGTAACAATACCAGAGAGCTGCCATGAGCATGTTGGTTTTGTGGTGCAAAAATCAATTCCTCAGATACAATGAATTGCTGTGTTTTTCCACTTTGTGCCCATGTGCTTGTTGTAGCTGAAAGGGCTAAAAAAAGTACTACAATTAGTGTTTTTTTCATTTGTTATAATTATTTACTCATTGAAAAAGGTGCATCTTGAGGAGAATTTGCCCAGCTTTTATTGGGTTCTTTTCCCATTACAAAATTTAGTGTGCCACCATTCATAATTTCGGAATGGTCGATCCAAGAGCGGTTGAATACTTCACCATTCAGCGTAGCAGATTGGATGTATTTATTCGCAGATGAATTGTTTTCTGTTGTGATTTTGAAAGTCATATTACCTTCCAATTGGAGGGTGACTTTATCAAATATAGGAGAGCCTATGTTGTATTGTGTATGTCCTGGAGTAACGGGATATATTCCCATAGCGCTCAATACATACCATGAGGAAAGTGATCCCATGTCTTCATTTCCGCAAATTCCACCTTGCCCACTTCTATATAGTTGTTCCATTACCTGACGGGATTTCTCCTGAGTTTTCCATGGTTTTCCAGCATAGTTGTACAGGTAAGCTACATGGTGGGACGGTTGGTTTCCTTGCACGTATTGTCCTATTGTACCTACTACACCCACATATTTTGGTGCGCTTATGGTTGGGGTCATTTCGAAAAACTCATCCAACCTTTCAGTGAATTTGTCGTTTCCACCAAGTAATTCGATTAGTCCGGCAGGGTCGTGCTGCACTGACCATAAGTATTGCCAGGCGTTGGATTCAGTGTAATGTCTGCTGGGTCTTCTTCCTACCAGCAATGGATCAAAATACTTGTAGTAGGAGTGATCGCCAACTTGTACTATTTCCTGTTCATTGTTCTTAATCTCTGGCAGCCATGTTCCATCAGATTTTTTAGGACGCATAAACTGTGTTTCGCTATCGAATAGATTTTTGTAGTAGCTGGCTCGTGTCATAAAGAGTTGATAATCTTCTTCCTTACCCATTTCCTTTGCCATCTGGGCAATACACCAGTCGTCATAAGCCAACTCTACTGTGTTGGGAACGGATTCTGTTACTTTGTCATACGGCGTATATCCGAGTTTCATATAGTCTAAAACACCAGATCTTCCAGCGTACGAAGGAATATCACCTGATGGAAGTTGCATTGCTTTTCTTTTCATTGCATTGTAAATCAACTCAGCATCATAATCTCTATAGCCTTTCATATACGCATCTACGACCACCGGAATCAAATGGTCTCCCACCATGCTTTGCATGGGTTTATTTCTGAAATGTTGGGCAGGAAGCCAGCCATATTCTTTCACTTTGGCTACTATTGATTTGATCATGTCACTGGTGTGATCAGGGGAAATCAATGTCATCAATGGATGTTCGGTGCGGTAGGTATCCCAACAGGAAAATGACGGATAAAAATCACCAACTGCCTGTTTCTGAATTTGATCGTCCATACCAAAGTATCGTCCATCTACATCTTGTGAAATTTGTTGTGCAAGAAGGCTGTGATAGACAGAAGTGTAGAAAATCTGTTTTTTGTCCTGAGAAGGAGTTTCTATGGTCAATTTGTTAAGAGCAACGTTCCATTGCTCTCTGGCTTCATTTCTTACCCTGTCAAAATCCCAATGACTGAGTTCTGCTTTGATGTTTTTTTGCGCACCTTCTATTGACACATAAGATATTCCGACTTTCACCAACAACTGTTCCGCTTCTTTTGTTTCATATACCAGAAAAGCTCCAACGTCTTTACCTATTTCTTCATTCTTATAAGGAAATACACTTGCTCCTGATTCCGGGGTAAAATACCCATCGTCGAATGTGCCATAGTATTTGAAAGGTTTATTAAAATGTGCTGAGAAGTAAAGTTTAACCCCTTTTCCACTTTTAATCCCCGTAATCGTAGAATCATTAACAACAGTCACTTTAGATATATCATCAACTCGTGTTCCTCCGATAGAGTGTCCCAGATCGAGGATAATGTTGGCTTTTTTTGCTTTAGGGAAAGTGTAACGATGCATTCCTACCCGTTTGGTACTCGTGAGTTCTGCTTTGATGCCATAATCTTTCAACAAGACAGAATAATACCCGGGAGTAGCTGATTCATTTTCATGCTCGAATCTGGATCTATATCCTGAATCTGGTTCTTCTTTTGTTCCAGGTACTACATGTAACTCATCTCCGACGGTAGGCATGATCAACACATCTCCACAGGCACTGTAGCCCATTCCACTAAAGTGTGTGTGACTAAAACCCATAATGGTGTTGTTTTGATAGGAATAACCTGAGGTGTAAGTCCATCCTTCGGTATCATTATCGGGACTCAGTTGCACCATAGAGTAGGGCAGAGTTGCCCCGGGAAATGTATGGCCAAAAAAGTCGGAACCAATCATGGGATCTACAAAATCTACAGGTTGTTTTTCAGAGGTTTGCTTTTCTCCACATGAGAAAATACCTACAGAAATAAATAGAAAGCAGAACAGGGATGACCCAATAATTGATTTTGATAAATGCATTTGATTAGTTTATAATTTTCTTAATGTAAAAACCTTATGGTTTCCAGATGGTGGCTGCTATATACCTTTCTGATTTTAATTTATCCTGAAAATAATAGGACGTGACTACTTTTCCGTCTGGTCGCTGTAATGAACGTACATAGCCAATGTCTCTTCCCCCTCCATCGTTACGTAGCACGATTTGATCCGACCAGGTTATTCCATTGTCATCACTTATTTTGGCACAGATGCTATAGGGCTCTGCTCTCACTCCATAAGTAAGGCACAGTCTGCCATCTTTGAGTTTGATCAAACTTGGTGGGTTTCCTTCTCCCAAGTCTGGCACAGGAGGATCGGTGAGTGTCCAGTTTTTTCCCGCATCATTGCTGGTATAGGCATCTATCCATCGATGTGTATCTTCCCGTCTTCTTATGGTCACCAGATAATCTTTGTCCGACAACTGAACAGCTGAAGGCATAATTCCAAATCCATCCGGTTCCGGCCCTATTTTACCTACCAAGTCCCAATCAAGACCACCATTTCTGGTAATGGCACATATTGGCCTGCCTTCCTGATTGTTTTCTTTTGGAAGGGACAAAAATGCCATACAGGTATTTTGATTTAACACGATGTAGTTGGTACGTGCAATAATATTTGGCATACCGGAGATTTCCAGCGTGAAAGGGCCTTTCCAGGTATGTCCCCTGTCATAAGAGTGGTAAAAAACTGATGGGCCGGTATTGAAATTTATAAAACGGAACGTCATAGCAAAATCCGGATGCATGAAATTGATCGGTGAGGTAAGTTTTACAGGCTCTTTTCGGTTAGGGTATTGAGGTTCCGTGCCATGAAGGCTGGATCCTCTTGCTACCAATATGCCATCGGCAGATGGGTCTTCGACCGACCAGGTTACTCCTCCGTCCAAACTCCGTGCAAACAATGATTCTTCAGGCTTTTCTCTATCGATGTTGTGCATTGTAGGCCCCAGCTCTTTGTGGTATCCTCTTGCAAATCCAACTAAAATTTCATTGTCCCACGACCACATGCCATTATTGGCAGGCCAGCCTCCGAATCTACCTTCTTTGAAATACACAACATGATGTTCAGGTTTGATTTCAACTGTCTCTGTTTTTTCTTTGGCAGGTTCGGCTTGTTTTTTTGGAGACTGACAAGACACAGCCATTGTCAACGTCAGAAATAGGTATAAGAAATTACGCATAGTATGATTTGTTGATAAGTTTCTTAATTATTTTTCGATTAAATCATGGTATAAGGACAAATAATAGGGTAAAAGGTAGAATGTACCTTCATGCTCAGAATATCCATTACCTTCCGAATCATGTAAAACAAATGCATCACGATCCAGACGAACATGTCCTCTTTCATCAATAGGAAGTGCATATTCATCAACTCTCCATCCCATCTCTTCTTTTTGTCCGGGAGTTGGATCGGTTATAATATCCAGCCTGTGGGTATTATCCATTTCATATCCGATTAGATCCAACGGTATTCTTTGTAGTGTTTCTACCATATATTTTGTATCCAGACTACTTTTGTAAAATCGTTTGATGGCTTCTTTGGCAAACAATGGATTTTCTACAAACAACTCGTCTGTTTTGAAATATCCCTCATCTACTTTTTTAGTAAATGAATTTGCCAACGCTCCATATATACCATCCCAAAATGCATTTTTTTGCTTGCTGATATGCAACCATGCATTTTCCAGAGCAATGCGGTACATGATTATCCTTTCAGGATCTTTTTCATAATTCAACAAACCATATAAACTCATCAAACACAGGTTGTTGTCCCATGGAACGGCGTTTTCAGGAGGAAAAAACTCTTTAGGGTGCATAGAATTGATGTGGTAGTTGTATTTTGTACGAAGCATTTCTGCCACTTCTTCATACTTAGGGTCACCCGTTACATGTGTCGCTACATTTAGAAATGAAAGCATCATCATTGAATTCAGGCCTTCCTGATCCCATCCCCAGATGGAATTAAAGTATTCCAGATTGAAGTTACCCCAGCGTGTTGGTTTTCCATCGTAATCCACTAGTTTAAATCCATTGCGAATGAGGTGATCGGTAACATCTGCGACTACTTTTTTTACGGCATCTTTTTCTTCTTTTGTTTCTGCTACCAGATCATAATATATTCCATAGTAGAAATAATGTCCGGCCAGTTCGTCGGAACTGGTGTCACATTTCCATCTGTAGTTGCCGTCGGCACTTTTTGGAAAGCGGGGAAAAATGTCTTTCCAGAATGGATCTCTTTGCTGATGCCTTAAGTTGGCCTCATGGCTGTATTGTTCATTTATAGGTTCATGCCAATCAATAGGAATGATCACTCTGGCCGGAAACCCTTTAAATTCTTTTGTTGTATTTTCAGTAATGTCAACCAACCATTTGCAGGCATAAAAGCTTCTATTGGCCAATTCCTTTGCTTGTTTGTCTTTAGTCAAAGCATACCTGAATGCATTGGCTGCTCCATATTTAGCAGTGTACATGCCATCATTATCCGAAATAGCCAGTTGTGTCGATGTGATGTCAAATTGTTTAGTGAATTCACTTTGACAAATAAATCCCATTCTGGCGTGTCGGTCTTCTACTTGCTGAGTGAAGTAGTCTGCTTTTTCGTTGTAAGTCATCTTTCTGGATATAATCTGGCTGACACCTTTATCGGTAGCGATCCATGCAGTGCCGTCTGCATCTACTGCAACGTCATTGACATAATTTCCTGGAAGCCACCTTCTGTTGGAACGATAGTAGAAATAATCATCTTCTGCTCTGATAGCTCCATGTTCTGTTCCAAACCAAACTTCACCATTTGACCCGGCCACTGCACAGGTGAATTTGTTGTAAGGCAACCCTTCTTTTCCTGTAAATAATTTCCATTGACCATTGGATAAATATCCTACACCTTCTTTTGAACCAAACCACAAGCGGTCTTTTGAATCTACGACAAGCCCTGCTACTTTTTTCAGTGCCCAACTGTATTGGTCATCGAATGGTAGCACCTGCTGCCATGACTTCTTCCCTGCTTGAACAAAAAGGCCGTTTTCACATCCCACATAAGTTTTTTCCATATATGTGGCTAATGACAATTGTTTGCCTGAACCTTCGGGAAGGCCTTTAATATCCAATGTCATTTTCTCACGCTTTTGAGTTTTTGTCCATTCAGAGTTGTTCCATTCATAAGACTGACCAGATATTGTAGCCACAGGTTTATTATTTACGAGTGCTATTTGATCTATATTCCCTTCCGGCAGACCTTGTTCGCTTCCATGAATGATTGCGATATCTTGAGAAAAAACAGTGTCGTTTTTAAGTGAAAGAAACGAGGAGTTGACTAATACAAAAAGGATTAAAATGATGTATTTCATTGGGTATTTTAAATATGGTTTAAGTTAAATCGTAACTGATCCGTCCGAATCGGTTATAAGGTTTTGGTCATTTGCGGCTGATTTTATCATGTCCAAATCAGATTTTAATTTTTGGCTGAACAATGCTATGTCCGAGCTGTGTACTATTATGTTCACACCTTCTTTCATCCAGTCGATTTGTCTTTGAGGTTCGAGAGAAAAATGTATGCCCACACCAAGTGTGTGTTCTCTGGCTTTCTGGATGATTTTTTTAGCCATTTTTATAAAATCTGGATGATCGTATTGCTCGGGAATTCCCATGCTTATAGAAAGGTCATGTGGCCCAATAAATACTGCATCCAGACCTTCGATACTTAGGAGTTCGTCTAAATTTTCCACTGCCGGCATACTTTCGATGTTGGCAATGCACAGGTTGCCCAGGTTGTATTCATTTAAGTAATCCTGAAGTTCTGATGGAATTTTTTTTTCTTCGTTAAGATACGATTCTAATATTGTGCCCTTTAGAGGCCTGTATTTGGTAGCGCCCACCAAGTCTTTGATCTGCCTGGTTGATTCCAGATAGGGAGCAATGACCCCCAAAGCCCCGTCATCTATTACCTGACTTGCCCTGTATCGATCAGGCTTGGGTATCCTCACGATAGGAGTGATGCCCATGGATTGGTAAATGCGACACATTTTGGATAGTTCCGACCGATCCAAAGGAATGTGTTCATTGTCCAGAAAAACAAAATCCAAATTTAGATTGCCAACTACTTTTGGCCACATAGGTGCAGGGGAGGTGATGCAAGTCCCGTACACATTTTGGCCATTTTTTAGTTTTTGTTTCAGAGAATCTTTCTTAAAGTCAGCCATGATAAATTATTTTTTGATGATCCACAATTCAGTTACCTGAGCTCCTCGTTCAGCTTCGCCACAAGTCCAACTGAATGTGATTTTACCATCTTTGATGATCTCGGCTGGTATGGGGAATTCATAAATGGGCTCGATCCCGGTTTTGATAAAATCATGAATGATTACCTCATCGGCTGTCATTTTTATTCTGGATCGAAAACGTCCGGTATATGCTACTCTTATGAAATATTCTTCTGTAGGATTCAGGTTGTCATAAGCTATTTCCAAAGGGAGGTCGTACAACGTGGTTACCTGATTCATCCATGCCATGGGTATGGCTTCTCCATCAAAACCTTTGGAAGTAATTTCGTGTACCCATTCTTCATTTTTCAGACCTGCCCCGAAGCTTACACGAGGTGTTTTCAGGTTGCCAGGGTCTTTGGATACATCGTAGTGTTTGATTACCCGATTCCAACTTTCAGGGCTACCAAAGTTGTCGTAAAACCCTCCTGTACCCGGATCGGTTCTGTGAATAATACTTTCTATAATAGCGATTTTATCACTTTCTGAATCATTTGATTTGATTTTTGATAATTTCGAGAAAATCCAGGCTGCATCATTGAGGGGATGGTCGATGTTGTCCATGAAATTGCCACGTCCACCCATCGCACCATGTTTTTCAATAGTTAACTGTGCACCAATGCTTTTGAAAAGATCATCAGCGAGGTTTTCGCATTTTAATTTATACGCCTGATCAATAGGTTCTTTACTTGCCTTAAAGAGAATGTCTTTACAACCTTCAATTGCTTTGTCTATTCCTAGTTTACTGTAGTTGGCTAAAACTTCTTTGGCTTGTTGTTCAAGGTAAGTTTCATACAACAAGCGCTTTTGAATGTAAGCATCGAAATATGCTCGAATCAAACCCATTTGAAAACGGAAATTCTCTTTGACTTTTACAGAACTTCTTTTTTCAATATCCATCCATTGGTACAATGTGTTTTGAACTTGTTTGTTTACCAACAATGAGCCTTGCAGGCTCTTTTCTTCTGCCAATAAACCTTGTGCCACGTCTTCTTCATAATCTAATCCTATAAAATACTTCGCATAATCACGCAGGGTTTCTATTACAGGTGTTTCGGGATTCCAGTCCTGCCCGCTCCATACAAATTTATTGACATCATCATTGGTGCCTTCTGAATAACTAATGCTACCATTGGCGTATTGATCCAGAGCATTGTGGGCATTTTTCTCATCTGTAGGTCTGGGATTGATGCATTCTCTCCCTAAAGTAATAGCCTGGGCAAGATCCCATTGAGGAATAGGATATTGAGAACTAAGGCTGTGTGTAATATCGGGATACCTTCTAATCGGAATATCCTTGCGTACAATTTTCCTCATGTCTTCGAGTGGCGTTTTGATCCAGGGACCAAAAACAACACCTCCCAACCATTCAGGTTTTTTATTTACCTGAGAATAAAAGGAGTCCAGCCACTCTGTGGTAGGTCTGAATACTTGAGGGGAAACCCATACTTTGGCATTGGGATGGTATTGCTTGAGAATGGCAGCTTCTTTTTCCATCCACTGAAAAAGAATTTTGGGCTCTAGGTCGCCAGGATCGCCACCTGGTACAAACAGGTGGTCTAGTCTTGGTAATTTGGAAAATACTTCATGCCTTTCTTCAATTTCTTTTTGAACAGTATCAGGATGAGTATAGTTGGATGCCATGTTAGGATACCACATCCATACATCCAGATCGTACTCGTTGCATATTCTGGATTGTTCCGCAATCATTTCTATGGCAGGTAATTGCATGTGCTTGCTTGTGAAATCATCGTCGGTACGGGGTGGCATGATCTCTATGCTGTTGGCTCCAAATATTGCCAGATCACGAATGTATTGGTCGAACATGGCTACAGACCATGCATCATAAGAGTTTGTTTTTGGCCTGTAACCCAATTGGTGTCCACGGATTTCATAAGCAGGAGTGGAGGACGTTTCAATTGATTGTTCAGCTATGACATGACTTTCACTGATTTCCATTTTCCGCAACAGGTAGCCAACACCGTATAGTGCTCCTCGCTTGTTTTCTGCTAAAACCAGCACTTTGTTTAGGTCAGGATAAACGGTGACATAAAACCCTTCGTCTCCTATATTTTCCAATTTATTTATTTTATTCAGAAAAACGTCAGGCAATGATTTTTTGTCGTTTTCAAGAGCAACAATGATCTGAGGATTGTTTTTTTTGTCCAGCCGTGATGTTGTTTTCCAGAGAATGTTACTTCTCTTTTGGGCTTCCTGTTGCAATACTTCCACCACTTTTTTTAACTCTGTTTTGTTCGCAGAAGAGACACAAATGGTGGAATTGGTTATATCTACCTTACTTTGTGAGTGTGCATTCTTTGCAGTAAAACACAAACAACTCAATAAAGATAGAATGAAAATTAATTTGATTTTGTATGTTGATTTCATAGGATAGTTTTTAGAGGTGAATCACGAAGATTTGCTTTGATGATTCTCCTTTTTCATTTGTAACAATTCTATTGTAAGCTATTTTTTCACCATCGTGTGACCATACATGGTCAGCTGGAGGATGATTACTAGGTTTGGTTAAAATGTCAAACTCCTTTTCTCCTATCTTTCTTGATATAATGGAATTTTGGCAGACATAGCTGAAGCGATGTTCTGACGGATGCCATCTTACACCACTTTCTACATCGTTATCATGGAATGTTTGCTGCACGGGTTTTCCTCCCAATGGAGAAATGGTATATACCTGTTTGATGTTTTTTTCATCATAAGCCTGAAACGCTAATAAACTACCGTCGAAAGAACTGCGCACTATACCCTGACAACCCGAGATCAGAGAATCAGCAGTAAAGGTTAACCTTCGTTGTTGAGTGCCTTTTGGGGGTGATGGCATAGAAGTTAAATCGCCTTCCAGCATTCCTAGGGCTCCAGACTGAGTGATATCTTCCGGTATGTCAACAATGAAAACTTCGTCTATGTTTTCTCCTTTTTTGTTTTTAACGGTTCCGATGAACGCTCTGGCTCTTTGAGTAGTTCCGTCGGGTTTTTTATATCCTGAAATACCTACCCAACTATCTCCTGCTGCTCTGCTGATTTCATCACTGCCAGGAGTAGGATTGGGCACGACTTTTACAACCAAAACACTGTACCATTCACCGGAAACATTCTCTCTGTTGTTGATGTCATTGACAAATACAGGTTGTATGTTTTTGGATACTCCTATGGTTCTCAGGTTGAGAGGGAGCCCGGTAGAGTCTTCCAACTGCTGCATGATGGCATCATTGTAAGTATATCCTATCCAATTGCCATCGCCACTCCATTCGTGGCGGTGAGTTCCTCCTCTGAGAGCTCCTGCTGTAAATGGAAAAGAAGTGTCTCTGGCATCCATAAATATTGGTGTCCCCAAATCGGAATCTTTTACTATAACCCCTGTTCTTCTCCATTGTTGGTACGGATTCTCAGGAGTGATATTCATAAGCCCATGGATGAAAACCACCTGATTGTCTGTATGACTATAGCTTACAGCCCCTACACCAGGACCGTAAGCTTTATTTTCTTTTAACGCATACATCACAACCTTTTCACCTGTTTCAATATTGACCTTTTCTATTTTTCCGCATGCTCCTATTCCACCTTCTTCTGTCCGGGTGTCATATACGAGCCACTTATCATCAGGGGAAAAGTTGTCATTGTTGTCCAGGTCATGGTTGTATGAAAAGTCGTTTGTAATCTGATGTTCTGTTTTATGTTTTTCCTGAGCACAAGCACTTAGCACTACATTCATAATATAAATTTTCAGTAATGACATTCCCCAAAATCGAATTTTATGGAATAATAGTTTGATGGGAAATACCATGGTAGATAATTATTTAGTCGGTTCGCTGATTACACCCAGATAACGACCCATCCAATAAGGCAATAACCATATATCACCAGCTGAATATTCGTCTTTTCCGTTTCCTCCGTTTCTGTCTAACCTGAACATGTTGGCATTATGTCGCTGAACAGGCCTTTCATCAGGAGGCAATACTTCAGTGAGGGTTTGTCCTCTGAAATTTGGTTCAATAAATTCAATATCTTTTCTGTGACTGTTCATGATTTCCCAAGTTACCAAATCCATAGGATGCTCTTTGAGGTACCATACCGCTTCATCCAGATCGAATTCCGGTGTGCCAGTAAGGGCAGTCATGATATTCCATGCTCCTTCTTTTTCAGGACGTTCGATTTCCCAGTGATCAATAATAGCCTCTTTATACATTGCTTTAAGGGAATCGTTAAAAGCATAATTGTAAAGCCCCCAATATCCTACAAAGTACATTTCATCATCTGAGTGATTCCAGGATTCTGAAAGCATTTTACTCCAGTCATCAGCATCATCCGGAGCTCTGGATATCTCTTTCATAGGCCTCATTAAGTTTTCCAGATAGCCATAGTTATTCATCAGGTCAAACGCCTTTTCTTTGTATTTTTCTTTACCTGTAAAGTGATAGGCAGTTTGTAGCATGCCAATGATGTTAGAAGAATTGATTTTTCTATCTCCGACCATTTTTGGCCTGGCATTTACATAGTCAGGATTCCATTTTCCCCAGGTAGTTGGTTCACCATTGAAATCGATCATATACAAATCGTTGCGAACTACATGGCTCATTAAGGTGTCGATAAGTGTGATGGCACGGTCTTTTAGTTCATGACCATCCATCAATTCTGCTATGACACCATAAGCGAAAACATGCCCTATGGCTTCATCGCTACTTGTGGTAGCTTTCCAATCCCATTCAGGGTCGCTGCTGTGCTGCCATCGATCTGGATCAGCTAAGCTCACTTTATATCCACTTCTTTCATACGACCGGGATGGGAACCCAGGTACAGGGTTGATGCTATACAATTTTTCCATTGCTTCTACTGATTCAATACAGTTTTGTAATGCTTCTTCAGATTTTGTTGTCGCATAGCGAAAAACTTCACCAGCCAGATACATGGTAGTCCACAGCCCGTCATTGTCAGAATCGGCCAACCTGCCGGAGTTTACATTTTCGAATTCAAGACCGACTAATGTGGCGTTAAAACCATTGCGAATATGTCTTTTTCGAACTTGTTGTTCGTAATACATGGCCTTATCGTATAGAGTCATTTCTTCAAACACAATTTGGCCAAGGCCTGCATCGGTCAGTATTAGTATGGAATTGTCATACCCTTTTGAAATATGTGTTACAAGATTTCCCGGTAGCCATCTGTTGCCATAGTAGTAATTGAATTTACCATCTTTTTTCAGCATAAAAGCCCCTTTAGTAGAGCCAAACCAAATATTTCCGTCAATTTCTTCTACTGTGGTAATTTCTGTCCAGGGCAGTTTGGTCTGAGTATTTCCAACTTGTTTGCCTGTTGATTTATCTATTTCTATGTAGCCATTGGTAGTGCCGATGATTATTTTTTTGCCTGCTATATCAAATGAAGTAAAGTCAATTCCACTAAATTCATTTTTTAAAACTTTATCGTTAGGGTTAAATGATGAAAGAGATTGGACTCCTAAAATCCAGAATTTATTGGATTCTTTGTCGTAGCGAATAGAAGTAACAGGATCACTTTTGATTGATCCTTTCCAACTTACTTTATTATCAGACAGATATTCTACTGTTTTACCATCACTAATCATGAACTCAAAGTCTTTACCTGATGCTAAAATGTTGGCTTTCGGTAAATCATGTTTTATAAACACTTTTCCAGCCCATGCATCACTAAGTACCGCTTCATCGTCCAGATAAATAAACTGATTCTGAAAAATATCTAAATCTGAAATGTTTTTATCTGTAATGGGGCGGTAGGTTTTATCTGCTATCAAAGAACCCGGATAAAGAAATTGCCCGTCATGTGTTCTTAAGATTCCATTAGAAGAATAGGTTTTTATTACTCCGTTGCGATCCATAAATACTTTAGAAAGTGTAATGTCATCCTCTTGCTTGTAATACTTAATGCTATAGTCTTGTAGGTATGGAGTATCTTGATATACAGGTTGAGATAGAGATAAGGCTTCTTTTTTTTCTGGTATTTCCGAACAGGATATCGAAAATATACTTAAGATCATGAGTAAATTGTAAATGTTTTTTTTCATGGGTTTTTACACTTAATGTTAAAATGGAATTAATAATGATACTCTAATTCTATAGCGATGTTGTTTGAAAATAATTTGTTGTAATTTTTAAAGATCAGAATAGATATTTAAAAATTATGGTAATATTTTGATATACTATCCTTTTAGTAAAATGACAATAACTTATGGTATATTGCTAATATTACCTTAAAACATGTAGTTTTAAGCTGTTTTTGGGTCAAATATAGTCAATATACACTATCTAGCAAGTAATTATTTATTTACTGACAATGGAAATATTTCTATTTTGTTGCATTAAAAATGAAAAGCTATATTTTTACATCTCCCACATTTATCCTTACATATACCCATAAAAATTGATCTTCATGAAAAGAAATTGTTTTGTTTTATATTCCTTGATATTGTTGTCGTTCGTTTCTTGTAAAACTTCCGATTCCACATCGAAGTTTGATGTGGGTGTTTCATGGGAACTCATCACAAATTTTGCGAGTGAAGACGAACCCATATTTACCAGTGCTTTTACCCTCAGGAATCAGGGGAGTTATAATTTGAATGATGAAAACTGGAAGATGTATTTCAGTATTGCTCCTCGTAAAATCATCGATGCGTCTATTACAGCTAAAGTAAAAATCAAATGCCTCGGTGGTGATTTTTATGAGATGTCACCAACAGCAGGATTTAAATTGGCTGCCAGTGAGGAAATGGAAATTAAATTTGATGGTGAAACGTCAATGATAAAAATAGCAGATGCCCCAATAGGTGTGTATTTTGTCTATACTCAGGAGGGAAATGAGAAATTTTTCTCTACCAATGCTTTAATTGCACCATTTACCAGACCAGAACAAATTAACAGGCACAAAGCCGATAAAGACATTATCCCAAATGCTAAAGATTCATATTTCGAATACGACTGGAGCAAGGTTTCTCCGGATCTTACCAAGATAGTACCTACTCCTGTAAAGCAATCTTTTGGCAGTAACACAACGACTGTAGATAATGAATGGGAGATCGTTTTTGATTCAGGGCTGGAAAATGAAGGAGATTACCTGAAGTCAACTTTTGCTGATATAGGGATTGACCTCAACGGTACTAAAAAGAAGATTGTGTTGACTTTGGATGAAAAGGTATCAGGCTCAGAATCTTACAGTCTAATCATAGGCGAAAATAAAATTGAAATTAAGGGAAGTGACGCAGCAGGAGTATTTTATGGAATTCAAAGCATATTGTCTTTATTGCCAGTAGAGTCGTTTGCGAAAAAAAATGGAAGTGTTGAACTGACTCAGGGAACAATTGAAGATGCTCCGAGATATAATTACAGAGGAATGCATGTGGATGTAGGACGTAATTTTCAAAAGAAGGAAACCATTTTCAAAATGTTGGATTTGATGGCTTTATACAAGCTCAATAAGTTGCTACTTTATTTAACTGAAGACGAAGGGTGGAGAATAGAAATCAAGCAACTGCCTGAGCTGGCTGAAGTTGGTGGCCGTCGTGGGCACACTATAGACGAAGAATCTCATTTGCGTCCTGCTTATGGGTCGGGAGTTGACGGGGAGTATGGTTCGGGGTACTACACTCAGGAGGAATACATAGAAATAGTGCAGTATGCCAATGAGAGGCATGTTGAGATAATACCTGAAGTGAATTTACCCGGGCATTCCAGAGCAGCTATTACTGCTATGAATGTGAGGTATAAAAGGAAAATGGTGGAAGGGGATGAGGCTGGTGCGTTGGAATACCTGCTGGTGGATTTTGATGATGCGTCTGTTTATGAATCTGCTCAGGGATATTCTGATAACGTAGTTTGTGTGTGCAGAGAGTCTGTTTACAAATTTTACGAAACAGTGATAGATGAAATCATTGATATGCATAAGAGGGCAGGCGTGCCTTTGAAATGGTTTCATACCGGAGGAGATGAAGTAGCAAAAGGAGCGTGGGAAAAATCTAAGATTTGTCAGGAGTTTCTTGCTCAAAATGACGAGTTGTCAAGTGCAAGTGATTTGCAGCCATACTTTCTGAAAAGAGCAAATGAAATGTTGACGAAAAAAGGAATCACGACTGCTGGCTGGGAAGAGGTGGCACTTAAGGCTGATGAAAAGGGAGTGCTTGAGCCCAATCCGTATTTTTCCGATAAAGATGTGATACCTTATGTATGGCAAAACATCTGGGGTAATGAAGACCTTGGATACAAACTTGCCAATGGTGGTTATCCTGTTGTATTGTGTAACGTAACCAATCTTTATTTTGATTTGGCTTACTCTAAAGACCCACGTGAACCGGGGTTGTACTGGGCTGGTTTTATCAATACACGATCAGCATGGGAGTTCATACCTGACGATATGTTTAAGTCAACTAAAAAGGATGACATGGGCAATCTTTACGATTCTGATAAGGATTTTGAAGAAAAGGAAATGTTAAAGCCTGAATTCAAGAAGAATATTTTAGGAATAGAAGGACAGTTGTGGAGTGAGACTGTAAAAGGACCAGATATGCTGGAGTACTATTATTTACCAAAAATCATTGGTCTGGCTGAGCGGGCCTGGGCTCCAAATCCAACTTGGGCTACTATTGAAGATACTAAAAAGCGAAATAGTACTATTGACACAGCGTGGCTACAGTTTGCAGCTCAACTCGGTTACAAAGAATTGCCAAGGCTAAATTATATTTACGGTGGAAGTACTTACAGAATAGCACCTCCTGGTGGTATTATTAAAGATGGAAAACTGTTTGTCAGCACTCCAATGCCCGGGTTTGATGTGCGATATACTACAGATGGTACCGAACCAACTACCAAATCACTGAAATATGATGCACCTATAGCTGTGAGTGGAGATGTGGTGATAAAATCATTCGACAAAGAAGGCAACTCAAGTCTTTCTTTTCCTGTGAAGTAGTTAAAAGAAGTTTGTTGAAAAAGAGCCATGGAATCTTAGTATTTCATGGCTCTTTTTGATTTTTATGTAGAAAATAGAAATGAGATTCTCTGTTGTAATGTTGTGCGAGTTGGGAATTCATTTTATCATTACTCAATCATTTTCCCATTTACTTAATAGATGCAACTTACTTCAGCAGTAATTCTTTCATGTTTTAGTTTTTTTTCAACCTAATGGAAGCTATTCTGTTTGGTTTGCTTACTGGTTTGGGAATGGCCACTGCTACCGGGCCTGTATTTCTCACGTTGATTCGGATTTCGGTTGACAGAGGGTTTGCTAAGGCTGTTTTCTTTTTGGCAGGAGTATCCACAGTTGACTGGTTTATAGTATTTGCCTCATGGGTAGGGTTCAATAAACTGGATTTTGGTATGGGTGAAACTTTACTGTCTCTTCTGGCAGGGGCTGCAATGGTACTTTATGGTTCGACCTTCATCTTTTCATTGAATAAGAAACCAAAAGAGTTGGGTTTAAATGATCAGCCTGATCTTTCTGAGAAAGAACAAAGAAATAAGAAGAAACTGGACAATGCTCATCTTTATCTTAAAGGAGTAGTTATGAATGCCTTAAACCCAATCGTATGGGCATTTTGGGCAGGAATTACTCAACTATCTATTGCTAAATTCTCTTATCAATCTGATCAGGTACTCTATTTTGTAGGAATTCTGATGACTATTTTGGTTACTGATCTTCTCAAGGGTTTTTATGCACAAAAGCTCAAACCATTTTTTACTTCCAAATTGTTGAAATATTTGAACATAGTCATAGGAGTGATGCTCATAGGGCTGGGAGGCAGGTTTTTGGTGAAGTATTTTATCGAGGTTAAGCTGCTTGGTTTTTAGTTCTGTTCTTTTTGATGGCGTTTAAAGAATATTTTCCGGCACCATAGATCATGATAAGGACTAACATTATCAAAACAATAATTGCAACTGGAAGCCCCATTTTCTCTACTGTATTGAAGTGACTGTAATTGAAGATAACCGCACCTACTAATATGGGTAAATTTAATATGCACATAGATCTGGTGAAAGTACCCAGCGCAAGTAAAATACCGCCAACCAGATGTACGAAAATAATATAATGGGAAAGGTGTGCTGCCATAAATGCCATGCCAACAGATCCTACATCTTGAGTAAACATGTCGAAATTGCTGGTGAACTCATAGCCTTTATAGACAATGAATAAACCGAGGATGATTCTAACAATGTCCATCCACACAGGGGCTTTTTTTGCATCCAGCCACGCATCAATACTTTTTATAATATCCATGATTTTAGAGAATAGTTCCTTAAAATTTAGCTATTAATAGCGAGAAAAGCAATTTATTTTGGAGCTATGATGGTTTATGTATGAGTGGAAACCTCTCTTTATCAACTTATTGCAAAAACCTGGTTACTTGGTATCCATTAATTTTTGCAATTCAAACATTTCATCTCTGAGCCTGGCTGCTTCCAGAAAGTCTAAATCTTTTGCTGCTTTTTCCATACTCTTCCGAGTCTTTGCGATTAGTTTGTTTATTCCTTCTTTGTCCATGTAAGCCACTACAGGGTCAGCAGCAACATTTGGTTTTTCATTTTCTATATAATATTTCTGATGATCTTTTTTAGAGTCAGCAACTTTGGTTTGATCCATTATCGACTCTTTAGATTTGATAACTGTAGTAGGAGTGATGCCATGTTTTTCGTTGTATTCTATTTGTAGTGCCCTTCTTCTATTGGTTTCATCAATTGCTGTTTGCATAGACCCTGTGATTTTATCCGCATACATAATTACTCTCCCGTTTTCATTTCGGGCAGCCCGTCCTATAGTTTGCACCAGCGATCTTACATTCCTGAGAAATCCTTCTTTGTCAGCATCCAGTATAGCTACCAGTGAAACTTCCGGTAGATCCAGCCCTTCTCTCAATAAATTAACACCTACCAAAACATCAAAGATTCCCAGCCTGAGTTCACGTAAAATTTCAACACGGTCCAAGGTATCTACCTCAGAGTGAATGTACCTACACTTTACTCCGGCATTTTCGAGGTATTTGGTCAGCTCCTCGGCCATTCTCTTGGTAAGGGTAGTGATTAGCACCCTTTCCTTTTTTTGAACCCTATCATCTATTTCATTCATCAGATCGTCTATCTGATTCAGGCTTGGCCTTACATCAATTTCAGGATCAAGCAGACCTGTAGGCCGGATCACCTGCTCTACGATCACACCTTCAGATTTTTGTAATTCATAGTCTGCCGGAGTAGCACTTATGTAAATCATTTGGTTGTACATGGACTCAAACTCTTCAAACTTCAAAGGCCGGTTGTCCATGGCGGAAGGCAGTCTGTAGCCATAGTCCACCAGATTTACTTTGCGGGCTCTGTCTCCACCCCACATGGCACGCACCTGAGGAATGGTAACATGACTTTCATCTACTACCATCAAAAAGTCATTGGGGAAATAATCAATCAGGCAGAAAGGGCGGTCTCCTTTTTGTCTCCTGTCGAAGTATCTGGAATAATTTTCTACTCCTGAACAATATCCAAGTTCCCGCATCATTTCCAGGTCAAATTCTGTACGTTCTTTTATCCTTTTCGCTTCCAATGGCCTGCCTTCTTCTTCGAAATATTGCATTTGAAGTACCAGGTCATCCTGAATTTCAGAAATAGCTTGTTGCAATACGTCTTTTCCTGTTACAAACAAATTGGCTGGAAAAATGGAAATGACCTGTTCATCCGAAATCTTCTTTCCGGTGTAAGGATCAATGGTTTGGATGGATTCTATTTCATCTCCCCAAAAAATAATTCTATAGGCAAAATCACCATAAGCGATAAAAATATCCACCGTATCTCCCTTCACTCGGAAGTTTCCACGATTAAAATCGGCTTCCGTTCTACTGTAGAGTATATCAACAAAAGCGAATAGGAGTTTGTTTCTGGAAATTTGATCACCGACACCAATGCGTACAACATTTTTTCCAAATTCTTCCGGATTTCCGATACCGTAAATGCAGGACACTGATGCCACCACTATGACATCCCGTCTGCCAGTGAGCAGGGAAGAAGTAGCCTTCAATCGGAGTTTTTCTATTTCTTCATTGATGGAGAGGTCTTTTTCTATATAAAGACCGGAAGTGGGCATAAAAGCCTCTGGTTGGTAGTAGTCATAATATGAAATGAAATATTCTACTGCATTGTTTGGAAAAAATTGCTTTAACTCTCCGTAAAGTTGAGCCGCCAGAGTTTTGTTGTGTGATAGCACGAGCGTTGGTTTTTGCACTTCATGTATCACATTGGCAATGGTGAACGTTTTTCCTGAGCCTGTTACTCCCAGTAGTACTTGTGCTTTTTCGTTATTGTTTACTCCTTCCACCAGCTTTTCAATGGCCTTTGGCTGGTCGCCGGTAGGTTGGTATTCGGAGTGGAGTTCGAAATTCATTGGATAGAGATAAAGTACAACCGCAATTCTACAAGCTAATTCAGAATTTAGCCAGTAATGCTCGTCTTAAAATCTGGAATTATCAACGAACTGTAGTTTTATCACCCATTCCAAATCTCCCAGGACTTCTCCGCCTGGAGTATCAGCATGTCACTGCCGTTTTTGGTTTTAGCTCCGGCGGATTTTCCTTCTGCTAAAAAAGCGGTCACTTCGGGGTTATAGACCAGATCGTATAAGTAATGCTCTTCTGTGAGTTGCGAGTATGGGAGGTCTGGTTTCTGATCAACATCCGGGAAAGTTCCCAGAGGGGTAGTGTTGATGATCAGCTTGTGATCCTTAAGGATTTGAGGATTTTGTTTGATGTCGTTGTAAGTGATCCTGTTCTCATCTTCATTTCTTGATACATGTTGAAAAGGAATCTTGAGGTCTTCCAGAGCTGTTCTTACTGCATTGGAGGCACCACCAGTTCCAAGAATCAGGGCTTTTAGATTGGTATGGCTCAGCCAATTTTCAAGAGAAGAACGGAAACCATAGTAGTCAGAGTTAAAGCCTTTTAGACTCCCATTGCTGTTTATTTTGACCACATTTACCGCACCTATACGTTCCGCAATAGAATCTAGTTCATCTAAAAAGAACATTACTTCCTTTTTGTATGGAATGGTTACATTGAGTCCTTTGAGTGCCCCTTTATGAGAGGTAATTAGCTTGGGAAATTCACTGATGTCGGGTAGCTCAAAAAGCTCATAAGTACAATCATCGATGTTTTCTTTTTCGAATTTTTCTCCAAAATATTTTCCCGAAAAAGAATGCTTGAGTGTTTTTCCTATTAGTCCGAATTTTCTCATGATGATGTCTTTTTTATGAATTGAAAAGGCGTGATGAAGCCTTGGAGATCGACTAAGGTCAGGCTTTCTCTGGTTTACTTGTAAACTTTTCCAGAGACCAAACCAATAAAAAACCTATGAGAGCCAGGATCAACGCCCACAAAAATACAGAATCCATTTCCGGCCAATGCCAGCTATATCCTGACGGTTTTTGTTTGCCACTTTCAAGCAGTATATATTTTGTTGTTTTCCAGGGCCAGATCACTGCAAGTGACCCTGCTACAAACCCTGTGAGCAGACTTATAGTTAAATCTTTGTAATGCTTAAATAAAAATGACAGTAACCATGAAAATGCCAATACTCCTGAGATACATCCCAACGCTACCGGAGCAAGTATGGAAACATCTGCTGAATTGATTGCCTGCAATACCAGTACATAATTGCCCATCAGAAGTAAAATGTAAGAACCGGATAAACCGGGAAGGATCATGCTGCATATAGCAACCATACCACACAAAGTGAGGTACATGAAATTGGAATTGGCTTCTGCAGGAGGTAAAAAGGCTATACTACCAGCCAACACGGCTCCCAAAATCAATCCTGCAATAACAACAGGTGTGTATTTTTCGATTTGTTTACCAACACCAATAATGGAAGCGATAATCAGTCCGAAGAAAAAAGATAGTGTTTGTGATTCGTAGTTTTGAAAAGCATGTTCCAGTATGCGGGCAAAACCGATAATGCCTATGCCTATGCCTGCAAAAATGGAAAGTAAAAACCTGAGGTCAGTTTTATTGGAAAAGTCTTTTATTCTGCCGGTAAAGAGAAGAATCAGTGCTTCCCGGTCGAAAGACTTTAAACCATTGATCAGGCGCTCATAGATTCCGGTAATAAAAGCAATGGTGCCTCCCGACACACCTGGGATCACATTGGCTGCTCCCATGGCTACTCCCCGAATTATCCAACCTAAATATCTTTTCATTTGAATTTTATAAATAGATGGTTTGATATAGTTTTCGGTAGAAGTATAATTTTAATCAGAGGTCAAGGAAATGATCGAATGTGTCTCCCCTCAATCCAAGTCGAATGGTTTCTAACGGTATCACCTCATTGGGACTGATGTTTCCAAGGTTGACATTGGAGCCCAAAAGTTTTATAAACCAAACCTGTTGTGCCTTTTGTGGAGCTTCCCAGATTATTTTTTCCGTAGGTATTTTTGTCAATATCTCCTGTACAAGTCCTGATCTTACTTCACCTGATGATCTGAACAAACCCACATTACCACTTTCCCTGGCTTCACCGATCACTTTCCATGCTCCTGCATCCAGTTCTTTTTGCATTAACTCTATCCACTGATAAGGAGGGATGATTTTTTCAGCGTCTTTAGACCCTACTTCTGAAAGCACTGTTACCTGATCAGCCAACATGCTAATGTATTCACACTTTTTCTTATGGTCAAGGGTGATAGACCCATCGGAAACCTCACAATATTTAAGTTGATATTTGTCTAATACTTTTCTATAATCGTCAAATTGGTTTCTGACGATAAATGCTTCAAAAAGTGTTCCTCCGAAATAGACAGGAATTCCGCATGACCTGTAGAAATCCAGTTTTTCATTAAGATTTGAAGTGACAAAGGAAGTACCCCAGCCCAGTTTGACAATATCTACAAAATCTCCACATGTACTGATCATATCTTCGGCTTGTCGGATACTCAACCCTTTGTCCATCACCATTGTATAACCCGTTTCTCTTGGTTTTGCAGTTCTCTCGGGGATACTCTTCAAAGTATAATTCATGCTGTCTCTTGTTACCCATTCAAATGAGGTGCAAATAAATTGATAATAGTTATCAATTCCAATATATAAATCCAGATTGATGTTTTGAGGCTTTTGGGAGTTGTTGTTTTGATCTCTGGTGCATTGACTTCCATATCAGCATGTACAAAGATTGAAGTGTCTGTCCTTAGAAAGGAAGGATCTGGTGGTGCGAGACCTGCCTTGCCGGACAGGCGGGGGTGCACCGTGGGCTTATAGCCCACGGCGGTCTACTAGATTGTAGAACGTTAATTTACTAGTTGTATGTCTCCGTGTCCCTTGAATATATATTCGTTTTGGACTTACAACAAAAAACCGGACAAAAAGTTAAGCGCATATTGAACAATTAATTTTCCCATATTGTTCGGGGGTTTTATACCCTAGATATGAGTGTTTTCTTTTACGGTTGTACCAGATTTCTATAAACTCAAACACAT
>NZ_JBDKWG010000070.1:0-12814 GCF_040151475.1 Reichenbachiella sp. MALMAid0571 | reverse complement strand
CCGAACAGAGCAGTTAAGCCCTTCAGCGCCGATGGTACTACAGTTAAATGCGGGAGAGTAGGTCGTTGCCAGTTTATTATTTTCTACTGATGTAGATAGAATCAAAGCCTCAATTATTTTGAGGCTTTTTTTATGAGGTTTGAAAATAAAAAAGCGAAAACTATCGTCTTCGCTTTTAATATCTTTGATGTTACTTGTCTGTGTTAACAGAATTCGCTGAAAACACCTACCAAATGATCACCAATCATTTCGGCACTACGGCCTTCTATATGGTGCCTTTCTACAAAGTGTACCAACTCACCATTTTTAAATAGTGCAATAGACGGAGAAGAAGGGGGGTAAGGTAAGGTATATTCTCTTGCTTTTTGTACCGCATCAGTATCTACACCTGCAAATACAGTAGTAAGGTTATCAGGTTTTTTTTCACTATGCTGAACAGCCATTTTTACTCCCGGACGAGCGGCTCCTGCAGCACATCCGCATACGGAATTGATCACCATCAAAGTAGTGCCTTCATGGTCTTTCAAGTGTTCATCTACTTCACTGGCTGTTTTCAATTCTCTAAACCCTACTGAGGTCAAGTCTGCCCTCATAGGAGCTACTAATTCTTCAGGATACATATTTTTATTTTTTACGTTTTACTAATTTGATTTTTTATTGAAAGAAGTAACGTCTTAGCAATGTCAAGGGTTTTACATAAAACCCAATTCCAATTTAGCTGTTTCAGACATCATTTCTGTGGCGTAAGGAGGATCAAATGTCACTTCGACCTCAACGTCATTTACACCTTCTATTTCTTTTATATTTTGCTTGATTTCATCAGGAATTGCTTCTGCCGATGGACAGGCAGGAGAAGTCAATGTCATCAATACATACACGTTGTTTACCGGATATACATTGATCTCATAGATCAGTCCCAATTCATATACATCCACGGGGATTTCAGGATCATAGACCTTTTTTATCGCCGCTAGTACTTTGTCTCTTAAATTTTCTTCTGCCATTGTTTTCAACATTTAAACTAACTGACTTCCATTTTTAATTTCAATGCCAAAGCATAGTTTTTCATTTGCTTGATCATAGCTGCAAAGCCATTGGATCTTTGAGTACCAATAAATCTGCTCATGCCTATTTTGTCTTTGAAATACAAATCGGCATTAATAATATCGTCTGGCAATTGACCAGAAAGTACTCTTACCAGCAAGCTTACAAGACCTTTTGTTATAGCAGTGTTACTATCGGCTTTGAAGTAAACTTTGCCTTCCACTTCTTCCGCAAGTAACCAGACTTTTGACTGGCAGCCCTTTACAATATTGGCATCTGTGCGGTAGGATTCTTCAAAATCAGGTAACTTTTCCCCCAACTCCATCAAATACCCTATGGTCATTTCCATATCCCCATCAAGCATTGAAAAGTCTTCTATGATATTCTCCTGTTCCTCAGCTATTGACCTCATTACTTAAGCATTTTAATAATTGACTTCAATGACTCTACAAAATACTTAATTTCCTGTTTGGTGTTATAGATAGAAAATGAGGCTCTTACTGTTCCTTCTATTTCATAAAAATCCATCAAGGGTTGAGTACAATGATGACCTGTTCTTACTGCAATCCCTTTGGCATCTAAAAGCTGACCCAAGTCAAAAGGGTGAATGCCATCTATCAAAAATGAAATTACACTCGCTTTTTTATCTGCAGTACCCACTGGAATAAATCCTTCGACATCTTGAAGTAAATCTGTTGCGTATTTCAGCAATTCATCTTCATATGCAGCAATGTTTTCTTTGCCTACTCGATCAACAAATTCCAAAGCTTCTTTGAAGGCAATGACTTCACCAATATTTGGTGTTCCTGCTTCAAACTTGTAAGGTATGTCATTGAATGTAGTACCGGAAAAATGAACTTCTTTGATCATTTCGCCACCACCTTGATACGGAGGCATCATTTCTAATACTTCTCTTTTGCCAAAAAGCACACCAGTACCAGTTGGGCCATATACTTTATGTGCCGACAACACATAAAAGTCACAATTTAATTGCTGTACATCAATATCTAAATGAGGTGCAGCCTGAGCACCATCTATCAGCACTTTAGCACCTGCCTGATGTGCTGCTGCTATTATTTCTTCAACAGGATTGATAGTACCTAATGAATTGGATACGTGGTTGACACTGACTAACTTGGTTTTTTCACTCAACAGAGTTAAATATTCTTCAAAGATAATTTCACCTTTCTTGTTAATAGGAATGACTTTTAAGACACATCCTTTTTCTTCACATAGCAATTGCCATGGCACAATATTCGAGTGATGCTCTAAGGCTGAAATGATAATCTCATCACCTTCCTTGATAAATTTTCTACCAAAAGAAGAAGCCACAAGGTTAATTCCTTCTGTTGTTCCTTTTGTGAAAATAATTTCTTCGGCTTCCCCTGCATTGATGAAATCTCTTACTTTCTCTCTAGTCAGTTCAAAAGAAGCTGTAGCACGTTCTGCGAGCGTATGAATACCTCGGTGGATATTAGAATTATCATGATTATAATAGGCTGAGAGCGCATCTATTACCGATTTTGGCTTTTGTGAAGTAGCTGCATTGTCAAAATAAACCAAAGGTTTTCCATTCACCTGCTGGTGAAGGATTGGAAACTCCTTTCTTATCGCTTCTACATCAAATGCTGTTGCTATCATTGCTGCCTAAAAAATATTTTTTAATTCTTTTGTATCGGAGTATGGTATTCCTCAAAACGTTAATCTAAGAGAGGTTGTTTTATAAACTTAACCTTTTAGTGATTTCTTTCTCCACATAATCTTTTAATCCTTCGTACTCTATTTTCTCCAGCACTTCTCTGGCGAAAGCTCGTAAGATCATAGCACGGGCACTGTCTTCTCCAATTCCACGAGACCTTAGGTAAAATACGGCTTCTTCATCTAACTGTCCTATCGTACAACCATGTGAGCATTTAACATCATCAGCCCAAATCTCCAACTGAGGTTTGGTATTGACAGTTGCAGTATCTGAAAGCAAAACATTGTTATTGGATTGAAAAGCATTTGTTTTCTGGGCTTCTCTCCTAACATATATTTTGCCATTGAAAACTCCTTTTGAGTTTTCATCCATAATTCCCTTGTACAATTCGTTGCTGTAAGAATTTGGCTTGATGTGATCAACTTCAGTCTGGTTGTCAACATGGGTTTTACCTTTTGTAAGGTACAGACCATACATATTTGCTTCACAACCTTCTCCATCAACATCTATATTCAAATTGTTGCGGATTACTGCTCCGTTTAGCGTTATAGTTATTGCCGTAAATCTACTGTTGTTAGGTTGGTAAACTTTCGTCTCACCTACAGCATAAGAAGTTTCGCAATCATCCTGAATTTTGTAGAGAGATCCTTGGGCATTTTCGCCTAAGATAATTTCATCTACTTGATTTTTCAAGGTTTTATGTTCCCCCAATGATTTGGTGAAATGGATAAAGTCAGCTTTAGCATTTTGACCTATTACGTACAAAGTTCTTGGAAAACTAATGCATTCACCTTCAGTAGCGTCAGCTATAAAGTAGGTAATGACTGGTAAACTCAATTCTTTATTTTTAGGAATTTCAACCAACACTCCATTGTTGGTGAAAATGGTGTTAAGCGCAGTAAAAGCATCTTTTGATGATTTGGCGTATTTTCCAAATAAAGATTCCAGTTTACCCGGATAATTTAGTGAGACATCTTGAAAGGTTGAAACAGCCAACTCCGAATCATCAGAACTTATTTCTGATATTTCGGGGTGGTAAATGCCATTGATAAAAACCAGATGGTTTGCATCAATGGAAACATTAAATAAATCTTTGATTTCCTTGAGAGACAACTCTGTTGATTTCGGATTTAACGATAAATCGAAGTTTTGAGCTATATCTCTGGAGATATTGGTGTACTTATATGCTTCTGTTTTTTTAGCAGGAAAACCAGTAGTTTTCAAATAATCCAATGCCTCGCTTCTGGCGGATTGAAGTTCATTAATGGCACTGCCATTCAATGAGCTTGAAAAAGCTTCAGCTTTTGCGACCAATTCTTGGTCTAATATATTTTTGAATTTAGAATCCATTCAATAAAATGAGTTAGTGATTTTTGTATTAAGCAGTTTCCAGATTGGCTTCTGCCTTTATCCAATCATAACCTTTTTCTTCCAGTTCCAGAGCCAGGTCTTTGGTTCCAGACTTTACTATCCTTCCGTTGTATAATACATGTACAAAATCCGGTACAATATAATCAAGCAACCTCTGATAGTGTGTAACCACTATGGTAGCATTGTCGCTTGATTTCAAAGCGTTCACTCCATTGGCTACAATGCGTAAAGCATCAATATCCAATCCTGAATCTGTTTCATCCAAAATGGCTAATTTGGGTTCTAACATGGCCATTTGAAAAATCTCATTTCTTTTCTTTTCTCCTCCGGAAAAACCTTCATTGAGAGATCGGCTCAACAAAGACTGATCTATTTCGACCAACTTCATTTTTTCTTTCATTTTTTTCAAGAAAGCTACAGCATCCAGTTTTTTCAAGCCTCGATGCTCTCTGATTTGATTCAAAGCAGTTTTCATGAAATTGGTGGTAGTTACGCCTGGTATTTCTATCGGGTATTGAAAAGCCAGGAAGATTCCCTCACGTGCTCTGTCTTCAGCGGATAATTCCAGTAAGTTGCTTCCCATAAAATCCACAGCCCCTCCGGTCACTTCATATTCTTCCCGTCCTGCCAATACTGAAGCCAATGTACTTTTACCTGAACCATTAGGCCCCATAATAGCATGAACTTCTCCCGGCTTTACCTCAAGATTTATCCCTTTGAGGATTTCTTTGTCTTCTATATTGGCCTTTAAATTTTTAATCTTAAGCATGTTTCGTATTTATATTTTAAGAAGAAAGAACCTGACATATGGTCGATTCTTGTCTTTTCAATTATTTGTATCTATTGAGTTCGTTATTGAAATAAATTAACCTACACTTCCTTCGAGGGTCAAGGCCAAAAGCTTTTGAGCCTCAACTGCAAATTCCATTGGTAATTGATTAAGCACTTCCTTAGCATAACCGTTTACAATCAATGCCACTGCACTTTCTTCGTCTATGCCTCGCTGCATGCAGTAGAAAATTTGATCCTCACCTATTTTAGAAGTAGTAGCTTCATGCTCCACATGAGCCGTTTTGTTTTCAATATCTATGTATGGAAAAGTATGCGCTCCACAATTGTTGCCCATGAGTAAAGAATCGCACTGAGAGTGGTTACGTGCATTTTCTGCACGCTTCATTACATGTACCTGTCCTCTGTAACTGTTTTGAGATTTTCCTGCAGAAATACCCTTTGAAACAATTCTCGACTTGGTATTCTTGCCAATATGAATCATTTTGGTTCCTGTATCGGCTTGTTGCATGTTGTTGGTTACTGCAACAGAATAAAATTCTCCTATGGAATTATCCCCTTTTAAAATACATGAAGGGTATTTCCAGGTAACGGCTGACCCGGTCTCTACCTGAGTCCATGAAATTTTGGAGCGGTCTCCGAAGCATATTCCTCTCTTAGTTACAAAGTTGTAAATACCTCCTTTACCATTTTTGTCTCCGGGGTACCAATTCTGGACAGTGGAGTATTTTACTTCTGCATCTTTGGCAGCATATATCTCTACAACTGCAGCGTGCAATTGATTTTCATCTCGCTGAGGAGCGGTACATCCCTCCAAATAGCTAACGTATGATCCTTCTTCGGCTACAATCAATGTTCTTTCAAATTGTCCGGTATTTGCAGCATTGATTCTAAAGTATGTTGATAGCTCCATAGGGCATCTGACACCTTTTGGAATGTAGCAAAACGAACCGTCAGAAAACACCGCAGAATTAAGTGCTGCATAGTAGTTGTCGTTAACAGGCACTACAGAACCAACATATTTTTTTACCAACTCAGGGTGTTCTTTTACAGCTTCACTGAACGAACAGAAAATAATTCCCAATTCACCTAGAGTTTCTTTAAAAGTAGTGGCTACAGAAACAGAGTCAATCACAGCATCAACAGCTACTCCGGTTAACCTTTTTTGCTCTAACAATGAAATTCCCAATTTTTCAAAGGTTGCAATCAACTCAGGATCCACATCGTCCAAACTTTCCAGATTTTTCTTTTGTTTGGGAGCAGAATAGTATTTGATGTTCTGATAGTCAATTTCCGGATATTTCACGTTTGGCCATTTTGGCTCTTTCATGCCTTTCCAGATTTCGAAAGCTTTTAGCCTCCAATCCAACAGCCATTGGGGTTCATTTTTTTTCAAAGAAATAAACCGGACAATATCTTCATTTAACCCAAAAGGAGCTTCATCTGCTTCGAAATCTACAGACCATCCGTGCTCATATTCTTTATTGGTTAACTCCTCTAAAATCTGCTCGTCACTCCTCATTTTTTGAATTGGTATTTAGACTAAATATAAATAGGCTCAAAGATAACTACGAATGGCTCATTATAAAGATTCATCCTATAGTTTTTTTCGATATGGCAATAGAAATGTATTTGATTACCAATATTTTGAAGAATAAAAATACTTTGTGTTTTTAACTGACATCAACCACTTTTTTCTCGTCTCTATCTTTTTTTTGTAAAAGATTTAAACCTTTTACCTTCTTATCAATCTAAGGTCGGAGTTAAAAAAAGAAAACAAAGAAAGTTGTTTGATTGATGTGCAAAGGGCTGTCATAGAGGAGGCAGTCCTTTCACTTTTTTCTTAATTGGACATAAAAGCATAAGATATAATATTAGCCCCCATCTGTAGAGCCTGTTGCCTTTTTTCTTCCGGATCGTTATAGACTATTTGATCTTCCCAGCCATTCCCAAGGTCACTTTCATAGGAGTAGAAACATACAAGTCTCCCTTCATATATCAACCCGAATCCCTGAGATGGCTTGCCATCATGTTGGTGGATTTTAGGTAGCCCTTCGGTGAATTTATATTTCTGATTGTAAATATCATGGTCAAAAGGTAACTCGATAAATTCAAGTTCGGGGAACACTTTTTTCATTTCCAGCCTTACAAATTGATCCAGCCCATAGTTATCGTCTATGTGAAGAAATCCACCTGACAATAGATAATTTCTTAGATTTTGAGCTTGATTGGTAGAAAAATCAATATTGCCATGTCCTGTCATATAAACGAATGGATATAAGTATATTTCAGGGCTGCCTACTTCTACGAGCTCATCTCTGGTATCTAGGTTGGTCAAAAGATTGGAATTACAAAATTCTATCAAATTGGGCAGAGCGGTCTTATTTGCATACCAGTCACCTCCTCCTTCATATTTCAGCTTAGCAATTTTAATTTTGGGTTGGGCCTGAGTGACCTCAAAGGAAATAAGTACCAATACAATTCCAACGATGGGTTTGAGCATCTTATCCATTATTCAGCTTTAAACGTAATATATTTGTCGAAGATAATTCAAATTCAATCTAGTTCACCCTTGAATGATACCTTGTTACAAATCAATAAAATTATTGACTGACAAAATTATAGCAATTGCTTTACTTATATTATTGAGTCCGATAATAATAATCATTGCTTTGATTTTATATTTTACACATGGAAAGGTGTTTTTCACTCAGACAAGACCCGGCTATCTCGAACGACCTTTTAGAATGTATAAGTTTATTACTATGACTGATGATAATGCTGAAAGAGTGACACCATTCGGACAAGTACTTAGAAAGGTGTCTCTTGATGAAATACCACAGCTATGGAATATCATTAGAGGAGATATGAGTTTTATAGGCCCCAGACCATTTCTTATGGAATATTTGTCGCTTTACTCTGATTATCACAAGAAAAGACATTATGTGATGCCTGGGATTACAGGGTTAGCTCAAGTTACGGGCAGGAATGATGTGGCTTGGCCTGACAAACTAGATTTGGATGTGTACTATTCGGATAATCTGAGCTTTTTCCTTGATTGTAAAATTGTATTGTTAACCATTGTATATTTTATCAAGGGCTGCCCAGGTAGCTATCCGGCAACTAAATTTTCCGGTTATCATTCTTAAAACAATCTGTGAAGAAGGAAAAAATATATTTGTCACCTCCGGATTTAACGGGTAAAGAACAGCTCTTTATTGAAGAAGTATTGGATTCCAACTGGGTAGCTCCTCTGGGTTCTCATCTTGATCTTTTTGAAGAAAAAATAGCAGAACATACAGGGTTCAAATATTCCCTTGCGGTAAATTCAGGAACTTCAGCCATCCATTTGGCACTCCTGTGTCATGGTGTGAAAAAGAAAGATGTAGTTATTTCGAGTTCGCTTACTTTTTGTGGTGCAGTCAACCCCATTTTATACATTGGTGCTCGCCCTGTATTTGTTGATAGCAGTTTTGATGATTGGAATATAGACGTTTTGCTTTTGGAAAAAAGTATAAAATCTTCTCTTAAAAAACCGAAAGCAATTGTTGTAACGAGCTTATTTGGGATGCCGGCAAAATTTGATGTCATTAAAAGCATAGGGATAAAACATGGAATTCCAGTGATTCATGATCTTGCAGAGGCTTTTGGATGTCAGGTTAATGGTCAAAAACCTGGGGAAATTTTGGATTCGGCCATTGTATCGTTCAATGGAAATAAGATTATAACTACCAGTGCAGGGGGTGCATTGTTGACTAATAATCATGAGCATTACCAACGAGGTTTGTTTCTATCCACCCAGGCTAAAGAGCCAGGGACAGGTTATATCCATAAAGAATTAGGGTATAATTATAGGATGAGCAATGTGCTTGCCGGCCTGGGACTTGGACAGTTTACAGCCATTAATGATAAAATTGAAAAGAAAAGAAAGGTTTTCAAATATTATAAACAACAGCTGGAAAATATTAAAGGAATTGAATTTCAAGAAGAAAAAACAGGATGCTTTTCGGATCGGTGGTTGACAGCTTTATTCTTTAATCCAAAGCATTTTACAACAAGCCCGGTATCCAAAATAATTGAAAATCTGGCAGGTGAAAATATTGAATCCAGATACATCTGGAAGCCGATGCATCTTCAGCCTTTGTATAAAGAGTATGATTGTTATAGTGGGGAAGTTTCTGAATCTTTGTTTGAAAATGGCTTGTGCCTGCCAAGTGGAACTAGTCTGAAACCAGTGGATCAGAATCGGATTATTGAAATAGTGATCAATACGCTGAAGGTTTTCCAATAATTTTTTCTTTTCTCATTTTACCGCCACGACTTTTAAAGAGATCACGTGGGACATATATTTCCAAACTGACGTTGATGAAAAAATAATTGTCCTTGGTGTCGGGGTTGCCTCTGGTTGCGCCAGCCTGATAGCTGTCATAGGCAGTACTATTTACCACTGAAACTTCATCTTTGCGATTAGAAAGTCTGGCTTCTATACTTCCGTCAGGATAAGGACCTCCAAATACTCCAGAAACATCATCAAGGTAATCTGTGAAAGTAAAACGCCAGCCCAAATCTAAATTAAGGTTCATAAATTCATTCAATTTGCCTTTTACCCCAAAACCAAAAGGGATGATCAAACCAGATTTGGCATACGTTTTATTTTCGGTACGGTAGTCCGACAAAACATAGTCTTCTCCGTCGAGTGTGGCTTTTGGATTGAAAAAATTGTACCCTATACCCAGAGACAAATAGGGCTCATAATTTCTTCGTTTGTAGTACATTCCAGAGTATGGAAATAAATAATAGATTGCTTGCAGGGAAATTTCTGTATTGTGAGAAAAGAAAGATAAATTTCTCTGTTGGTTGGCAGAGCTGTCGGCTGCATTTTCATCAGAGCCCTCTAGTTTGTATCTGGAAACTTGAACCTTCGCTCCTAATTGTGACAGAAGACGTGCTTCTACTCCAATATTCATCAGAGAAAGTCCACCTGCCAGTGGTTTTCCATTGGTAAGTTCCCCAATATAGCCTGCCCTGCCTGTTCCTATTTGAGCAGAAAAGAAACGATCGTTGTATTCCCATCCCATAAAACTCTGAGCCATACAAGCACCAGACACAGCACTAAACAATATGAATACAATTAGGTGTTTTCTCATTTATTCTTTTCTATCAAAGTAAAAATAGCATTAATTGACTAATTGCCACGCCCTCTCAAAACAAATTTGGATTTCCTGTTATATCCTACAATCAAACGACTATTTTAAACAAACCAGCAACTACAAATCCTTATTCGAAACGCATAAGATTATCCTTTACTCAAAACCAGTGTAGTCATGCACCTGAAGTCACTGACATTGGTAGTTTTAATGGGCTCTATGAATTCCAAATTGAATACTTCGGTTAGTTCATTAATCTTTTGCTGAGTAATGAGGTAGCGGATATTTCCATCAGGTAAAAAGTACCTGCCTGTAGTATCATTGGTTTTGTGTCCATTCAATCCAATATCTGAAGTCATCCTGACAAACAATTGTCCCTGAGGTTTTAATACACGGATCATTTCTGAAAACATTTGCTGGAAATGATCATGGTCTTTGGCGAAATGCAACACCGCACTGCTAATCACCAAATCAAAAGACTCATTTTCGAAACTTATTGAAGTTACTTCTCCAACTGAAAAATTTTCTTTCGGGCAGTTTGGGTATTTAGAGCCAAGAATAAATTGCAACATACGAATAGCATCAGGATTCTGATCAATACCAAAAACATTATATCCATTATTCAAGAAGTAAATAATATTTCTCCCTTCTCCACAACCCGCATCCAGAATTTTTGCTTCCTTAGAATACCTGCCCTTTAATATCTGATCAAGAAGATAAATATCAATATTTCCAAGCTCGTTGTTGAGTTCTTTAATTGTCATTTCCTTCTTTGCTCAAATATTTTTTATACATCGGAATCACAAAAACGGACTTTAGTATTACGGTTATTAAATAACCCTTTTCGTACTTTGAAGCCTGGTCTCTCAAGCACTAAATTTTCCGATTTAGTGCTTACAATTGTCGTCTTATATTCGATATCACAAAGGATTGATTATTTTTTCACTCATATGCTATCTTTTTTTAGTGACTATCCGTAATGGATGTTATTGGCGAAATATTTTCTAACACATCATGTTTCTCTATTCTTGTTTTTCTTATTTCATACTTGCTTTGCAGGTTCATCCATACTTCTGCTGAGGTCCCAAAAAATTTAGATAACCTTGTAGCCATGTCAGCAGTAATTGCATTTTTCCCTTTGATAATTTGACTTACCCTTGTTTGCTGCACGCCAATTTCTTTAGATAGCTTATAAGCGGTTATATTCATTGGTTCAAGAAAGTCTTTTTTAAGAATTTCTCCGGGATGAATGTTCATAATTTTTTCCATTTTTTCGTTATTAGTGATAGTCTGTTATTTTAACATCATACGCATTTCCATCTCTCCAAATAAAAATTATTCTCCACTTCATATTAATACTAATAGAATGATACCCTTTTAGGTCATCTTTTAAAGGATGTAATCTATTTGAAGGCGGTATTCTTAAGTCCTCTAGGCTAATAGCTGAATCCAAATAGTCCAATCGCCTCATGGCAACTCTCCTAATGTTAATATCCCACAATTTTGAATACTGACCTAAACTAACTTTTTCGGTCTCTTTACAACTAAAACTTAATATCATGCTCGATTACTACACAACAAATATACTATAATAAATTTATAGTATAATATACAAATAACATTTGCTCCCCGTTTTTGCCAATTACCTTTTCGGATTCACCATCATCACATTCAATATAACTATAGTAAGTTCTTTAATTGTCATTTCCTTCTTTGCTCAAATATTTTTTATACTCTATTTCAAATGCTTTTTTGCCTGTAGAAATCAAATCACCAGCCCGGTAAAATTCGAAAGTAGAACAGGCATTTTTAGAAATATTTACCATAATGTCAGGTCGAAACTTTTCTACCGTATGCTCAATGATCTTGTCTTGCATCAAGTCGATCGACCTGTTCATTAAGTCAAAGTAGCCAAGTTTTTTTTCTACTTTAGCCGTTCCTGGCAGGTATTTGCTCCAACTTTCGAAAAAATTATTGATAGATTTCAGATAAGAGCTTCTTTCCTGAGGGGTGGGTTTAGCAGGTGAATGACCTTCTTTTGCACTCACGTTGACAACCACAAGAATATCGCCTTCAGTTCTGGTTATTCTGTTAATTGGCAATGGGTTCATTACTCCCCCATCTATTAGCTCCATATCATCTTTGTACAATGGTGTGAGAACAGTTGGTATCGAAACGGAAGCCCGTATTGCATCATACATGCTGCCTTTGTCAATAACAACTTCTTTTTGATGTCGGATGTCTGTAGAAATGGCTGTAAATGGGATGGATAATTCTTCTATTTTTTTATCTAAAATGAATTTCTTCAGCTCATTGAAAACTTTTTCTCCCTTAATGAACCCTTGAGTACTGAATGTGAAATCAAACAACTTGAACAAATCAAATTTGTCAAGATTTAGGATCCATTTTTTATACGCTTGTAAATCTCCCGAAGCATGGAATGCTCCAATCAAAGCACCCACAGAAGTCCCGGAAATCGAAGTGATGTTAAAACCCTGAGCGAGCAAAGCATCTATCACTCCAATATGTGCCATTCCACGTGCACCGCCACTAGATAGCACCAGAGCTACATTCTTTTTTTGTTCCATGTGATTATCGCTGACTTTTATCCGAAACTCGAAGATATTAAATTTCTAGTATCCGACTAACTTTGAGAAGTTCAATAACAGTTAGTTTAGGTTGAAATTAAGGAGATTTTCCAAGATTTTCAAAAATACCCCCCTGTTTACTGTTAAATAAGTTTAGTTGCATTATTTGAATAGTC
>NZ_JBDKWG010000069.1:0-20562 GCF_040151475.1 Reichenbachiella sp. MALMAid0571 | reverse complement strand
CAGGCCTAAATCCCCTAAAGGGGACTTTTTGATCACCCCTTCAGGGGACGGGGGTAGTTTTAGGAAATCGAAAAAATCTTTTCTCATTTCGTTTAAACGTATTTTTTCAGGGTATTTAAAATTTAGTCGGACGCCACTAATTAAAAAATGTATTGTCTATCCTTTTGATACATCTACACAGTAGGTAGCACAGTGATAGATAAACTCGTAATCTTCGCCTTTGTAGTTGCCGGGTACTTTTTCATTTTTAGTAACCTCTACAATGAATTTGGTATCCCAGGGCAATTTTAGGGAAACCTCTCCATTTTCATCGGTAGTCAGCTTTTTAGACCATTGATCTGCCACAAATACATTTACCTCCTGTTCTGCCAAAGGCTCTCCTTTGTAGCGAATTTGAAATTTAAGTTCTTCACCTTGCGAAAGCGGCTTTTGAGATACATCTACTATAGTGATACCTTCAGGATTCATTGCTACTGTGTTTTCTGCACCTCCTTTGACGGTAATTTTGGCTATTGAATGGTAGTGGGTCTTAAAAATGCCGAAATCGTACTTAGTGTAATCTATAACGTCTATTTCATTATTGTTTAAAACCACAGTGTATGTCCCTGCTGACTCAGGTGTAAATGACGACAGGTAACTGCTTTCCGTTGGTTCAAAAACCAATTCGGTTTTTGAACCATTTGGAGCTACAACCCATGCCTTAAATTTCTTTACCGCATCGAAACTTTTTTCGCCTACTTTTTCCTGAAGCCCATAGGTATATTCTCCAAAGAAAACTTTTATCTCTTGTGATTTTCCAATTTTTCCGACAGGCTTGGTCTCTATCCATAGATAATGTGCCAGTAGATTGCCAGTGCCCAGGATCAAAACCAAGGCTGTAAATATTAACTTTTTGTAGTTCATGTTGTGCTTTTTATTGTCACTCCGGCTATTTGATCAAAAATGCCAGAGTGACAATTTTTATAATTATTGATTGTATTAATTAATTATTGGTTCTACCAGCGATAGAATCCCTTTGGCATAATTTCCATCAATAGTGGCACCTTCGGTGGCCGTTCCATTTTCAACATCAATGACATAGATACTGGCATAAGTGCTGTTGCTAACCCCCAGATAGAGCTTTTTGCCTTCCACCATAACAGCACTATTCCAACCTCCACCACCCTTAGGTACATTTTCTAGTAAAGTGAAAGTTTTATTGTTTAGGTCAAGAATTCCAGTTTCTAAGATTGGAGTCTCTGAAGTAGGAGCATAAGCAGCCCAGTAATATTCAGCCATAGTTTCGTCTTCCAAGTGTACCCTTACTACTGCTTTGCCATCAGCCACATAATACATGTCATTGATTTTATATCCTTCACTAAGGGTTTCAAAATCAATATAAAAGGATGGATCAAATTCTGTAGCTCCACTTTTAATTCTTAGGATGGCAGAATTGTTAGCAGGCACTGGATTGTAACCACTCGTTAATGAAGAAGGAGAAAAAGTATATATATTCCCATTTTCGTCTTCCTCCAATGCATTTAGGGTATAATACCGGCCAACATTTGCAGCCCTGTCATCTGAAATTATTTTCTCAAATTCCAATTCAGGGTAGCTGAAAACTGCGATTTTAGCCTCATTTGAATTGGTTGTTGCAAAACTTCCATCATCAGACATAAGCATGTAAGAAGCAAACAGTTTGTCGTCTCTCACTGCCACATCAGTAGGGAAGGCCATCAGGTTATTGTCCGGGTCATTGCCAAAGCCTGTTTCTACCGTTTTTTCTATAGTCATGGTATTGGTGTTTATCAGGTAAATTTTCTTATCTGATTGCCCCTCTCTGGCCGATCCAATTAACACCATCTTCGATTCATCGACGACATAAAGCGCATAGATGCCCAGGTCTGTGAAAAAACTTTCACCTTTTGTCAGTTCACCATCTACCAATTCATAACTGATAAACTCAGGAGCTGAAGTGTATCCTGTCGTGAAAATTTGATCATAACCCTGAAAAAAAGTCATCCATGCAGGTTGGGCAAAACCATTGTCAACGGGTGAAATTAAATTTTCTGTGAGAGAACCTGCAGGAGTCAATACATCAGTAGTAGGATCAGTTGCAGCTTCGATTCCCACAAAGTAGTGCACTACTCCGTTATCTACTATATCTTCTAATGGATCGTCATCTGAACAAGCTGATAATAAGCCAATACAGGCAATGAATAAGTAACAGCAATATTTGTTATACATTTTATTAAATTTTAGTTAAAAAATATCTTAGTTTAAAATTGAAATTTCTTCCTGGTCTGAGTTGTTGAAAGTTGTCATAGACCTTTGCATTCCATAGGTTAATAACTGAAAATGAGGCATTATACCGTCCTTCTTTGAACATATATACAAACTCCATATTGGTTGTATATTGAGTAGGTACAACGTCTTTATTTTTACTGGCGAGGTTTTCCCATTTATAAAAAAACTCGTAGACATAATTCTGACTTAAGGATATGGAGTACTGGTCGTTATTGGAAAACAACTCCTCATTTCTATAAGAAAGGCTCGCATTGCCAAACAAGTATGGCTGATTGGGAAGACGGACTTTATACTGAGAACTTTCTACTCCCACCTGACCATTGCGCCATTTGCTATTGTCTCTCAGGTCGAGGTAGGTGCCATTAACAGAGAGTACCCAATGCTCTCTGTGCGTATATCCCATACTTAGGTCTATTCCTTTTGATAAGACCTTGCTGTTGTTGATGTGATAGACCTTAATGCCCTGAACAACAGGGATAATAAAATTCTCTGCATCCCTGACAAACCCATTCACTGATACAATAAATGGACTATGAGCGGACTTGTTTCCAAATAAAAACCCAAGATTATAGTTGTTACTTTTTTCCGGAGTAAGTGATGGGCTTGCCACAGTATTCAGGCCGTCTCCAAAAAGTTCGATAGCTTCAGGAAATCTTGTAGCTTTTTCGTAGCTGGCTTTTAATTGCCATTTGTCATATTTATATGTAGTAGAAAATCCAAATCCTAAATTGGACTTATGCACATCGAACGGTGAAGGTTCTGAACCGGAATAATCTGTTTCCAGAGAACTGAGGCCATAGTCATAGTATTTAGTAAACAATGTGGTTTTAAACTTTTCGTCAAATAGAGTATTGGTGTAGCTTGCAGCAAGCACCTGCTTGGTTACATTATTGGGCTCGCCAAATTGTGTGTTGTTTTGGTTTTTATATGGATCAGCACCCTGCACGGTAAGGTGATTGAGGCTGTAGTTCAACGTGATGCTATGGTATTTATTCAACTGATACTCAGCATTTGCATTAGCGAGATAGTTTTCGGTCTCAAGTTCAAATAGAGTCTTCCTATTTTCTATTTCTCCGGTTGCATTGTCTGTTTTTGGTGTTGAGTTTCCATACCAGTCATACCTTACACTTGCGGTATCTCTCGACAGGCTTTTTGAGAATACCGTTACCAAATATGAATTGAACGAGAGTTTTTCAGTAAAGAGTTTTCGTTTATTAAATGCCAGGTTGGCAATAATTTTTTCTTCTTCGGTAGCTACTTCTCCATAAGGAATTTTTGCCTGTCCGATTGCATTGGCAGCCTGCTGAAGCTCGTTGTAGTTGTCTGAATACAGGACTCCCACCATAAGTTGATCCGCAAATTTGGTTCCCGTAAATCCGGCTTCTGCCCAAACCATCTTACTTTCATACGCATCGTGAAAACGCTCGACCCAGACAGGTTCTTCTTCCTCTTTTCCTGTTTCGAAATTTACAAGATTTACGGGTACTTTGTAATTGTTATTGGATCTGTTGTAAAATGACTTTATTCTGGTAGTAAATCCGTTTTTCTTATTCCTATATTGGGTATTCAATGAAGCCAGGTGAGTACCAAACGAACCCATACTATAAGATGCATCCAGATAGGAAGTGCTTTTGCCATTGGTGGTTACGTTTATGGCTCCTCCAAGTGCATCAGAAGAAAGATGGATCGGTACCACACCTTTATACACTTCTATTCTGTCTATCAGGTTGGCCGAAAAATTATTCAATGAAAGAGAACTTCCAAAATAATCCATTGGCACACCATCCAGAAATACCCTCACCTGATTACCGGAAATACCATTCAGCGACAGGGAAAACTTCGATCCAATCCCTCCAGACTGACGAATATTTACTCCCGAAACCCGTCCCAGTATGTCGTTGGCATTGGTAGTAAGGTTTTTAAATCCTTTAGACTCTATTACTTCTACCGCATAAGCCTGCTCTCTCACTATGGTACTCTCAGATTTTCCTGTTATAGTAATCCCTTCCAATTCTTTGACATTCTCCTTGAGATTGATGTTGACTGTCAGTGGACGGCCTTCATAATTGATTGTGGTTTTTTGTGTTTCATATCCTACACCTGAGTAAGACAAAATGTAGTTGCCATTTGCCAGACCGACGATCATATATTTACCGTTAATATCTGTAGAAACACCCGTTTTTAAAGGTTCTACTACCACGGATATACCCGGAATACCTTCACCATTTTCATCTTTTACATGGCCTGCTATTTGAGCCATGGACACTGATGAAACAATAAAAATTAAAATTGAGAAAAATCCGGTTTTCATCTTTTTGATGGAAGTATTTGAATATGATGCAATATATTTTTACAGGTATTGTCTGAATCCAGAAGTCTGTATTATTTAGAATCTTTCTAAATAATGGCAAAAGTAGGTTGGGGAATCATCTCTATCAATAGCTATAACTAGTGAATCTCACTAGCTAGTAGTAGTGAGTATAGTTAGCTGAAATGAATTAGTAAACAGGTTTATGGTAATATGGCTTAGGTTGGGGGGAGGGGATTAGTATGACAGCCTGAGGTCAATGTAGCAGTATTTTTTTACCGGAACGATAGTTTTACATTTTTGGCAGGAGAGAAGATCGTGGAAAAATCAAAAAAGTCAGCAATATTTAGATTGTTCCTCTCAGGATCGCAGGTAATCATCGCTAACTGATTCTATGCTTTCGTCAGGTTTTTCGGATTTGGGGTAGTAAGGTTTGGCTGTTTTGCTATGGCTCCCAATTCTGGATTTTGAGTTTAATCCATGTAGTTTTTTTCTATTTTGTAGTTTGTTCTTTTCTTTCTTTTTTCTCCCTATCCAGATCAAAAAACCTGTGACAGGTAAGCCCGCTGATATCAGACTTGCAAAAAAGGCCAAGAGTTTACCTGAAAACCCCAGAATACTACCTACATGAATATCATAGTTCATCGCTCTTAATTTTTCACCAGAGGTTTTTTCTTCAAAACCAGTGGAACTTAGCTGCTCACCGGAATATTGATCGAATTGGTAAAATTCTCTGGTATATCGGATACCGCTCGTTTGTGCGGAAATGCTGACAACACCTCCTGGCTTATCAGGAAGACGTATGCTAAATGTACGGGCCTCAGGGCTTGAGCCAGTTACTTCAAAAAGAATCTGATCCAACGGCGGGAGTAAATCAATATGTACCGAATTCGAATAAAGCGGTTCCGCTTTTGGCGATCGCTTACCACCATTTACTACCCATTGTACGCTATCATCAAACCAATCGAACGAAAATACAAGTCCTGTCAATGCGATCGGCAACAGAATGAATAAACTGTAAAAACCCAAAACATTGTGCAGGTCATAATTTTTCCGCTTCCATTGAGTAGTATCTTTCCACCTGAACCAAAATCGCTGTTTGGTAGCGTTTTTGTTTTTGGGCCACCATAGTACAATACCTGAGATAAGCAGGATTACGAACAGGATAACTGATATACCAATAATCATTTTGCCTACACTTCTATTCAGTAAAAGATTACGATGCAGCCTCAATACAAGTGTAAAAAACTCATATTTGGTATTTTCATCTTTTATAAGGCCGCCAGTATAGGGATTTAGATAGAACTTGTGCTGATAAACAATTTCCCCAAAATGTGTGTATGCGTTTGAATTTCTAATTTGATCCGGTCGAAATGAATAGCTTTGGTTAGGAATAGTCGATACAGTTATATTTTGAATAGGATGATCTTCCCCGGATAATCGCTGAGCTATCGACAGCAGCTCAGTTAATGATTTTTTGTTGCCACCATCTGGCACTTCAACAGTTTCACGTCCTTTATATGCCCATGCTTTTAACTCTTCTTCAAAAGCATATATACAACCTGTAATACTGATAATAAACACCACCAGCCCGGATATAAGCCCGAGCCAGAGGTGTATTGTTCCAATTGCTTTTTTCATTGGGGATGCCCGGGATCAGAAAGTGTAACCGACACTAAACAAAAAGTTTCTGGGTGCACCCGGGTTTGCTGCTATTCCGGTACCAGCCCGGCCTCTTCCAACCCAGTAGGTTTTGTCCGTCACGTTATTGATGTTAAGTGATAACCTGAGCTTTTCAATCTGGTAGAACAATGCCGCATCAACCACAGTATATCCCGGCAGATCAAAGTCTGCTCCGGTTATTTGTTTGGTTACAAAATTGCTTCCCAGGGCAATTCCGGCTCCATTCAATTGCCCTTTGTTAACATTGTATTTTATCCATGTACCCCCCATTTGGACTGGCGCATATTCTTTGTGAGTACCTATCAGGTCCAGGTTATCACTTTGTGTGATTAAAGCCTCATTATAGGCATAGTTCGCACTTATAGAAAGATTGGGAAGGATCTTCCCATTGATGTCAACCTCAAAGCCTTTCGACCTTTCCTGGCCTCTTTGTTTAAGCAAATCAGGATTGATCGCATCATTGGCGTTTATCAGCACGTTGTTAAGTTCTATCTGGTAAATACTGGCTGAAAGGGTTAATCCTTTGTTGAACCATTCGCTTTTAGTGCCAAATTCGATCATATTGCTGGTAAGGGGATCAAACGGGCCGCCATATATCTCCGGATCACCAATAATACTTGCACTCTGTGGTTGGAAACCTTCTACATACGTACCATAGAGGTTGATTTTATCAGTAAGGCTAAAAACAGCTCCCAACCTTGGGATCAGGGAAGTTTGTTGTACTTTTTTCTCATCTTCCTCCTGATAATTTTCGAAATCATTATAAAATTCCTGTCTCAGGCCCAGGAGTACCTGTACTTTACCCATCCTGATCTGATCCTGAATATACACGCCATGCGTGTAATACAGTGCCGTTGCTCTTGGGGTCACACGGGTAAAATACCCATTGATATCCTGGGGTGTGTAATCAGGGTTGACCAGGTCGAAGTATGGCATGTTTGGTACCGGACTGCCATCTCCATCCAGCAGGTAGAGTTCCGGGTGATCCGGATCGTAGGAATTCAAAGCACCAGTGTTATCTGCGTTGCGAAATGCACCCACCAGCCTGGTATCCCAGCCTCCGGCTGGTGTTACCTGCTGTGCAAAATCGTATCCAATGAGTGCCCGATGGCTTATCCGGCCTGTTTCAATACTAAAATTGACATAGGACATGGCATTGATGTTGGTAGTTCGGCTTTCTCCTCTCTGCAAGCGCATTTCCATCAGGGTAGGCAGCACATCGCCATTGCCATCTACACCATAGCGATTATTTGTACGATGCTCCAGATAGTCCCTCTCGTATTGATAGGTGATAAATGAGCTGTTGAATTTTATCCGGTCACTGAAATCATGACTGACTGATCCGATAAAGGACAGGGTGTTTTCTTTGTTGTAGCTGTTGGCATAAGTAGCACTTAACGATTTGGGTGTGGACAATAATGGAGATTCACCGTCCGTAGAGGCAATAAACGGTTGTCCCCGATCTACTCTGGCATTAATGTTACTACATATCAGGTCGAGATCCACTCTCGTTTTTTCACTTGGTAAATAAGATAGGGAAGGAGCTATCAAAATATCTTTTCTTCCCATTAAATCCCGGAATGATCCGGCATCCTGATAGGCGAGGTTGACTCTGTATAGCAATGTTTTTTCCTGATTAACCGGACCAGTAACATCAGCTTCTGATCTAATGGTGCCAAAGCTACCCGTTGAGAAACTGATTCCCTGCCTGGATACATTCATAGGTTTTTTAGTAACCCGGTTGATTGTACCTCCCGGATCAGAATAGCCATAAAGTGCAGAATTAGCACCTTTGATGACTTCTACCCGTTCCAGATTACTGATGAGTGTGGGCATCCAACCTTTACTGATCCTGAGCCCGTTGATCATAATATTACTGCCCCCGGCAAATCCCCTGATCATATAGTCTCCCGATATGGACTCCTGGTTTATACCACTGATGTTTTTTACCACGTCGGTAATGAGAAATGCCTTTTGATCCTGTATTAGTTCTTTTGTTACATAGCTTACTGCCTGGGGCACATCTTTTAGGGAAATGGAGGATTTTGATGCCAGGGAAGATATTTCATTGACATAGTCTCCCTCTCTGCTACCCAAAACCACTACTTCCTGAAGCTGTTCATTTTTCTCATTTAATTTGAAATCGAATGTCAGGTTTTGGTTTTTCGAGATTTTGATTTCTTTTTCCATTACCTGATAACCTATACCGGAAACTACCAACGTGTAGCTGCCGGATGGTATATTGGCGATAGAATACCTGCCATTCGTATCAGTGGGAGAGCCATAGCTTGTGCCTTTCAGGCCAACACTTATCCCAAATAGTGGTTCACTATTTTCTTTGGTTATTTTACCATTTACAGTTCCATTTGCATTTTGCGCATGAATCTGGTGTATTGCCAGGAACAACAATATCGAAAGTAATATTTTTTTCATTTTTATATTTATTATCGGTACATAGATTAAGTAATATATTATTTAGACTTATTCTAAATAATATGCAAACATGGACGGAAAAGAATTCTATCACAATAGCTATTGATAGTGAAATATTGAATAACTAGTGCTAGCTATTGATAGTAGTAAAGGGCCTATTTTATATGAATAGGGGTGATTTTATTGGATATAGACAAGAGCCGTATTAAATAACAGCTTTGTTATTTAATACCTGCACTTGATGCGGGGTAATATAGCTTCGATCTGAGGGTAGGGTTCTCGTCCGCTTATGGCGGGAATAGTTTAGGAATGGCAGGTGTGCGGTAATTCAGGGTATAAACATTAAATACCATACCCCTAATCAATTCATTTTAAAGAGTTGGCTATACAATGTCTGCAATACTGGTTAATGCATTGTCACTACTTCTAGCGATTTTACTGTATTATTTAGAATAATTCTAAATAATACTTGATTCGTGGTTAGGCAAACTGTAATTTCGCCATCACACAAAGTGATTTGACTTTGATCACACTTTTTAAAACGTTACAATTTTGGGTCTTTTAGGTAGAATACATTCAAAGAACTCATCTGCCGACTTCCGAACGGAAGCTGGATTTAAGCGGCTATATGAGCAAAATGTAAACAAGCTGTTTACAATCTGCTACAGCCGGATACGAAACCGTGAAGATGCGGAAGAGGCCGTTCATGATGTATTTCGATCAGTTTGGGAAAGAAGAAAACTGATCACGAATGAGAATGGGTCTATTGAAAGGTATCTGGTTCGCTCCATCAAATTGAAAACCATCGACTACTACCGTAAGGTTGCACAAGAGACAGTGTCACTTGACTGTGAATTGGAAGACGTTTGTGGCCGTGAGAATTGTACCGAAGATCATCTTCATTTTGCAGAGCTACAAGACAAAGTATCGATACTGGTAGATCAACTGCCCTGCACCTGTAGGCAAGTGTATCAACTCAGCCGTGAAGAAGGGTTTACCAACAGAGAAATAGCTTCCAAATTACTCATTTCAGAGAAAACAGTAGAATCCCACATGACCAAAGCCCTGGCACATTTACGTAAAAATCTCACGCCTTATGTCACGCTGGCACTACTTCTGGTCAGCTTTTTCTGAAAAAAGACATTTTTTTCTATACTGACTCAGGGTTAGGCTGTCATAGTACGATTGTATCAATGAACAAACGCTCTAAGTCATGAAAGTCACCTCGTCACTGTTAAGAAAATATGTCGCTGGCCTATGCACTCCACAGGAAGCCCAGGAGGTAGAAAGCTGGATGTCATCCTTTGAAGACGATGCAGTATTGTCACCAGAGGAAATAGGAAATTCACCTCAAATCATCCGTGAAAGACTCTATGGGGTATTGTTTGGTTCGGGTGAGAAGACCCCTGTCATCCCTCTGTATAAGAAGCTGGTGAAATACGTTGCGGCAGCCTGCATTATTTTCGCAACATTCTTTGGAGGGCGATTTTCAGCTAATACAGCCAATGCCAATACAATAGTTGATAAATCTCCTAAAGGCCATCTCTACATTTCTGGTGGGAAAGGCACTAAAGGCAATTTACCGGGTAAAGTATTCAAGCTGCAGTTTGATGGAACGCTAAGATTATACAATAGTGCGATGGGACAAAAGAGCGTACAAGTTGGCAATACTTCATTCATACTAGAGTCTCGCCAAACCTACTATTTGCTAGGGTCGATAGAAAAACCCAATCTGATAAACAGCGACTATCTCCACATCAATTATGACGAATTCGGCAGTCCGAAAGGCGACTTCTCCATCTCAAGACTGGATAACTAAGTGAAGAAATTTCTTATCATTATAATGGTGTGCTGCACCTGTCTTGTCGGCAGGCTGGCCGGCTTTGAGGCTTTGACCCAACCTACTTCATCGTTGATTGGAAAGGTAAGGGATTCACAAGGCGAACCTATTCCAGGCATCACTGTGGTATTGAAAGAAACCCGGCAAGGAGCTATTACCGATGGACAAGGTAAATTTTCTATTCCCGACATCAAGGCTGCTACTTACACTATTGAGGTTTCAGGCGTAAGCTTCGAAAAGCAGGTATTTACGCTCACATTCAAGGAGGGAGACAAGCTGACCCGATCCATTATCCTGAAAGAAAACACTACCGAAATGGACGAAGTGGTAGTGACAGCCGAATCAGAAGGACGGGCACTCAAGCTCTCTGCAAAATCGGTACAAGTGATTGAAACACGAGAAGTGAAGCTCCAGTCAGCCGACCTGGGTGAGGTGATGGCAAAATCCGAAGGGATCAGTGTGCAACGTGCCGGAGGACTCGGCTCTAATACGCGATTTGCCCTCAATGGTTTATCGGGAGATAAAGTCCGGTTTTTCTATGATGGCATTCCCCTGGACTTCACTCCATATGCTTTTGGTATTGCCAACGTACCCGTCAATGCCATACAGCGGGTAGAAGTGTACAAAGGAGTAGTACCCATTCAGTTTGGTGCGGATGCACTGGGCGGAGCAGTAAACCTTGCTTCTCCTGAAGTTTATGAGGGCTGGGCGGGATCGGCTTCTTATCAATTGGGTTCATTCAACACCCATAGGGTAACTGCCAGTATCAATTATGCCAATGACAAAACCGGACTCTTTCTGGTGGTGGGAGGCTTTTATGACTATACCGACAATAACTACAAAATAGATGTAGCCATCCCTAACGAACAAGGACAACTACAGCAGGAAACCGTCAAAAGATTTCATGATGGATACAAGGCTTTTGGTACAAACTTCAGAGTAGGCATTCGGGACAAAAAATGGGCGAATGAGTTGAGTTTGGCAGGCTACTATGGGAACTACAACAATGAAGTCCAAAATTCCCAGTCACCCGGTTTGGTTGACTATCCCCAATTAGGTATTGACAAAGCAGTGGCAGCCAATCCTTTTGGGGATTTACGCTTTACCAGCTTTTCGCAAGGATTAAACCTGCACTACAATGCAAACCCGACTAAAAAATGGGAACTCAACCTCAAAGCAGGCTACAACTACAACGAACGTGTATCCATCGACACCAGTCGTAACCTGTACAACTGGCATGGAGAAGTCGTACGAGTTCAAAACCAACCCGGAGAGTTTGGACAAGATGACCACCTGATTACCAAAAGCCAAAACTACTTTGTTCGTCAGCAGGTGGGCTATAAACTTTCCGAAAAACATGCCATTAAGCTAGCTGTATCACCTACTTATGCCTACCGCACCGGAGACGACTTGTTGATAGAAGGCGAATTTGATCCAGCACTGGATGATGGCCATCTCTTTGATCTGGTGAGCGGACTGGAATACAGCGGTGAATTGATGAATGAAAAACTCCAAATCACAGCTTTTGCTAAAAACTATCGTCAAAGCATCCGTATTGAATCAGTGGATCCAAGTGTTGAAGGATTACAGGTGGCCGAGCGTTCAGTAAACAACTATGGAGCAGGAACCGGCTTGCGACATGCATGGACCCCACGGTTTGCCACCAAGTTGAGCTACGAATATGCCTACCGCCTGCCACGACAAAACGAAATTTTTGGAAATGGACAGCTAACCGGAAGAAATCTGGAGTTGAAACCTGAAAACAGCCACAATGTAAACCTACAATGGACTGTAGAAAGTAAGGCTACAGCCAAAACAGAGTGGCAAGTGCAGGGTAACTTCTTCCTTCGCAGGGTGAATGACCTTATTTTTCTGTCAACTAATTCAGAAGGGGTTGGTGTTTACGATAACGTATGGAGTGCCAACTCACAAGGAATAGAATTGGGAGGAAGGGTAAAGAATCTGGTCAAAAGACTAACACTCAATGCTAACAGTACTTATCAGTCTTACTTCAATACCTCGGATGAAGGGCCCTTTGCCAGCTTCAAGGGCGACCGTATTCCAAATACCCCTTACTTCTTTGCTAATAGCGGAGCAGAATACCAGCTGGAGGATGTTATTCAAAAAAGCGACAGGCTTTCCATATTTTGGAATATGCGATACGTGCATCTCTATTTTATAGGCTGGGAAAGTGCTGGCTTAGCACAATATAAGGCACAAACTCCTGGCCAATTCACACATGCAGTAGGGATCACACAAAAAATAAACGTTAAAAATATTCAAACCGCACTAACTCTGGAAGTACAGAACCTGACCAATGCAAAGGTCTTTGACTTCTATGGTGTACAGCGACCCGGCAGAGCGTTTTATCTAAAACTAACTACTCAGTTCTAATATGAAAACAATTAATTACTTGGCAATACAATTTTTACTCGTCTCGTCAGTCCGGTTGAAGTGAAACGGAGCGAAACGGAAAACCGGAATTTCACTTAACCAGATGAAACTGAAAGGATATTATCGATCTCAATTTTTTAAAAAATGACCATAATAAATTTAATGAAAAACACAATGAAAAGTACAATGAAAAGATGGGCATGGATGACCATGCTCTTGATAGGAACGATCTCAACATCCATCACCTCATGTAATGACGGTGAAGGTGATACTAATCCCGGTGGAGAAGAAGTAGAAACCGCTTATGTAAGAGGATTAGAAAGTTACACACCTAATGGAACGATAAAATACTTAGAAGTAACTAAAGATTTAGCGACCAACCCAGATTTATCGCAAGCGGTAGAATTAGGGCAAAATGTTAGTATTCATTCTGCTGGCAAATATCCAATTACCCTAAGTAGTGACTCAAAAACAATTACTAAATGGAAGGTAGATAAAACTACATTGGAAGTATCAGTAGATGGTATTTTGAGTTATGCTTCCACTGGTGCTACTTCTACGAATGTGGCTTTTGTTTCAGAGACGGCTGCATTCATTTGTGACTTGATTGAAGGTGTATTTGTAGAATTTAACCCTACTACTATGGAACTTACAAAAACACATAATGTAACCCCATTGAATATTCCGAATAATTTTAGTGCTTATACGGTTGGTAAACTATATAATGGAAAAATCATTTTTCCAATTCAATGGGGAGCACAAACGTGTTGCGATTATCCTACCCCCGTTTACGCCACTGTAGGTGTTTTTGATCCGTCAACCGGAGCACTAACCTATGACACAGATGACAGAGCAATTGGGCTAACTGCACCAATTTTTATTGATGGAGATAATGCATACGTAGTTCCTGCTAATAGCCAAAACGCATGGATAAATCATTACCTGGGGGCATCACCTAACCCTCATATTGCTCTTAAATTGAATGCTGACGGAACCTTTGATGATAGCTTTATAAGCGATATTGAAGATGGTTTGCCTGATGCATCTTTAATTAGGTCTTCAAGTTTTGTTTTCCAGGACAAGTACGTTTTTTTGTATTCGGAGGAGGAGCTTACTGGATCTTTTGATAATCGCTTCTCAGCTCGTAGCTCAATGGAATATAAAAGTGTAGCTTATGATTTGAATACACACGAAGCAGAGCTTTTCAGCTTTGATAATAAGTATAATCAAGTATATTTATTAGCTACAATTGATGGGGTGAATTATTTTAATACATTTTATTTAGTTGGAGGCGAGTATAGTTCTAACATACTTGTTCAAAATAGCTTAGAAGACTACAGCCTAATATCGACTATAGAAATCGGAGGTTTTGGATATTTAGGTAAACTTTGGTAAAAAAGCCTACTGGCAAATAAACCAAGTTGAGACCTGACAGGTTTTGAAAACCTGTCAGGTCTTACTTTTCTCCACAATATTTAATAATGAATAAAAAACTCAAAAAGTTTATTGGACAAGTCCATCTTTGGTTGGGTTTAGCATCGGGTATAGTGGTGTTTATATTAGGCATTACAGGATGTATATTGGCCTTTGAAGAGGAAATTAAGGATTGGGTGTATGCGGATAAACTGTTTGTAGAGGCACCAAACAGCCAGCAACCTCTTCCATTAAGTGATAATCTGAAAGTGGCACAAAGTGCACTAGAACCAGATATGCCTATTCAAATTATCGATTTGAAAAACGATAAAACCCGATCGTATCTTTTTCGAGCCAATAAGCGAAATAGCAGAGCGACTGATCTGTTTGCTAATAGATTTGTGTATTGGTTTGACTGCTATACAGACCCTTATACCGCAACGGTATTGAAGAAGGAAGATTTTACAAAAGAATTCTTCCGAGTGGTATTGGATATACATATGTATCTCTGGATTTTCAGATTCGATATTGGACATCAAATTACTGCTGCGGCTACTTTAATTTTTGTTATTATGCTCATCACTGGTTTAGTCTTGTGGTGGCCTAAAAACAAAGCAGCCCGTAAACAAAGGTTTTGGTTTAGGTGGAAAAACACCACCAAATGGAAACGCAAAAACTACGACATACACAACATACTCGGGTTTTACAGTATGTTTCTTGCTCTTTTTATAGCCCTAACAGGTTTGGTTTGGGCCTATAGTTGGTTTAATGATAGTGTACAATGGGTGGCTAATGGTGGGAAAATCATTGAACATACGCACGAACGTGTACAATCTAATCCAAACAGCACAACAATTCTACACCCTATAGACAAAGTTCATGAATTTTCAAGAATCAATTATCCTAAAGCAGATCGTTATCTGTTTTTTTTACGACAAGATTCTTTACGCACTTTAGGTGCATATGTAGCCTATGATGATCCTACTCAAACTGTAAGTCTTGAATTTGATCAATACACAGGTGAACTCTTGAAGATTGATAGTTGGGAAAACAAAACCAACGGAGAGAAAGTTTATGCCTACAATTACGATATTCATGTGGGAGCCATTTTCGGTTTACCCGGTAAAATACTGGCATTTTTTGCCAGTCTTATATCCACAAGTTTACCCGTTACTGGTTTCATCATCTGGTGGGGCAGGAGGAAGAAGGGTCAGGGTGTTAAGGAGTTGAATAAGAATGACAAATATTCGAACAATAACCTTAAGGCTGGAACACTCTTCCCGCTATGGCGGGATGTGTGTGGAAGACGGGTAGGGAAAAAAGAATCCCCGTAGATCCCGAAACAAGTTCGGGACAGGGCCGGGGAATGACGGTGTAAAGAATGATTATGAAGGAACCACTACTCCAATCTTCTCCAACAACTGAGGCTTTTCCTCAAGGGCTATTTCTGCCACGGCTTTTAGCTCAGTGCAATAGTCGTCCAATTCGTCCAGTTTTTCATTTCTGAGGCGGGTAGCTTCCTGGGCCTGGCCTTTCTCTACTACAGCCTGATTGCGAAGCTCTTTTAAGTTATCAATGGCAGTTTTCTCGGCATTAAGCTGATCTGTAGTGACCTTGAATTTCTCCAGTTTGGTTAAAAAGTCAGATTCATTCAACAGACGGTTATAAAAATCAGTGGCACCTTCGATCCACTGCTCAATGGCATAGACTTTTCCATTTTGAAGGCCTAATCGGTTCTGTAAATCGTTATCGGAACGGGAAAGGACTTTGACCAGTTTCAACGTGCGCTTGTAGTTAGCCTCGGCAGTGTCCTTTTCAACATAGAATTTGTCGTAGGCAAGGTTTTGTTCCTGGTATTCCTTCTTTTGCTGGTCTACCAGTGTGATGGTTTCATTGTAAAGGGCTTCTCCTTCATCAATGTAGGCAGTATCAATTCCCATAGAATCGAGTAAAGCAGCCACTTCCGCATCCCGACTATTGAAGATCAGGACACGGGAAGATTCGAGTTTGTCTGTGAGCGTTTTTGTAGCCATTTCACTAAAATTTAAAAGGTTATACAAATTATAAATAATCCAAATAATAACGCATGTTTTTAATTTTAGTGTTTAACGAGGGGAAATAAGTGTGAGTTGGGGAAATTAGAGTGTCCGTAGGGGATCGTGAAGTCCACCTTCGGACGGATAAATGTTCATTGGGGAATTGAAAGTGTGCTCTCGGATTTTTAAAGCCCGCCTTCGGACGAGTAAATATGCTCTAGGGAAAGCGTAGTGGGCTTTCGGGCAGGCAGACTATGCTTTAGGGTTTTAAAAAATGGGTTAGGGCAGGGTAAATGTGCATTTTCATCACTGAAGCCTGCCTTTCGGACAGGTAAATATGCTCTGGGGCGATAGTGTTAGGGATCGTAGCAAAGTACCCCGCCTCCGTGTGGGCACTTCGGACGGGCAGGCGTGTACTGTGGAGAACCCGGCCATGAGGTGTAATGCCCTAATTTATTTTACTAAATAACTATCATAATTAAAAAGTCAATCTCCCAACAAGTTGAGCTGATCGATCAGCTTTAGAAATTCGTCCCGTTTGTTTTTGCTCAATATGGCAGTCTGATTTTTTAATCTAATCGTATTACCATCTATGCTATCTATATGGTCGATGTTAACTATATGAGAGCGATGAATTCTGTAAAAATTCTTAGGAAGTAATTCCTCTAACTTATGCATAGATTGCAACGACATGATTTTACGACCATCAACGGTAAAAATCTGCACGTAAGGCCCGTCTCCATTAATGACAATGATTTCATTGAATGAGATTTTAATGATCTTGTTGTCAGCCTTGATGAACAGCTTATCTGTCTGCTGTGGTAAGGTCACATTTGGTGGATGATCAACGACAGCATCTTTTAAGGAGAGTACTTTAGTCACAGCCTTATAAAATCGGTCAAAATCTATGGGTTTTAGTAAATAGTCTACCACATCCAATTCATAGCTCTGAACAGCATACTCAGAATAGGCAGTAGTTAGGATGGTGGCTGGCCTGTTTGGTAATATTTTCAAAAAATCAAGTCCCGTCAAATCCGGCATTTGAATGTCGAGAAACAAAATATCTATGCTATTCTGTTTAATATAGTTGAGTGCCTGCAACGCAGAACTACAGGATGCCACCAATTCTAACTCCGGAACTTTACTCACATAATCCGAAAGAATTTTTCGGGCGATATTTTCATCATCGACTATAAGGCATTTTAAACTCATAATGTCATTTTTATATCTAGCTGATAAATGTGGTTTTCTCTGGTTATCTCCACTTTGTGTTTCCCTGGATAATTTGCTTCTAACAATTTCAATGAATTCGTCAGTCCGATTCCTTTACGTTCCATTGGAATTTCCGCAACGTCTTCTCTAATCGTATTTTCAGTTCGAAAATTAAGTTCGTTGTTTTCTACTTCCATGCTGATTTTGATCCATCCCTGAGGATTGCTTTCCAGGTCAGAATGTTTAAAACAGTTTTCGATAAAGTTAATAAGAATCATGGGCGCAATCATATTGCCTTGAGCAATTCCCGCATGGTAGAAATCTACGTTCTGAGCATCTTCATGTTTAAGGAGCTGTATGCTCAAGTAATTTTCTATCAGGTCCTTTTCCTTAGCTAACCGTACTTTAGGCTGATCACAATCGTAAAGCAAATAACGAAGTAGCTTGGAAAGTTTAGAAATCATGACAGCAGCTCTTTCATCTTTCAGGTATGCCAATCCATAAATATTGTTGAGTGTATTAAAGAGGAAGTGCGGGCTTATTTGACTTTTCAATAATTTCAGTTCTGCTTCAACTCTTTGGGTTTTATGCTCAATCTTCTGGATTGCATTCTGATAATAGACACGTGCTACTCTAGTGCTCGCCATGTAAATGATCCCCAGAAAAACCATCAATACCCATAAAATTATTCTGACTGACTTGGGAGCGTAATCTTCTCTTACTTGTGTCAATTCCAGTGCCTCGGCCATAAATGTATGCGCATATATTCCGCTAACAAAAAACAGCATATTGATACCAATCAGAATACCCAACCTTCTGTCAATTTTGCCCTCTCTTGATAAGTATTGGGGGAATATCCTATATCCAAAAAACCAAATAATCAGCGTGCCAAAAAAGACATAAGTGACCAAATAGTAAATGGTTTCCGCTCCACTTCGCTGAAAGATCAGTACTAAACTGATAGCAGCGTGAATACCGAACCACAGTAGGTTAGGCCCTACTTTAAGGAATCGTTCTGTTCTCGATAATGCTTGACTCATCATGCAATAATATACTCAGATTTTATGGAAACATGAGCAAATGAACGAAATGATGATTTCGTCGCATGAAAGTTTCATTTTGATAATTAGAAGGCTTTGTTCATCACAATGACCATTTGGTTCATTTATGCTGGTGGTTCGTAAATCTTTTTTCATGAGGGTTGGAGGTGGCGATACTTTCGCATCGAAATCAAAAACAAACAATCATGAAAATTATTAAGCATTTATTCACAATTACCTTATGTGTCGTATCAACTCACCTTTTTGCTCAAGATCAGCAAGATGAAATCATTGCAACCTGGGAGACGCAAGAAGCACAAGTAGAAATCTATAAAGTAGATGACAGATACATAGGAAACCCTATCAACCCGGAAGGAGAGCGAAACACGGAAATCGAAGTACTCAATCTGAAGTATGAAAATGAAAAATGGGTTGGTAAAATCTATTCTAAAAAGAGAGGAAGGCTCTTGGATGTAGCATGTCAGGTGGAAGGAAATAAACTGCTTCTTGAGGTCACTGCCAGGTTCGTATCCACAAATCTCGAATGGACGAAAGTCAATTAATTGAACACTCCATATATCTAAGCTATGAAGTTTATAGTAAATTTTGTCTTGCTCGTGTGCATTACTCCGGTGTGGGCACAACCATTCAAAGTTGGTGTGATTTCGGATTTTGAGAAATCCACTAATCTCGAATTAATCATAGACCAGATGATTCACGAGATTGATCAGACGACAGGCGCGGCTCGAAAAGTTAGTTTGGGCGCGACCTCCTTTGGAATTGTCGATAATGAGTCCGCTCAAAGGTCGTATGATCAATTAGATGGTCAGGTTGATCTGGTCATTGCATTAGGAAGTATAAGTGCTAAAAGCCTCTCATCGGCGAATGACCTTTCTACACCTGTTATTGCTTTAGGAATTATCGACCCAGGTTTGCAGGAAATTCCTTATGCAAATGGAACCTCAGGTAAACGGAATTTCACCTATATCTGGCCAACACGCAACCTGGAAAAAGAGCTGGAAACATTTCACAATATTCATGAATTCAGTCATGTGGCTGTATTTGTCGATGAGAAAGCAGTATCAACGGTCAGCGCACAAAATGAAAGAAATCTGATTGATTCGCTTTCCAGAAAATTGAATACCGAACTATCCATCATTCCTGTTGGTACCAATATGGAGAAGGTGCTCAGTCAATTACCAGCAGAAACAGATGCGGCTTATTTCACAGTGCTTCTTAGTCAAACCGAATCACAGATTCGACATCTGATCATTGAACTGAATGAGCGGAAAATCCCAACATTCTCTGGTAACGCCAGGCTGATGGATTATGGTGTGCTTGGATCGATGACCAATGAAAATGACCTGCAGCAGGTGATTAGAAAACTGGCCATCATGATTGATGGAATTGCAACGGGATCGGATCTTTCATCTATGTCCGTGACGCTGGATACTAAAGATAACCTGTATGTCAATATTGCTACGGCTAGAAAAATAGAGCTCCCTATTCCTTTTGAGGTGCTTTTAACAGCTACGATTATTGGAGATGATGAGGGAGCGGTCAGATCGTATTCCTTTGAAGAGATTGCGGAAAAATCTTTAGCATCAAATCTTAGTATTCAAATCAGTTACCAAGATATAGAGCGAAGCAAGGTACGTGTGAAGTCTGCAAGGTCAAACGTATTGCCGAGTATTGAATCAGGCCTTACTGCATCACAGATTAATGAAGAACGGGCAAGTGCTACATTTAATGCACCAGAGAAGTCTTTAACAGCAGGTTGGACTTACAACAAAAAACCGGACAAAAAGTTAAGCGCATATTGAACAATTAATTTTCCCATATTGTTCGGGGGTTTTATACCCTAGATATGAGTGTTTTCTTTTACGGTTGTACCAGATTTCTATAAACTCAAACACA
>NZ_JBDKWG010000068.1:0-16959 GCF_040151475.1 Reichenbachiella sp. MALMAid0571 | reverse complement strand
GTCAAATTTCTATCTTTACTCATGATGTCTAAGTGTGGTAACTCAAACATCATAAACTTTAGTGGAGAGTCAAATCTCCACTATTGTATTTTTCCAAGAAGATTAAATCTAATCACATTTTTAAGCGGATGTCACTAATTTAAAATCGAAAGATGATAGTGTTATATAAATCGGTATGTTATTGTTTGATGATTGTATCATATTTCTATGCTGAATTATTTACTCTTTTTGAGTGTGAATATAAATGTTGAGCCTTTGTTGAGCTCAGAATCTACACGGATCGTTCCCCCTAGTGCCTCTACTATTTTCTTAACTGTGGCTAAGCCAATTCCATTGCCAACCTGGCCATATTTATCCTTAGGTGTCACTACTTCAAATATTTGGAATATTTTATCAACATGTTCTGGAGCTATGCCCCATCCATCGTCCTGCACATAAAATTCATAATGGGTTTCATTTTCGAAAACTCCAATTTCGATTTTTACAGAGTCTTCGTTACTGTATTTGATTGCATTTCCAATTAGATTAATGAGGATTTGCTCTACTGCTGTTTTGTTAGTATATATTTCTTTTAGTGATGATCGAAGGGTAATACTATTTTTTTCATCAAAAGAAAACAAACCGGACACTTCGTCTATGAGTGACTTTACTCCAATGGTTGAATATTGTTTGCTTATCTTTTTCTCACATCTGCTGTGTTCCAACAACCCTTCAATGAGTCTTTTAAGTTTGTCAGATGAAGAAGTAACCAACTCCAGAAGTTCCATTCCTTTTTGATCAACAATTGACCCATATTTTTTGGTAAATATTTTTATCATACCGGATATGATATTCAAAGGAGCCTTCAGGTCATGTGCAGCTATCATTGCAAATTGTCCTAATTCCTCGTTTCTTTTTTCCAGATTTTCTAGTGCTTTTTCCAGTTGTATTTTATTTTTTCTAAGCTTCAGTAAGTTCATTACTTGAGAAGATAGTGCCATTAATGAAGCTCTTTGTCCCTGATTTAAGCGCTTTGGTTTTTGATCAATGACACAGAGGGTGCCAAGAGGCAACCCATTGTCGCTTAATAGAGGTACTCCTGCATAAAAGATGATATGAGGGTTTCCTGTTACTAATGGGTTGTCATAAAATCGTTGGTCTTTTCGTGCATCCTGAATAATAAAAATATCACTTGGGTCATTTATTGCGTGGGCACAAAAGGCGTATTCCTTAGGTGTTTCGGTTGCATCTATTCCGTGGTGGGATTTGAACCACTGCCTTTTATCGTCTAAAAGGCTCACCAAGGATATAGGAGTGCCACAAATTTCGGCTGCTATGGCTGTAAGGTTATCATAGTCGGTTTCAGATAGTGTCTCCAGAATGGAATAAGATTCAAGTTCTTTTCTCCTTTCCTTTTCCCTATCATGTTCTTTCGGAGCTATCATATCTTTTCTACTCTACAACACCAATTACACCTCATTAATTTAAAGGATATAAAACTATTTGAAGATTTTATTTGTGTTTTTATTCTAAAATTTCAGACTGTAAGATAGTAATAGAGTATTAATTATGCTTATAGAGTGTTTTTAAATGGTCGGGTAGCAGCTTTGGATGGTCAGTTTGAATGATGTTTACTTCATTGTCGATAATAGAATCATAAGCTTTTACAGAGGTGATTGCATCATCATCTACAGATCCGGGGTGCATTGGCGAACAAAGCTTTTTTATATGGTAATATGTTATCTATAAATTGGGCATCTCTGTCATGACCTGAACCATCTAAATGGATAATGCCAAGAGAATTTTTTCACGATTTTGTCATGGTCTTCAATATTATATGGTTTTTTTATTAAAGAACACTCGGGAATTTTTTTGTTGCGTTTTCGAATGCTATGGTATTATCCATTGTAGAAGAAAGCATAATCCATTGCATTTTGTTCTTTGATGGTTTTGATGACAATATTGAGTCTATATTCTAATGTTTTGAAAAAAATGAAAATTAGCTCAGGTCAATTATCTGATAAACAAAAATATTTTTTTGTTTATCAGATACATATTTATTCGAACCTATAGATTATTATTGGTATAACATTTTACGAAAAAAGAGTTGTTGTTATTTCACCATTAAATATTGACTAAATCTAACAGACAGAATTTTTAAGATGATTCATCCAAACACAGAACTAAAATACATCCAGGACACTGTAGGTTACGGTGTTTTTGCCACACAAGACATTCCTGAAGGAACGATTGTATATGTAAAAGATAGTTTAGAGTTGGTCATTTCTCCCACCGACTACCTTATGCATTCCAATGACGTTAAAGAGATGATCGACAAGTATTCATATATGGATCAAAACGGTGACAGGATTGTCAGTTGGGATTTTGCCAAGTATGTTAACCATTGCTGTAACTGCAATACGATAAGTACAGGGTACGGATTTGAAATAGCCATTCGGGACATCAAAAAGGGAGAGCAAATCACAGACGAATACGGGATATTTAATCTGGAAAGCGATATGGTATTGTTATGCGGAGAATCCGGTTGTCGCAAAACGATCGGGCCAAATGATTTTGATACTTACTATAAGGACTGGGACAAAAAAATAGTGAAGTCCATTGGTAAACTGTTTCAGGTAGATCAACCTTTGATGGCGTTTGTCGAATCAGAAACCAGAAGCGAATTGGATTCCTTTTTTGAAAACCCCGAGTCGTATAAATCGGTGTATTCTTTAAAACTAAAAGGAGCGTACGTACCTGCCAGGTGAAATAGAATCAAAGCTTAAGGGGATTCGTTGAGTTCCCTTAAGTAAAATATAATAACCTCTTTAACCTTTATTTGCCAACTGACCACAGGCTGCATCAATGTCTTTACCCCGGCTTCTGCGTACGTTCACATTCACTCCTTTTTGTTCCAGATAGGTACTGAATTTTTCCAAAGTCTGTGGATCTGTATTGGTGTATTGTGCCTCAGAGATAGGATTGTATTCTATGATGTTTATCCTTGCAGGTACTTTCTTCCAAAATCTGTATAACTCTTCGGCATCTTTCAACGAGTCGTTGAAATTATAGAAAAGAATGTATTCAAATGTGATTCTGTTTCCAGTTTTCTTATAAAAATACTGAAGTGCCTTGGACAATACATCCAGCGTATTGCTTTCATTGATCGGCATGATGGTATTCCTTTTCTCGTCGTTGGCAGCATGTAGGGAAAGTGCCAGATTAAATTTCACTTCATCGTCTGCCAGTTTGGTGATCATTTTGGCAATACCCGCTGTAGATACTGTTATCCGTTTGGGTGACATGTTTAGCCCTTCGGGAGAAGTAATACGATCTATAGATTCAAGTACATTTTTGTAGTTGAGCAATGGTTCACCCATGCCCATATATACAATGTTGGTTAGCGGTGCATTGTAGTTTTCTTCTGCTTGTTTTCTGATGGCTACTACCTGATCGTAGATTTCGGATGCATCCAGATTTCTCAACCGATCCATATAGCCAGTAGCACAAAAAGTACAACTCAATGAGCAGCCTACCTGAGAAGAAACACAGGCAGTCATCCTGTCGTCTGTTGGTATCAGTACGCCCTCAATCAGGTGCTGATCATGTAGTTTGAACGCAGATTTTATCGTTTTATCATTGCTTATTTGCTGGCTGGCAGTAGCGATGGGGAGAATGGTGTATTCTTCCTTCAATTTGTTTCGAGTGTTCAAAGAAAGATTGGTCATCTCATCTATGGAAGTAGCAGATTTCTTCCACAACCACTCTTGGATCTGTTTTGCCCTAAAAGGTTTTTCTCCTATTGACTTAAAAAAATCAACCAAATCCTCTTTACTCGCCTTTCTCAGGTCTTTTAATTTCGCAACTGTTTCCACGCCGCAAATTTATGAGTATTTGATAAGTTTTAGGCTATTGTTTGCCGGTAATGTAAAAGCCGATCCTTTCGTCCGTTTAACCTTTTGACTTATGGCGTTCTATTTTTTTTGTTTTAAATTTAGATTAATCTAAAAATAATTACATAATATTGCAAATAAATAAATATTATATATCTAAATATATAATTAGAAAAATATAAAAATGATAAAGAATACTTGGATTGTCATTCTTCTGATAATGCCCTTGATGTGGTCTTGTAGTGAATTCTTTACTTCTGCACCTGCGGAAAACGAATTGCTAGATGGCCCAATGGAAGGGTTGAGTCAAGCGCAACTGACTACATTTATCAAAGGAGATGATGCCTTCGGAGAAGTATTTGTCCCAGGAACGGGTTTGGGGCCTTATTTCGTTACTGCTTCTTGTGCCCAATGTCATCCTGGAGATGGGAAGGGGCATCCAACCAATACACTGACCCGATTTGGTAAAATGAACGGAGGAGTATTTGATCATATGATTGAGGAAGGTGGGCCTCAACTGCAAAACAGATCCATTCCAGGTTTTATACCAGAAACAATTCCCTCTAGTGCCACTGGAATTTCCAGGTTTACTGCTCCTGCTGTTACCGGGCTTGGTCTGTTGGCGGCAGTTTCTGATCAGACCATCCTCGATATGGCCGATCCTGACGATTTAGACTCTGATGGTATTTCGGGAGTTCCGAATTATCAAGTACCACCAGCTTATTTCACCCCATTAGACATACATATTCCTGATTCTGAAGGAAGGTATATTGGTCGTTTTGGAAAAAAAGCAGGAGCTATCAATTTACTCATTCAAACCGTAGGTGCATATAAACAAGATATGGGAGTGACCACAGAATTTGACACAGAAGACCCAATAAATCACCTGGAATCAGACGCTCAACTGGCTGACGTTCCTGATCCAGAAGTAAGCACAGAAAAGGTAAACCACCTTGTGTTTTATTTATCTACCTTGAAATCACCTATTCGAAGGAATGAAGATGACCCACAGGTCTTGACAGGGGAGCAAATATTCAAAGACATTGGCTGTGAAGCATGCCACAAACAAACCCTGCTTAGTGCCTTCAATAGCATTTCAGTATTGTCAGAAAAGGAATTCCATCCTTATACCGACTTGCTTATGCACGACATGGGATCAGGATTGGACGATGGCTACACCGAAGGGACAGCCTTAACCTCCGAATGGCGTACACCACCACTCTGGGGTATAGGGTTATCAAAAGATGTACAGGGAGGAACATATTTCTTATTGCATGATGGTAGAGCAAAAAGTCTGGAAGAGGCCATTTTAATGCATGGAGGAGAAGCAGAAACCTCAAAAAACACATTTGCGGGATTAAACGAATCTGATGAAATGGCACTGATCAAATTTCTTGAATCATTGTAATATGGAAAGAAGAAAATTCATAAAAAAGTGTGGGACTGTAGGACTATCCTGCATGATAGGTCAATCTATTTTGACTTCCTGTAGTTCGGTAGTATATGCTCCTCATACTGTAGCTAACAACCAGATTATAGTTAGGAAACTCGATTTTCCATTTGAGCCAAATTATGTATTGATAAAGGATGAGCGATTGCCTGCACCTATTTATTTGTGTAGGCTCTCAGGAGAAAATTATGTGGCTTTGTTGATGGAGTGTACCCACAAAGGATGTGAAGTACAGCCTTTTGCAGATCAATTGCATTGCCCATGTCACGGAAGCGAATTTGCAAATACAGGGAAAGTTTTGGAAGGGCCTGCAGAAGAGGATTTGAAGAAGTTTCAGGTGACTACAGATGCTAAAAATATTTTTATATCGTAACAAGATCACCAGTAGAAGGATGAAAAAATATACAATAATATTGGTGTTAGTATGTACCATGTCGTACGTAAAGGCACAAAAAAGCGACACCACGAATTACACCAACCTTGAGGCTATTTTTACTCGCCCTTTTGTACTCAATGGACAGGCAGGAAAGGTGAATACCGCCATTGGAGGTTACCTGGAAGGCAACACCAATTATTTCAGTACCGATGGGGTATCGGATGGATTTAGTATGGAAATGAGACGATTCAATATTTTTTTATATGCCACTTTACACGAAAGGGTGAAGTTTATCTCCGAATTGGAGTTTGAGCATGGCACAGAGGAGATCGCTTTGGAAACTGCATTGATAGATTTTGAAATTGATCCGGCATTGGTATTTAGAATGGGGATATTACTTCCTCCTGTGGGTTATTTCAATCAAAATCATGACGGGCCAAAGTGGGATTTTATAGACAGGCCGTTGGTTTCTACTACTGTCATTCCTGCCACACTTTCTGAGATAGGGATGGGGTTTTATGGTAAAATCCCACTCAAGCGAAATATTTTTACTTACGAAGCTTATTTGGTTAATGGATTGCAAGAGGGAATTATCACCAATGAAACCAGCCGTACGTTGCTGGCAGCAGGAAAATCAGAAGAGATGCTTGCTGAAGACAACAATGGAATACCTTCGCTCACGGGACGGATTGCGCTAAAGAATAAGGTGATGGGTGAAGTAGGTCTTTCTGGTTACACAGGAATATATAATACCTTCAAACTGGATGGAATGATCATCGATGAAAAAAGAAGGGCATCTCTGATCGCTTTGGATTACAATGGAGGCATTGGAGAGTTGACGATCCTTGGGGAAGCTGCTATTTCCTATGTGGATGTACCAGAGTCCTATGGGCAGCAGTTTGGTTCTGATCAGGTAGGCATGCACCTGGATTTGATTTACCCAATAAAAAAAGGTCGGATTCTTTCTTGGAATGGCATGACACTTAATGCAATTTTCAGATTTGAATATGTCGATTACAACAAGGGGAAATTCGAAGAAATTAATGGGAATATTTTCGATGATATATTGGCAGTTGTGCCTGGCCTGAGTTTGCGGTTTTCCAAAAATACTTTACTTAAAGCCAACTACAGAAGACACTGGGAGAGGGATATTCTTGGAAATCCGACAGTGAAAACAGCAGGATTTCAGTTTGGATTTGCGAGCTATTTTTAATTAGAGTAAGAAGAATGATCAGACAGATTCATTTTTCAGCACCATTTTCGGTTCAGAAATGTATTTGTTTATCAAAACAGCCATTACTACAGAGGCAATTGCGCCAATGATGGCGTTTCCGAAAAAACCGAATTCCGTATAAACATAACCGGAAATGGCAGACCCAATTGCCATACCGATTTGTCCCACAGAAATAACCAGAGCCATCATTCTTCCCCGGGATTTGTCGTCAATCATCTCAGATGCCAGTGCCTGAAAAGGGATCATTCTGCCAACAGCCAACAGCATGATAATAAAAAAGACAGGATATGAGAATTCTATTCCAAAATCAAGAAAAAAGATAGAAATGGACATGATTAATCCAAGAAGAAGATTAGAAATGATGATGATGCTTTTTCGACCTGATCTATCTGATATTTTGCCTGCGAGAGGGCCGGAAAAAATGGTGGCCAATCCACCAATGAAGAATAGCAGGGCAATGTCAACACTGGATGCATTGTATTCGTTTTCCAGCCAGGTAGGGAAGTACACTATAAATACTGTTACACTCAAAAACATGAGCAAGTAACCCAGGGCAATGGTTTTTACTGATTTTATTTTAAGGATAGAAAAATAATCTTTGACTATATCGCCAATTTTGATACTGCAATTGGCAAGCTCTACTTTTGGTTGAGGTACCCAAAATAGAATCATGAAAAACGAAATAAACATGATGACAGCAAAAAATTGAAAAGGAGCATAAAAACCAAACATCTCTGAGACAATTGTACCGACAGGAATGCCTAAAATTTGTCCTGCTGCACTACCAGTTGCGATCACACCATTGGCCCATCCCCGGCGTTCTTTTGGAAAGTAGTCACCTATATATGCCACACACGATCCTGTAAGCACTCCACCTCCAAAACCGGACAGAATCCTCATGATTAGTATGGAAGTATAATCGAATGCTAATTGATGCAAAGCGAGAGATACAGCCAAAACGCCACTTCCAATTAGCAGTACTTTTCTACGCCCGATACGATCGGAGATTGGCCCGGTGAGCAAGGCAACTATTCCCAGTGTCAGGGCATAAGCCGTAATGAGTGTACCTCGAAGAGCATCCGGGATTGAGAGTTGTTCTCCGATTTGAGATAAAATGGGAGAGATGATTAAGAACTGACTGCTCGATGAAAACATTAAAAGCCACAGTGACAATAATATGAATTCTGACTTGTGTTTTTCTATTTGTGGCATTTGAGCTGGTTAGTGACAACCACCTTATACGGAAGGAATGGCAAACCGTTCCCGAATATCAGATAAAAACCGAAAAAGAAAAACCTCCTGATTTTCCCTTATAAATTGTGCAGAACTTTTCCGTTTATCAAAAAAAGTAATCTAAAAACGTAACAATTGATGTTATTTGCAGGTAGTTAATGAACAACTTTTTATATCCTTAAAATGTACCGAAAACTTATCTCACTTATCCTTGTGATTGTTATCCTTGGTGGTGCTCTTTATTTTTTTACAGTTTTGGCAAGCCAGAAAAAAGACCCACCTCAAAGAAAGATGCCTGAGGCAAAGAATTATGTGAAAGCACAGAAATTTGAGCCTGAAACTGTAGAAACAACAATTGAAGCTTATGGCAGAGTGGTATCTTCTCAGAGCATTAACCTGATAGCTGAAGTGGGAGGTAGGTTGATCGAAGGAAACGTACCTTTGAAGGAGGGACAAAGTTTCAAGAAGGGTCAACTATTGTATCGAATCTATAGCGAAGAGCAGCAACTGGACTTAAAAGCTCAAAAAAGCAGGTTTTTGAATACTCTTGCTTCTGTATTGCCGGATTTGAAAATAGATTTTTCTGGTAGTTATAATACCTGGCAAAAGTATTTTGATCAGATCGAACTGGATGAAAACATACCCCTGATTCCTAATGCTGCATCATCGAAAGAAAAAACGTTTTTGGCTACAAAAAATATACTTAGTGACTATTATGCTATCAAAAGTGCCGAGGAAAACCTAAAAAAATATACAATATATGCTCCTTTTGATGGCAGTATTAAAGCTGTCAATCTGCAGATAGGGACGGTAGTAAATTCTGGAGCGAACGTGGCTTCACTGATTCGGACAGATGAGTTAGAGCTGGAAATTGCTTGTGAAATGAGGGATATCAATTTTGTGGAAATTGGTAAAAAAGTAGAAGTGATTGCAGAAGCTCCAACATATCAGAAATGGGAAGGAAGGGTATCGAGAATTGCCGACTTTGTTGATGCCAACACTCAAAGTATAGGTGTATTTATTACAGTGAAAAATAAAAAAAGCAGTGATGTACGTGAAGGATCTTTTTTGATGGCTTCCATCCCTGGTAAGAAAGTAGAAGGAGCTGTCAGGGTTGCAAGGAGTATTATTAAGAATAAGGATGAGGTTTTTATAGTTCAAGGTGGTGTACTCAAAACACGGCAGATTAAAATTCATAAGTTGAATGAGAATTCGGCGGTGATTAGTGGGTTGGAAACCGGAGATGTATTGGTGACCGATATGCCTTCCAATGCTTCTGAAAACATGAAAGTAGAAATCATAAAAGGATAAGACATGAGAGCTGTAATTACCTTTTTTGTAAAATTTCCGATTTGGGCAAATACCATCATATTTATTGCAATCATTGGTGGTATCGGATCCTATACACTCAATTTGAAGAAGTCTTTTTTTCCTGAAAGAGAACCGAGAGAGATTACCATATCGGTGAATTATCCGGGTGCCGCTCCCGTAGAAATGGAAGAGGGAGTAACTATAAAAATTGAAGAAGCCATAAAGGGGATTGAAGGAATTGAGGAAGTAAGTTCGGTTTCCTCTGAAAACTCAGCCATCATCAGTATCAGATCCAAAAAAGATTATGATTTGGAGGAAGTAACGGTTGAGGTAAAAAATGCAGTAGATAGAATCAATTCATTTCCGGTTTCGGCAGAAAAACCTATAGTGGTAAAAGAAAAATCCACCTCCGGGGCAACTTTCCTTTCACTTACCGGAGATGTGTCGCTGTTTGATCTGAAGAAGGCAGCAGAGCAAATAGAAGATGATTTTTTACAGTCGGGTGTTATTTCTCAGGTAAGGATTTCCGGTTTTTCCAATCTGGAAATTTCCATTGAAGTAAAAGAACAGGACTTGAGGAGATACGGGTTGACATTTGCAGATGTTGCAAGTGCTGTAAGACAAAACAACCTTGATATTTCAGGAGGAACTATAAAAACTTCTAACGAAGAAATACGCATCAGAGCCAATGCCAAGGAATTTGATCCCACAGTATTGGAAGAGATTATTGTCAGGGCAAATCCTGATGGAACCAAGCTGTTGCTGGGTACTATCGCCAATGTCAAATTTCAATTTGCAGATGTACCAAACAAATACTTTTGGAATGGGAAGCGAGCACTAAGTATATCGGTTAGCAAATTGCCGGAAGAAGATATTGAAAAGATTTCTAGTTATGTTGACAACTATATAGAGGAATTTAATGCCAATAGTTCCAATATAACTTTACGAACAAATTTTGACTTCAACACCATCTTAAATCAACGGTTAGATCTGTTGATGAGAAATTTTGGAACGGGTCTGTTTTTGGTGTTGTTTACTTTAGGATTTTTTCTTTCCCTAAGGTTATCATTTTGGGTAGCAATGGGCATTCCTATTTCATTCTTTGGAATGTTTATCATCGGAGATCTGGCTGGTATTACTATCAATATGCTCACGCTCACCGGAATGCTTTTGGTAGTGGGAATACTGGTGGATGATGGTATTGTAATAGCAGAAAATATATTCACTCATTTTAAAAAAGGAAAAACAGCTTCTCAGGCCGCTATTGATGGTACATTGGAAATGGTGCCATCAGTGTTCACTTCTGTAGCTACTACCATAGTTGCTTTTTTGCCTTTGATATATCTTGATAATAATGGTTTCACCAAAGAAATGGCAATTGTGGTAATTGCCTGTTTGGGATTCTCTCTTATTGAAGCATTTTTTGTTTTGCCTTCTCATCTGGCTCATAAATGGGTCTTGTCGGAGGGGAATAAAAAAGGCTGGTACTATAGTTTTAGGTCTGGTATGGAGAAATACATAGATTTTGTCAGGTATAAAATGTATGGGCCATTTGTTCGAAGACTGTTGGTACATAGGTGGGTTTCTTTTACAGTGCCTTTGGTGTTTATCATATTAGTAATGGGCTTATTTGCCGGAGGTATCATCAAATTCACCCCTTTTAGTCGTCCTCCAATAGATGATATAAATGTTGATATTGTATTGAAACCCGGTACACATGAAGACATTACAGAAAGATATTTACGGCAATTTTCAAAGCAAATTTGGGAGTTGCATCAGGAATTGCTTGCCGATGGAACAATACAAGATTCGATTATAGCCAAAGTAAATATGTCTGTAGGGGCATCTTCTGACAGGATCACTACGGGTAGCCATGCAGGAAGTGTAGGTGTAGAATTTGAAAATCTGGATGAAAACAATATTTCCGGCCTTCAATTGGGAGGTATGATTCGGGAAAAAATAGGTAATGTTCCCGAAGCAGAGAAATTTACTATTGGTGCTGCTAATTTTTGGGGTAAGCCAGTATCTATTTCGTTGAAAAGTAAGAACATTGATGATCTGGAAAAGATAAAAACCGAGATCAAAGACATCATGGGAGGCATGCCTGACCTTCGTGACATCACAGACAATGCCTCGGCCGGTCAGAGGGAATTGGAGTTGGAATTGAAGCCTCTGGCTTACCATTTGGGTTTGACCCACGAAGAAATTACAAGGCAGATCCGTCAGGGATTTTTTGGAGAAGAAGTGCAGAGGTTGATTGTAGGTACGGATGAAGTAAGGATTTGGGTGAGGTTTCCAAAAGAGGATAGGTACAGTATTTCTCAACTAGAGTCTATGAAAATCAAACGGACAAATGGTATCGAATATCCTTTGACCGAATTGGTTGACTATGAAATCAATCGTGGGATAACGAATATTAACCATTTTGATGGCAAACGTGAAATCAGAGTGTCGGCGGAACTTGCCACATCAAAGACTACTTTGGATCCAATATTGGAAAAACTTAGTGCTGATGTTTTGCCGCCGTTGTTGGCTAAATATCCCGGTATGGAATACACATTCGAAGGGCAGTCTAAAAGCGGTGCTAATCAGGTAGATTCATTTCTTGCAGTTTTGGGGCCGGTCATCTTGCTGATGCTTATTTTTATTACCCTCAACTTCAGATCCTTTTATCAGACTACTTTGATATTGCTGCTGTTGCCACTGGGATGGGCTTGCGCCATATTTGGACATTTTTTTCATGATGCTGTGGTCTCCTTTATTAGTATCTATGGCATGCTGGCACTTTCAGGAGTGATTGTAAATGATGCAGTGGTAATGCTGGACAAATACAACAGGAATCTCAAAGAAGGCATGAATGTACTGGATGCCGCCAATGATGCCGGAACGGCTCGTTTCAGAGCCATACTTTTGACTTCACTTACTACAGTAGCAGGTTTGTTTCCCTTGATTTTGGAAAAGAGTTTTCAGGCTCAATTTATCATACCTATGGTGATATCACTTGCCTATGGCGTTTTGTTTGGTACCCTATTTATATTGTTTTTCTTTCCAGTAATGATCTTGTGTTTTAATGATATCAAGGTCTATGTTATTTGGGTTTCGAGAGCAATCTGGTGTCCGATTAAGGAAATATTTTACGGTGGCACATTTGAGATTCTTAAACCCGGAAAAGAAGAAGTAGAGCCGGCAATTATTGAAGAAAAGAAACTGGCTGGTTTTTGATGCTAAATTTTTATAGACCTGTTAATATTATTGCAATGAAATTCAAACTGCTGTTTGTAATACTTTTTATCACATCATTTTATGCTTCTCATGCTCAGGAGAAATTATCACTTGCCAATGCGATTGGTATAGGTCTGGCGAATAATTTTTCGATTCAGATTGAAGAGCAGAAAAAGATACAGGCAGCCAACAATAATACATGGGGACAAGCAGGTGCTTTGCCTTCTGTAGTGCTCAATGCTTCAGAAGGTTTTTCTCAAACCAATATCAATAACCCCGCTAGTTTCCTGAGTTCAGGGGCTATAAAATCCAGTAGTTTTAACCCGTCTTTGACTGCCAACTGGACGTTGTTTAACGGGTTTAATGTAAGAATGACCAAAGAGAAATTGGGATTGTTGCAAACACAAACGGATGGCAATGCTGCAGTGATAGTTGAAAATACTGTTCAGGCGATTATACTCGCATATTATACTGTTTTACTTGAAAAAGAAAGAACAGAGGTGTTCAGAAGTACCTTAAAACTCTCGAACGATCGATATGCCTATAGTAAGCTTAAGGGAGAATTGGGCAGTGCCGTGACTTTCGATATTTTGAAAGATAAAAACTCTTACCTTACTGATTCTTCCAACTACATTATTCAGGTACTCAATCATAGAAATGCTGTTAGAAACCTTAATTTACTGTTGGGAAAAGACGTGGATGAACAGTATCTTGTTTCTGATAGCCTGATGGTAGAGAAAAAAGATTTTTCATTGGATGAGTTGTTTGCCAGAATGACTGCATCCAATAGTAATCTTAAAAATCAATACATCAATCAGGAGATTTTAAAAAGAGACATTGCCATTTCAAAATCGGCTTTGTACCCAACCATCAGCCTGAATTTAAACGGGTCTAAAAACTGGCAGGGTCAGGATCTGAGTGATGCCGTTTTTGCAGATGGGTCAAATGGTAGTTCAGGAATTTCGTCATCTACTGCCAATTTAGTAGCAAATCTTACCCTCGCCTTTACCCTCTTTAATGGCGGAAAAGTCCAGAACCAAATAAAAAATGCACAAGTACAGGAGCAGATTGGTCAACTTCAAATAAAAGATATGGAGTTAACTTTAAAGCACAACCTTATAGGCAACTTTGATACTTATGCCCTGAGAAAAAGCCTTTTGGATATATCCGGAGACAATGTAAAAACTTCTGAACTCAATCTTCAAATGGGCGCTGATCGATACAAAAACGGCAGCATCAATTCCTTCGACTACAGGGATTTACAAATCACCTACCTTCAGACTGCACTCAACTACTATCAATCCATTTACGATTTGCTGGAAACGGAAGTCGAGTTGATGCGATTGACAGGAGGAATTTTAGGAGAATACAATTAAGCCAATTACTATTTCTTCCATTTGATATTGCAGCCCATGCTAGGGTATTGATCTGCCAGAATATCTGTTTCATTTATTAATGCGTCAAGCGTGTTTCGCAGGTCAGAGCCCGTTACAGGTTTGCCATTTCCCGGGGAAGAGTCATCCATTCTGCCTCTATACACGCATTTGACAGCACCATCGAAAACGAAAAAATCCGGAGTGCAGGCAGCCTGATATGCCTTGGCTACTTCCTGAGTTTCATCATATAAATATGGAAATGGGTACTCCTCTTTTAAGGCCTTTTCCTTCATTTTATCAGGTGCATCTTCCGGATAATTATTGATGTCATTGGCACTGATCGCTATAAAAGCAATTCCTTTTTTTTGATATTCTTTGGCAATCACTACAATTTCTTTTTCTACATGGATGACATAAGGACAGTGGTTGCAAATGAACATGATCACCGTTCCTGTATCAGATTTGAGTTCGGATAATGACACTATGTTGCCGGATACAGTGTCTGTTAAAGTAAAATCCGGTGCATCTGTGCCTAATGGCATCATTTCAGAATAAGTAAGTGACATTTGTTGTTTTGTATTTGTAATGAAAAAATAAATTAATGTTCTACACTTAGCTTTCCGTGCAAATTTATTGCCATTTAATAGACCTGACAGGAAGCACATCAATGGCTATGTCTTCTACTGTTTCAAATGCCTTGGTGAGTTGAGGTGTTTCTTTCGTCCATTTTGCAAAAAATGCTTCGACCTTTTCATTGTCTCCGTCTCCTTCTAAAATCATTAGATCAGCTGAAAGATTTTTGATTCCTTCTTCAAAATTATTGAAATCTATTGACCATTTATTGGAGGTTTCATCATAGTTGATACCTCCGTTTGCCAATAGGTAATTGAGTGAAATGGCAGCAGCTTTTCCATGAGCTTCATCCAGTCCAAACCGTATGGATCGGAACAAACTTCCTAAGAAGGATACATAATAATTTCTGGCTCCCTTTGGGTCAACCACACCTTCTTTCATCAGATAAGCCAGAGAATACAGTCCGACTACATCTGCTTTGGCTTCTTCCAAAGGGCTGTAATTTGGTCCGATGGCGGCATTGGCTGCCATTCCTTTTTTAGGGCCAACTTTCACAGTTCTTGGCCCGATGGCATGGCATATTTCGTGCATCAGTACAAACATAAAAAAACCATCATCAGACAAATATTGTAATTGAGATTCGTCTATTAACCGCATACTTACAGGTTTGATAATGGCATTGAACCGTGCCTCAAACATGTTTTTCCAGAATGTCTTCTTAGTGCCTTTTTTTGCATGTACTTCCGGATCGTTTGGAAGATTCGTGGCGACTGCTTGATACCCAATAGCACCTTCTCCGGTTCGGATAATGTCACGCACTACAATGAAATTGGCAGTTAATCCTTCTACCACAGATTTGTATTCGTCCGGTATGGGCAGGTTTTCTTCCATCCGCTGGAGGTAGCTCTTGTAGATTTCCAAATCTGCAGATGCCTGCTGATCCACTATTTCTATATAAGCCTCATATTTCGCTTTTATCCCTTTTATCCTGTCGGAGTATGTTTCAAAAGGGCCAAATACAATATCAAATTTCGTGTCTTTGGTGTCGATCCATGCTACATCCGCATCAAAGTAGTTGTCGGTAGTAAGTGCTTCTGCTTTCAGTCGTAGGAATTTTGAAAAAGATTCATTTTCAGATAAATCAGCAGCTTCATTGAGCAAGATTACTATCGGATCAATGTATTTTTTGTATTCCACACTGTAACGAACAGCCTCGTATCCGCCATTACCATCTTCTTTGATCACGGTATATGGATACATAAATTCGTCCTTTTCTTCCTGAGACAGGGTTTCCAGGTAAGCATCAAAAGCCTCGATGGTCATCCCCTTAGGGTAGAGTTCATCTCCTCCATAATATTCCTCATTACCATAGAAAGTTTCATATTCGTTGAGATGCTCGAAAGGTCCACCATTGCGCTTTACAAGTGTCAGCAAATCATTGGCATAGGGATCAGATTTCACTTTTTCAAGGCTGTCCCTGAGTTGCATACCGTACTTGGAAGTTTGCAACCAATAGATGGTATCTACATACATGGCAGCCTCTACCAGTTTTTTTAGAATCGCCTTGTCTGTATCGTTGTATCCTGTAGCATCGAAGGACATCTCGTAAGGCTCGTATTGGGAGAGGTATTGTTGGAGTTCTTCATTTTCTACTGATGTTTTGGTCAGACTTCCTTCCTTATTGGCTTTAGGTTGACAGGCTATAAGGAGTAGTGTAAATGCAAATAGTGGTATTTTTTTCATGGTTGTTGTTTTTTGTTTTTCTTCTTTTTGGGTGGCTTCTTGATTAAATCGAAATTTAAGTTTGGTAGTGTACTCTAAGACAATCTCTAAATTTTAGGCCTTATTGAAATCAATTGGTAAGATGTAGGTTACAGTGCTGTAATATCAGTAATTTCAAGGTTTTCTGGTATTCCATTCTTTTTAATTGTAAAGTTGAAATACAACTCTATTTCAATTTCAGTTGAACCTATAGATTGATGCTTGTCTTTTCCTGTTTGACTTACAGAATTATAAATATATCCTTCTACTTCTGCATTAACTATAAGAACGCCTGAAACAATCGCATAATCGCTAACAATTTCTACTTCTATATGTTTGCATTCAGACCAATGAAGATTATTAATGTTAATAAATCCATCCTTCAACACTAAGTCTCCTTCTTTAAATAATTTCCTAGGAGTCTGTCGGACTTTCAATAATCAGGAGAGTAAAAAATTCAATTTTCAGAACCTAAAATTAGATTTTGATCGTCCCTTTTTCGAATACGGTTTTGGTTTTGGTTTTTTTTCCTGTTTTTGCGCTAAACCGGA
>NZ_JBDKWG010000067.1:0-16352 GCF_040151475.1 Reichenbachiella sp. MALMAid0571 | reverse complement strand
GATCATAACCTATTGGCAGACTTAGGTTTTGCAGGGATAGAAAAGAATTGTCCAAATGCAATCTTGCCATTTAAGAAGCCTCACAACAAAGAGTTAACCCAATTACAAAAGCAGGTTAATAAAGCCATTGGATCAGCAAGGATAAAGGTGGAGCATGCTTTTAGCGGGGTGAAAAGGCTCAAGATCATTCGAAATAAAATCAGGCTCAAAACTTATCAGGTCAGGGATCGGGTATTCAAAATTGCTGCTGCTCTGCACAATCTTAGGCTTTGCTACAGAGCTATACAAAACCAACCGTGATAAGGTTTATTAATTTGAAAGATTTTTTTACTCCCTGATAAAAGGAACCAATATTCTCCTTCTTGGATACTTGTAGAAACGCTTTATTTTGCAAACCTTTTTTCCGAATTTGCAGGTAAACATCCCAATAGTCTAGATTCCCATTTTCATTATACGCAAAAAAATCTGTCTTTAAATTTCCCACTTAAAAGGAAATTCAACCAGTGTTAAACGATAATTTCTATTTGGAATAATTGAAACAGATGACATAATTCTATTCTCATATATTTGCAAAAAGTATTAAACTATAGAATCTATGAGAAGCACTCTAATCCTACTTATTACTTTCGTTAGTCTTTTGGCGAATGCCCAAAAGCAAATCGCCATAGAAGACATTTATAACGGTACTTTTGCTGAGGAAAATCTGGGCAGCCTCAACTGGATGAATGACGGGCAATATTATACTGCCCTCATTTCAAATCAGGTTGTTAAGTTTGATGTCACCACCGGAAAAGAAGTAGCAGTACTCGCAAACGGAAACTCGCTCAATATCAGCATCAATGATTATTACTTTAGTGATGATGAAACAAAAATCATTTTCCTGACCGAAAGAAAAGGCATCTACAGGCGATCATATACTGGAGAATATTACATCTATACTTTTGCAAACAAGGAGCTAAAAAAGGTATCTGAAAATGGGAGGCAATCTTATGTGACGTTTTCACCTGACAATACCAAAGTGGCTTTTGTAAGAGACAACAACCTCTTCTATGTTGACTTGAAAACCAAAAAGGAATACGCTGTAACAGAAGATGGGATAGTTGGAAAAATCATTAACGGAAGTTCGGATTGGGTATATGAAGAAGAACTGAAACTAACCAAGGCATTTGAGTGGTCACCTGATGGAAAAAAGATCGCATTCCTGCGATTTGATGAATCGGAAGTAAAAGAATACAACTTGCAATATTGGGATCAGGGTGCGAAATACCCGAGAGACTATCGATACAAATACCCCAAAACAGGAGAGAAAAACTCAGTGGTAACTGTCCACATTTTTGATATAGGTACTTCTAAGACCCTGAAGGTTGATTTAGGAAAAGACACTGATGTTTACATCCCAAAAATCCAATGGACAAAAAATCCAAACCTGCTCTCAATCATGCAACTGACCAGACTACAGGACAAACTTAATGTCTATCATGCCGATGCGGCAACAGGAAAGGCACTGTTGATTTTTTATGAAAAGGCCAAAAAATACCTTGATGTATATGAAAGCCATGACCTAATCTACCTCAACAACAAAACTCAGTTTATCTTTTCTTCTCCCGAACGTGATGGATTCAATCATTTTTACCTCCACAACATGGACGGCCAACATATCGGCTCAATAACAAAAGGAAATTGGGAAGTAGATGAGTTTATAGGCTTGGATCAAAGCAAAAAAACTCCGGTAATTTATTATACCTCCACCGAAGACTCTCCTTTGGAGCGTCACATTTACAAAATAGATATTAATGGAAAAGGAAAAACCAAGTTGAGCGTATCTCCCGGCACAAACTCGATGGACATCAGTAAGGATTTCAAGTATTATATGTTATTCAACGACTCATCCACCAAGCCCAGAAGTATCGCCCTGATGTCATCCAAAGGAAATAAACTAATAGACACCTTGGTCAACAATGCGGACCAAATCGAAACGGCTAAAGAGTTTGGAATAAGACCAAAGGAATTTTTTACCTTCGAAACTGTTGACCACACGGTACTCAACGGCTACTTTCTCAAGCCAGCAGAGTTTGACAGCACCAAGCAATACCCGGTATTGATTTTCCAATACAGTGGGCCCGGCTCTCAAAATGTGCTGAACACATGGAGTGGCAGCAATTATTACTGGCATCAAATGCTGGTACAAAAAGGATATGTGATCGCTGTGATCGACCCACGGGGCACAGGGGGAAGGGGTGATGCTTTCAAAAAACAGACTTTCAGACAAATGGGAAATCTGGAAACCATCGACCTGATAGAAGGAGCAAAATACCTCGGTTCACTTCCGTTTTTTGACAAAGACAGAATCGGAATCTGGGGATGGAGCTATGGTGGCTATGCGTCTTCAGTAGCCATGATGCGTGGCGCAGGCGTTTTCAAAGCATGTATTTCTGTCGCTCCATTTTCATGGGAGCATTACGACACGGTCTATTCCGAACGGTACATGCAAAGACCCGAAGACAATCCTAGCGGATACGAAGACAATTCATTGCTGAAGCACGCACACAAGCTGCAAGGCAACTACCTGCTCGTACATGGCACAGGTGATGACAATGTGCATTATCAGGTGTCTATGAATCTGGTGAACAAACTGGTAGAAGAAGGCAAACAATTTCAAACATTCTACTATCCGGACAAAGCCCACGGCATAGGAGGACTTAAAACCCGCATTCATTTATTCACCATGATGACAGAGTTTTTGGAGAAAAATCTGTAGGGTACTGTTAAGGAAGAGTGAAAATCTGGCGGATAAAAACTTCTAGCTGCCTTTGCAGGTCTTGTGACCTGCAAACATTCAATGTGCATTACTTTTCGTAGTTGAAGAACTATCGTTTGTGGTTTGTTGGACACAAGTCCAACAAAGGCTAATTTTGAGCGATGTATTCCGCAATGGCTATTAGGTCGTGTTTGGTTTGAGGTGTCCAGTTCAGTTTAACCATCCAGGAAGTTCTTTGGAAAGTTCTTCATCAGAAATTACATCATCATTTTTTGACTGTTCCAACCCGTTTTCGATCTTCTGAATCAAAAGCAGTTCATCTATGATTTCATCCATTGAAAACTCAGATGGGAGTTTGTTGATTGCGTGTATAACTTTCGCTTTTGTTAGCATATTCAAATATATAGCAAATTAGTGTTTTGTCCAATGCCAACCTATGACTCATTGGCACTCATATTTACGTACCCTATCCTTTTTAAATCTGCTGAATTGGATGGGTAATTGAAAACAGAATCGGTTTTTAGGCTGCCTTTGCAGGTCTTGTGACCTGCAAACATCAAACGTCTCTGACCTTATTCCAGTGAAAAATTTGTCACTTGTGGTTTGTTGGTCACAAGTCCAACAAAGGCTAGAAAATAACTAATTCTTTTTCATAACCCTAACAACCAATCTTAGAGCCTGTACTTTACATACCTTATCTTTTTAAAACTACTAAATAGGATGGATAATCGAAAACAGAATCAGTTTTCAGAGAAAACTGTAAACTCAGATAAAATCTCTACCTGATGCTAAGACTAAGCAAGGATTTTTTATTTTACATAGAAAAATAAATAGCAAAATACTTGAAACGAAAGGCTCTGGTTGTTTACAACCCTGCATCCGGAAGGCTAAAATCCGAAAAGATATTAGAAAAACTAATTCCTGAATTGCGTAAATCAGGAATTGCTTATCACTTGCTGGAAACACAAGCTGGAGAAAGCACTCCTGCCTCCATTGATTTTAAAATAGACCAAACCTTTACCGATGTAATAGCAGTGGGCGGTGATGGCACTTTAAATCATACCCTGAATGGCATCAAAAATTACAATGTCGTTTTCAACATTATTTCGGCAGGATCAGGTAACGATTTTGTCAAAAACATCAATATTGGCCGCACAATAGACGATCAAATCAAAACCATCATTGATGGATCAGTCATGAGGGTTGATGTAGGACAATGCAATGAACAGTTGTTTCTCAATGGTGTAGGATTGGGTTTTGACGGGCAAATCGTCTCGGATATGCTACACAAAAAATCATGGCTCAAAGGGCACCTGAAGTACTATTATCACGTGCTGAAAATACTGGCAACTTTCAAAACCATTCCTCTTAAGTATGGCATACATGGGCGACAATACGATAAACACACATTATTACTGGTAGCTGCCAATGGCACAACCTTTGGCGGTGGGTTCAAACTCACCCCTGATGCCCGGATTTCAGATGGATTTTTAGATGTCTGCTCAATAGGAAATATTTCACCTATCAATCGGTTTCTCAATATTCACAAACTAAGTAAAGGTACTCATAGAAGCATGGAGCAAGTCCATTTTGATAAAATCAAATCAATAAGGATTGAAGGGAATCCACTAATTGTAGGTCACATAGATGGAGAATTTCTCGGATCACCTCCTTTTGATATCAAGGTGCTTCCGGGCTTTTTAAAATTAAGGGTGAAGTGAATAAACGTCTATAGCAGTCTATTCTTCCAAAATATCTGTCAATAGCTTTAACAAATCCTCTTTGCCCTGCAGGTTGTTTTTTAGAATATTGGAAAGATAGCCTGGCACGTCATCTCCATTTTCTTTTCTTTTCTTGAGGTCTTCAAGTATTTCCAGCAACTCTTTGTTGGAAGACAAATCAGCATCAGATTTCACGCCGGATATCAGCTCATCAATTTTCGATGTATCAGGGATGTAAACTATTTCCTCCACAATATCCCCGGGTTTGGCTGTGTAGTCCTGCGGAACACAAGCGTTGTATTCATCAATGATCTCAGTTAAATCCTTCTTGTTTAATTCTCCGTTTTCAATTTTAATACTCACACTTTTACAATCTTCCAAAAACTCAGCAAGTTGTTTTTTGAAACCTAAATTGGGCACAACTTTTTGTCGTCCATCTTTGGTAATAAGTATGGAACCCTGAAACATCTGAGCCGATTGTTGGTCGCTTGGTGAGTATCGGTATAGGCTCAAAAAGCCCTCTTGGATCAGTTTTATAAATTGATACTTTCCTTCAATTTTTGCTACATGGTAAGTATCGCCATTTTTATAAAGATGAGAAATTTTATATGATGGATATTGTTCTTTCTTTTTTCCTGCTTTCACCACAAGACTGTGACCTGATAGCGGATTATCAATAATATTCATCTTCCCTTTGATGGTATCCGCTTGCATAGATACTGCATAGTCTTTATCCTGAGAATAAGCCGATGACACAAAGCAAATCAGCATTAAAAAAGAGCCTGTAAATTTTTTCATGGGTCTAAAATAGCGAATGTATTGAATTAAAAGAAGAACCATATAACTCAATACATTGATGTTTAGGCTTTTTTGTTAAAAATTAGAACAGTTAATTTTAATTTTATTAAAAATCATCTAATAATTATGCCAATCTATTGAATGAAGTAAAGAAATTCTTTTCGAATAAAAAATTTGGAAGTTACTTTGCCAACTGTTTTGAAAAAGGGCAGGTTGTAAACAAACTAAAACTAAAAGCAACATATACTATGTGTGGAATTGTGGGAGTATTTGATTTGAAAAGTGATTCTCAGGAACTGCGTCCTCAAGTACTCGAAATGTCGAAGAAAATACGTCACAGAGGGCCGGATTGGTCTGGAATATTTTGTGGTGACAAAGCTATTTTGGCTCATGAAAGGTTAACAATTGTAGATCCAAGCTCTGGTGGTCAGCCACTATACAGCAAAGACGGACAGCTGGTTTTAGCTGCCAATGGAGAGATTTACAATCACCAGGATTTGAGAAAAGAACTTAATGGCGATTACGAATTCCAAACTCAGTCAGATTGTGAAGTCATTCTTGCGCTTTACAACAAATTTGGTGTTGATTTTATAGATAAAATGAACGGTATCTTTGCTTTCGCATTATACGATCAAAACAATGATACTTACCTGATCGCAAGAGATCACATGGGTATCATTCCATTGTATATGGGATGGGACGATGCAGGCAGTTTCTATGTAGCTTCAGAATTAAAAGCTTTAGAAGGTGTTTGTACCAAAATTGAGGAGTTTCCTCCAGGGCAATATTTGTATAGCCCCAATGGTGAACTCAAAACCTGGTACTCTAGAGAGTGGACAAGTTATGATACTGTAAAAGACAATGTTTCGGACATAGCTAAATTGCGCAAGGCACTTGAAGATGCTGTTCATAGACAATTGATGTCAGACGTACCTTATGGAGTATTGCTGTCTGGTGGACTAGACTCTTCTATTGTTTCTGCGGTTGCTAAAAAATATGCAGCCCTTCGTGTAGAAACCCAAGACTCAAAAGAAGCATGGTGGCCTCAACTCCACTCATTTGCCGTTGGTTTGGAAGGATCTCCCGATTTGGCAGCAGCTCAGAAGGTAGCGGATCATATTGGCACTGTTCATCACCAAATTTTATTCTCTATTCAGGAAGGGTTAGATGCTATTAAGGATGTAATCTATCATCTTGAAACTTATGACGTGACGACCATACGGGCATCTACTCCCATGTATTTGCTGGCAAGGGTGATCAAGTCCATGGGCATCAAAATGGTGTTGTCTGGTGAAGGTGCTGATGAGATTTTTGGAGGGTATTTGTATTTCCACAAAGCACCTAATGCCAAAGAATTTCATGAAGAAACAATCAGAAAGCTCGACAAACTTCATTTGTATGATTGTCTGAGAGCAAATAAATCCTTGGCTGCCTGGGGAATAGAAGGCAGAGTGCCATTCCTTGATAAGGAATTTATGGATGTAGCCATGACTCTGAATCCAGAAGACAAAATGGCCAAAGACGGCAAAATGGAGAAGTGGATCTTGAGAAAGGCATTTGAAGATTACTTGCCGGAAAGTGTTGCCTGGAGACAGAAAGAACAATTTTCTGACGGTGTAGGATACAACTGGATAGATACTTTAAAAGAAGTAGTAGCAGAAGCAGTTTCCGATGAGGAACTAGCCAACGCTGCAAATAGATACACAGTAAATCCTCCGCAAAACAAAGAGGAGTATTACTACCGTACCATTTTTGAAGGGCATTTTCCTTCGGAATCTGCTGCTAAAACAGTGCCTTCGGTGAAGTCTGTGGCATGTAGCACAGCTGAAGCTTTGGCATGGGATGCATCATTCCAAAACATGAATGATCCATCAGGACGAGCTGTCAAAACTGTCCATGCGGATAGTTATAAATAAATAGACATAAAACGAATAATTGATGCCTCATCGGAAGTTTCCGATGAGGCATTTTTTCTTTCTACTCTTTATTATTTATTGGAGAAATGCAGTACTATTTCTTTTCGGTCAGGTACGCTTCTTTTTTAATCCCTGCATTGTAAGCTGCCAAATTCTTGTTGAGCTTTCTAATGTCTCGTTTATTGAGTTTTATAAATTTCTTTTCGATTCTCTTCTCCAATACCAATTCATCGTTCTCTCCATAATACCTCACTATGGTGTAAGACTTGTCTTTGATATTATTTTCAATAGTCCAGTATTTTGCTACTTTTAGTTCTTGAGCATTTGTCCATGAAATGGTTATCGGATTTAAGAACCAGAAGAACATCAGGAGAAATAAACATGTGGAAGATTTTTTTGTGCTATTCATGATTTTATACTTTAAATGACAGATTAATTTGAAAGTATAAACCTCTGCATGGTGGTAAAATATTTGCTTTACCTGTAAACAACATGAACCTCACCACATACAGCAATAATTGGATTTCTTATGCGACTGGCGTCAATCTTTGATTTAGCCCAGAATTGACATTACTTTTTCTTTATAACTTCTCCCTATAGGCAACTCCTCCGAGCCAAGTTCCAAGTACGATGAATTGAAAGAAATAATTTTGGATAGGTTAACTATAAATGAACGATGAATCCTTAGGAACAAATCTGACGGTAACTGTTCTGCAAAATTTGAGATATGCTGATAACATATAAGACTTCTTTCTGATGTGTTTACCTTGATATAATCTTTGAAGCTTTCGATGTACTCGATATCATCAAACGATACTCTAAAAGTTTTGCTCTCAGACTTTATATTGATATAACCTGAAGTCATAGATTTGAGTTCTATTACCTTATTTACCGCCTGCAAAAACCTTTGAAACGAAAAAGGTTTAACCAAATAATCAACGCCTTTATGTTCGTAGCTTTCTACGGCAAACTCTCTAAAGGCTGTAGTGAAAATCAGCTTAGGAGCATTTGACGATTTTAATATTTCGGCAAATTCAAGTCCATTCAGCAGTGGCATCTGAATATCCAAAAACACCAAATCGACAGAATTTTTTGATAAAAAATCAATCGCTTCAATCGGTTTTCGAAAACTCATTTTGAGTTGCAATTGACTTATTTTGGAAACAAAGTTTTCGACCAACTCCAGTGCCAAAGGCTCATCATCTACTGCTATACAACTTATTTTCATGCATCTCCTGATTTAAATTCTTTAGGTCTATAGTCACTTCAACCTTGAAAGATTGGACACCATTGTCTATTTTCATCTTATGCCCATTTGGGTATAAAATAGCCAATCGCCTTTTTGCATTGACCAATCCAATACCACCATTTTTGTCCTCCTCAATTCGAGTTCCCGATGGTTTGGTATTCAATACTGTAAAATACAGTTTATCACCCCTCACATCGAATGAAATTTCTATGAAATTAATTGATTCACCTTTGGCTACTCCATGTTTAAAGGCATTTTCTATAAAAGGAAGAAATAATAATGGCGGAATATCCAACTCTCCTAAATCCTCAGAAACTGAAATCGTTACTTTAATAAAATCACCATATCGTAACTTCTCAAGTTCGACGTAGTTTTCAATAAACTTCAATTCCTTGCTAAACTTTACGGTTTGATTCACAGTATCGTAAATCATATATGACATTAAATCCGACAACATCAAAACCACCTGAGGTGCATGTCCAGACTTTTTAATAGTCAGAGAATAGAGGTTGTTCAGTGTATTAAAAAAGAAGTGAGGGTTTATTTGTGACTTAAGAAACTGTAACTCAGCTTCCAGTTTTTCTTTTAGAAGGTTAGAATTAACCTGAGCATTTTCAAAAGCTTCTTTTACCACTTTAATTACAAAAGTTACAAACAGAATTGAATTGATGTGCCCCATAGTACTAAAAAACTTCCATCGGGAAAAGATCTGTTCGTAAGACAGCTCAGCATAAATTCCAAGATTTACACAAAACCATATAATATATAATTGCAAATAAGATGCTACACAGATTGTAATGACTAAAGTCAATAAGAAGTAGAAGTACCTTTTAGTATTGAAAAAATGTGGCTTAAGAAAAAAAAGGACAAAGTAAACAATACCAATTTTCAAAATAATTTCCAGAGCCTGTACATAAGCTACATTTTCAAAAGTATTTTTGATATCTCCATAGAGAAGTACTCTATAGATATAATAGCATAACCAAAAAAGAAGGTGGTAGTAAACCCGATTGTGTACGTTGAGAAAGTGAAATAAGCGACCCATATTTTTTCTTATTACTCACTAATACGAAAATAAATAATATTGTCTCTACATTCTACCTGAATTCACCTACTTATGACATTCTATAACGATTGGTTTTGGAGTGGTCTCAAAATGAAAAATAAGCACGATTAAAGTTTTGGGCACAAAAAAAGTCCCCTCAGAACCACCCGAGGGGACAAACTCAAAACATAACCAACTAACCTATTATCTCTACGTCATCGAGGTTAATAAACTCGATTTCGTTATTGTCATTCAATGTGATGCCGACTACAGCATCTTTGTTGATTCTTCCTGCAAGAATTTCTTTCGACAATTCATTGAGGATCAATCGTTGCATTATTCGCTTCAATGGCCGGGCTCCAAACTGTGGATCGTACCCCTGCTGACCGAGATAATCCAGCACTTGATTGCTTGATTCAATTTTTATGCCAGACTCTTCTAATCGCTTCTGAATTATTTTAAACTGAATGCCAACAATCTTTCTGATGTTCTCTCTGGTCAGTGGTCGGAACATAATTGTTTCATCCACACGGTTGAGAAACTCGGGCCTCATTGATTTTTTCAATAACTCAAATACTTCATTTTTGGTATTTTCAATGACTTCATCCACATTCTTGTCATCCAAATGATCAAATCGTTCCTGAATCAATCCAGACCCAATATTGGTAGTCATGATGATGATGGTATTTTTAAAGTTTGCGATTCGGCCTTTATTATCGGTCAATCGTCCATCATCCAATACCTGCAACAAAATATTGAATACATCAGGGTGAGCCTTTTCAATTTCATCCAGCAGGATAACAGAATATGGCTTTCTCCTCACTGCCTCCGTCAATTGTCCTCCTTCGTCATAGCCGACATATCCCGGAGGTGCACCTATCAGCCTGCTTACAGCATGTCGCTCCTGGTACTCCGACATGTCTATTCTCACCATAGAGTTTTCATCGTTGAAAAGGTAGTCTGCCAAAGCCTTAGCCAACTCCGTTTTACCAACACCAGTTGTACCCAGGAAGATAAACGAGCCTATCGGCCTCTTAGGATCTTGCAGCCCTGCCCTGCTTCTTCGTACAGCATCAGCCACCGCACCAATTGCCTCTTCTTGTCCGGCAATTTTTTGACCAAGCACATTCTCCAGGTTGAGTAATTTTTCCACATCACTTTGGAGCATCTTAGAAACAGGTATTCCTGTCCATTTAGCCACTACTTCTGTAATGTCTTCCACATCTACTTCTTCCTTCAGGAGCGTGCTTTCTCCCTGCATTTCCTTCAGTTTGGCTTTAAATTCATCCAGCCTTTTTTCACTTTCAGTGATTTTACCATATCGGATTTCGGCTACTTTGCCAAAGTCTCCTGCCCGCTCAGCCTGTTCAGCCTCCGTTTTATATTTTTCAATATTTTCCTTTTCCTGTTGGATACCCTGGATCACAGCTTTTTCATTTTTCCACTTGGCCATCAGGTCATCCCTTTTTCCAGACAACTCAGAAATCTCTTTAGAAAGCTGAGTTTCTTTGCTTTTGTTTTTCTCCCTACGGATGGCCTCCCTTTCTATTTCCAACTGCATAATTTTTCTCTGCAACTCATCCAGCTCCTGAGGAAGTGAGTCGATTTCAATCCTGATTTTAGAAGCCGCTTCGTCCATCAGGTCAATAGCCTTGTCAGGTAAAAATCGATCAGTAATGTATCTGTTAGACAACTCCACAGCAGCAATTACTGCATCGTCTTTTATCCTCACCCCATGGTGCACCTCATATTTTTCTTTGATTCCACGAAGTATGGAAATAGCATCCTGAACATCAGGTTCATCGACTAGCACGGCCTGAAACCTTCTTTCAAGTGCTTTGTCCTTTTCAATATGCTTTTGGTATTCTTTTAAGGTAGTTGCTCCGATAGCATGCAGCTCACCACGAGCCAATGCAGGTTTCAATAAGTTGGCAGCATCCATAGCTCCTTCTCCTCCACCGGCACCAATCAGTGTATGGATTTCATCTATAAAAAGTATGATTTCCCCGTTGGAATCCGTCACTTCTTTGATTACCGACTTCAATCTTTCTTCAAATTCCCCTTTGTATTTCGCTCCTGCCACCAACAGACCCATGTCCAGCGAAATGAGAATTTTAGATTTAAGATTTTCCGGAACGTCACCATCTATTATACGCTGAGCCATTCCTTCCACAATAGCAGTTTTTCCCACACCGGGTTCACCTACCAACATAGGGTTGTTTTTTGTCCTTCTTGACAAAATCTGAAGTACCCTTCTGATTTCTTCATCTCTGCCAATAACCGGGTCTATTTTTCCGCTTTTGGCTTTTTCATTAAGGTTGATGGAATATCTCTCCAGCGACCTGTATTTTGATTCTGCATTTTGATCTTTCACGGTATTACCTCCTCTCAATTCTTTGATGGCATCTTCTAAATCTTTTTTGTTGAGTCCAAGCTCTTTTAACAATCCGGCAGTTTTGTCTTTTCCTTCCAGCAGTCCAATTAGCAAATGCTCAACAGCTACAAACTCGTCTCCATATTTTTTGATTGCCGCTTCTGCCTTTTGAAGAACAGCAGCAGCGTCATTGGATAAATAAGGCTGTTGCGCACCAGACACCTTTGGGTAGGAGTCTATGATAACATCTACTTTAGCCTCTATGGATTCTTTGTTGATGGAGAGTTTTTTAAGGAGAAAACCAATGACATTTTCATCGGTTTTAAGAATTGCTTTCAACAAATGCCCCGGCTCAATGGCTTGCTGACCACTAGTCCCGGCTATCTCTGTTGCCTTATTCAAAACCTCCTGCGATTTGATTGTATATATGTTAAAATTCATCTTTTTGTTGTTTTGGTTCAATGTACTAAAAGCTTCTTATCAAATAGTTAGCCAATGCTTAAACAACTCTATTACAAGACATTATGTCAATTTTTAGTTGCAGTTTTTTTGAAAAAAAGACAGATTGACCGATTTTTCATCTTTTTTATATCCAAGCCTGCAACATTGACGGAGATTGGTAAAAACCAATGCTGGTCAATAGCCGTGATTAGTATCTTTTAATCCGATTTTATATATTTACGGTATGAGTTCAATAGTAATTAATCCAAAAAATGAGGAAGAATTGAAATTCGTTTCTGAATTACTTCAAAAGTTGGGAGTGGCATCAAAAGTACTCTCCGATGAAGAGCTAGAGGACTTAGGCTTATCAATGCTCATGAAAGACGTAGATCGTTCTGAGGTAGTTTTAGAAGATGAAATACTGAGCAAACTTCAAGTTTGATAAATGCACATCAAATTTCTCAAGAAGTTCTGCAAGGACTTGGATAAGATCAAACAACCAAAAGACAAAAAAGTCATCCTCCAATTGATTCAAACCATTCGGAAATGCAACTCTATTGATGATATTTCCAAATATCAAGAAACTGGTAGGTTTTTCCGATGCTTATAGAATTCGCTCCGGTAATATTAGAATTGGTGTTTTTGTAGATGGCGATACCATAGAGTTTGCCAGGATTGCTCATCGAAAAAATATTTACAATATTTTCCCTTAGCACACCAATTCTGTTTTTCAATCTTTCTCTTCCTGAATTATAGAGATCTTAGATGCAATAATATCACTGAGATTATTTCGTCCAATGCTTTAGCTCCAAAAAACTGACATTTTAGATTCACACGAATTTCGATTAATTTGCCTTTACAACTTTCAACACATACATGAAGGACATCAAAAGAAGAGGGTTTCTGAAAAAAGGAAGCATGGCCGTACTGGCAGGAGGAGCAGGGATCATAGCTTCTTGTAGCAACAAAGAGAAGATCGAATCGGTTGGGGTGAACTTCAACAAGACGTACAAATGGAAAATGGTGACGACATGGCCGCCCAATTTTCCAGTACTGGGAGAGGGCTGTAAGCTGGCTGCCAAATGGATTGAAGTGATGTCTGGCGGAAGGATGGAAGTAGAGGTTTACGGAGGTGGTGAACTGATCCCATCGTTGGAAGTATTCGATGCTGTGAGTAGCGGTGCGGTAGAAATGGGTAGCAGCTCGGGCTATTACTGGGCAGGCAAAATCCCTGCCGCTCAATTTTTCTCTTCTGTGCCATTTGGGATGAATGCACAGCAAATGAATGCCTGGGTGATCAATGCAGGTGGCAACAAACTTTGGAATGAAATCTATGAACCTTTTAACCTGATAGCCCTACCAGGAGGCAATACAGGCGTACAAGCCGGTGGTTGGTTTAACCGTAAAATCAACGCTATGGAAGATCTGAAAGGGTTAAAAATGCGAATCCCCGGACTTGGTGCCAAAGTGCTGAAAAAAGCCGGAGGGACACCAATGCTCGTAGCTGGAGGAGAACTCTTTACTAATCTGGAACGTGGCGTCATTGATGCCACAGAATGGATCAGCCCGTACCACGATTATAAAATGGGCTTTCACAAAGTGGCGAAATACTATTACTACCCCGGCTGGCATGAGCCTGGCACTATCCTGGAAATGATCTTCAACAAGGACAAATTACAAAACCTGCCAACCGACCTTCAGGAAATTGTGAAGACAGCTACCTACCGCCTCAACCAATGGATGCTGACAGAGTTTGAAGCAAAAAACAGCCTGTATCTATCTAAACTCGTGGATGAAGAAAAGGTTGATATTAGACGTTTCCCGGATGAAGTAATGGGACATCTTAAAGATTTGTCCAAAGAGGTGATTCAGGAACTGATTGATACCGATTCTCTAAGTAAAAAAGTGTTTGAGCATTTCAACTCCTTCCGTCAAAAAATGGTGCCTTGGTCCAACATGAGCGAAAAAGTGTACTACGAGGCTTTTAATTAATTTAGATTTCTACCCGGCTCAAAATATTGCCCTGAGAATCACACTCGGTTTCGAACAGGTGTTTTTCCTTACGAAATGTGATTTTAAACCTCGGGTCGTTGTGATACTCATCCACCAGTACATCTACTACCGAATAACCACTTGCATCTTTTAAGATGTTTTTCACCACATGCTTTGGCAATTCTGAAAATTTTGTGATCTTAAATTGCTTCAAAACCTCTCCATTTGGCTTGAAGAAGGTATCAGCAGAATAATTGCTGTCCATAAACCGGGCTTCATAAATTCCCCTTTGGACATACCAACTGATATTGTAAGCATTGGGATACAGCCTGAAAAATTTGCCATGAACTACTTTTGGCACACTCTCACCCAATAAAGACACTCTCTTCACTGGAAGCCCTAACGACGAAAGAAACCAAAACCAAAACCTTTTCATACTTGTACCAGTTATGCGAGCTCAATTAACCACTCTATTCTGAATAAAATCTGTAGAGCAATCAGAGGTACAGACTACACCTCAATTGAACCCCACAACTTTGAGGCATCCATTTTCAATTACCATTCGGTTTGCCTACTTTTAAGAAAAGTATAAGGCAAGTATTATATTACCACTATGGTGTATATCTCAAATTTAGCGGCCATTACTGAAGAAAATTAAATAATGACTCCAAGAGGAAGAAATAGAGAATTCTTGTCTAAGGATATAATTCTTAAAATTCATAATGAACTAAAAGACGCTGATTCAGCAACGAGAATAAATACATTCCTAAACTATGTTGAAACGGTAAAGCAAGATTTCGATGAAATATTTGTAGAAATTGAAGTAGCAAAACAACTAGGACTCATCCATTTTGAGAACAAGGAATATTTAGTAGCCTTGCCATATTTTGAGAAAGTCGATGAAATCAAAAAACGAGAAGGAAAACAATCTGACCACCTAAATTCGCTCCTATTAATAAGAACGAACAGACTTTTGAAAAGATATGAACAATCATTTTACTGGTTCAATCGGACTTTAGAATCGATAAACGACACAGATTCAGCATTTTGTTTACTAGACATTATGGGCGATTATGTTGATTTATGTCAAGATGCTAATATCTCATTTGACAGCAAGCACGACCTTTTAGTCAATAAAATTATTCAAGAATTGGGAATCACTAAAAAGGAAACCAACTTTATTAAACAAATACATCACATAAGAGAAAGAAACAGGTATTGGAATATTGAACTTGGTAAGATCCTTATACAGAAGGTAAGTGATACTGAAAAAGTAAATCTCTTCAAAAATTACATAGCCAAATGTGAAATTAAATGGTACAGAGATTATGTGTTGGAAATGTTAAAGAGACCAAATGAAAACAGCCGCTAATAACGGCTATAAAGCACAGAAACAAAAATTTAAATAATGCATAAATCATGAAAAAACTACAATTCAAGAAAGACATTGACACATCGGCTGAGAAGACTTACAATACTATGCTTGGTATTGGCAATATTGAAACATACGAGCAATGGACATCCGAATTTAATCCAACCTCAACTTATGAAGGAAGCTGGAAAAAGGGGGCAAAAATATACTTTATCGGAACGGATGAAAATGGTAAACGGGGCGGAATGGTATCTGAAATTGCGGACAACATACCATTCCGGTTTGTTTCCATTCGCCATTACGGAATTTTAGACGGTGAAAATGAAATTACCGAAGGTGCTGAAGTTGAAAAATGGGCAGGTGGATTGGAAAATTACTCTTTTGAAGAAAACAACGGAGTGACAACCGTAACAGTAGATTTAGATGCAATGGAAGACTACATTGATTTTTTCAACAAGACTTATCCAAAGGCTTTGAATAAGCTCAAAGAAATTGCGGAAAAATAGTGCAAAGACTACACACTCAATACAGCAAAAACAACGACACGCCAATAACTAAGCATTCGTGCGGCCGATAGGCCAAGCATGAATGTAGTGTTGAACGAACCGTAGTTGGTATTTGGCAGATAGTCTTATGGGTTTTTCGGTCTGTGGATTTGGTTGACCTGTAGATTTAAGTAGGTCTTT
>NZ_JBDKWG010000066.1:0-1868 GCF_040151475.1 Reichenbachiella sp. MALMAid0571 | reverse complement strand
TGAATGTGACAAAATAAAATTGATTCTGGTCTCTTATTGCATATTTACGACCCATAACACCAAATATACAATGTTTTAATTTTTCATGGAATCGATGCTTGACGAAAAAATGGCTATGTAGATGACCTCAGCGTGGTTTCTTTATATTCTTATATTATATTTGGTCTCAGCGAGACGCTAAGACCAGTGGGGGGAATTATCTCCCAAATCTGGCTGGTAAAACACCCTGGCGCAAGCATCTCGCTTGCGCCATTATTAATATCAAACTCTATTTTTTGATTACTTTACCTGATCTCAACATAGCTTCTTTATATTTGTACATTAGGTATCAGCGAGACGCTAAGACCAGTGGGGAGATTAAAGATAAAAGCATGTTAGAGCGACTTGAAAGCATTGCCAAGATGCCTGTCAATAAAAAAGACGAGTTATTTAATGTTATTGATGCTTATTTAAGGGATTTCAAAACAAGCCAGGCTTACACTCATTGATTATGAAACAAGTAACAATACACATTCCAGACAATAAGTTTCCTTTCTTCATGGAGCTTATAAAAAGCCTCAAGTTCATTAAAAGGATTGATGCTGAAGAAGAGTCTACGAAAGAGCAAATTTTGCAAGGCCTACAAGATGCTGTAGAAGAAGTTAACCTAATTAAAGCTGGTAAGAAAAAGGCTCAACCTTTAAGTGAGTTTCTCAATGAACTATAAAATTGACACTATTGCCAACTTCCGTAAGGAAGCCAAAAAACTCACTAAAAAATATCCATCTCTTAAAAATGAACTGGCTGAACTCGGCAGCCAGATTTCCGCTGACCCTACCACCGGCACAGCTCTCGGCAACAACTGCTATAAAATACGTCTGGCCATTGCTTCAAAAGGAAAAGGCAAATCCGGTGGTGCAAGGGTGATCACGCATTTCTATGTCTCTGCTGAAACTGTTTTCCTGCTTTCCATCTATGATAAATCCGACAAGGAAAATATCTCGGACAAAGAACTATTAGAACTTCTGAAGACAATCAAAGGCTAATTGTAAAGCTTTTCATTGGGTGGTAATCCAGGCAGGTAATCCCTGAGTAAGTCAATGTCCCTTTTTATGTTCATCTGCTCAATTTCTTCTTTGCTGAACTGTCCAATATTTTCAATGATCAAATCAATGAAGAATTCAGGTTTGATCGGCCAATATTTATCCTCTTTAGCTGCAATACAATAACACCTTATAATATTGATAGAGGTTAAACCATTGTCTATTCGATTGATTTCTGTCAGATGCTTGAAAATACTTTGAATAACATCTTTCATTGTTTGTACTGGCAAAAGAGTATTCTCCCTTTTTTCCAACCATTCAAAAAAGCAAAAGAAAACAGAAAGTGTATCATGTACACCCCAAGTAGAATCTTTCCACACAAAATCCTCATCTCCTAACAGCGCCTTTTTGAATTGATTCTTATCAAACAGATGGTAGACATCTTTTTCTGTTACTTAACTCATTTGATTACCGTTTTAGTTACTCCTTCAGCTCCTTTAAGAACTGGATCAATAACAGCTTCAGAAACACCCCCTGAAGTCCCCCCCTACTGGTCTTAGCGTCTCGCTGAGACCCCTCTAATCTAAAAAATAAATGTCAATCAACCCCTTTTCTCCTTCATAATCTCTGGCACTACTGTACAGCCAGTCTGATGGTTTTTCCACAAATCTTGCTTCTACGGGATTATTATGAATGTATTCTAATCGTTGTTGTACGATAGAATTAGTTGACAATTCTATCGGGTGATTGTGCTGTTGCCAAAATTGGAAGCCCTTATTGTTAGAAGCCTTATTACCAGCTCTTTTCATCATCCAAAGCAACCATTCTTTTCTGCTTTCTTGTGGA
>NZ_JBDKWG010000065.1:0-9756 GCF_040151475.1 Reichenbachiella sp. MALMAid0571 | reverse complement strand
ATTGGTCTTGATGAAGAAAAGATAAGAAAGTATGTTCAATATCAAGAGAAACAAGAAAAAGTAGAAGAACAGCAGAAGTTGGATTTTGGCCCCTTATAGGGGCTTTTCAAGTCCACCTTCTTAGAGGGTGGATTCTTTAATCGATGAGCTACTAAAAATTAGAAACAAGTTAGTTTCTACCGCATATCGACTTGCTGATGCGCAGGTAAGAAACCTTGGAAGATCGGACATTCCAAATAAGGAGGAAGAAAGAATTGAAAGTTTTTTGAAAATAATCTGGGATGATTATGACAAGGAAGACCAAATTTCTAAAAAAGTAAATGAAACGGTCAAAACAATTGAAAATATATGTAAATCTATAATTCAGAAAAGTACTTAAAATGCTATTTTGAAATGCAAAATGAGCGTTTTATTATAACTTCAGCAGCTTTACTAAACTTTCAAAGTTTGGTAAAGCTTTAGCACCCCATCCTTCCACTCTACTTTCTACCTCCAATTAAACCTTCTTTTGATTTTTTCATCCAAGTGGAAACATTTTGAGAAAGAATTATGAAGAAAATAGGATTGAGTGTGGTATTGGCTATCGTATCCATAGGGATATCACTAACAGATGCCAGCGCACAGAGAGAAATAAGAAGGAGAACTACTGTAGTAGTAAAAAAAACGCCCAGAACAAAAGTGGTATATGTAAATCCCAAACCAAACGTGAGGGTGGTGAGGACGGTACCTCAACAGCATCGTGTGATCAAGCACAGAGGTGTATCCTATTTTTATAATGAAGGCTACTACTACAGACGCACCAGCAACAGGTACATCGTGATTCCCCCACCCAGAGGAGTAAGGATTTCAGTTTTGCCTCCAAGGTATTTGAGGATACAATTGGGAGGATTCCCGTATTTCTATTTTGGAGGAGTCTTTTACCTGCAAAGGAACAAGTCTTATGAAGTAGTACAACCACCAATAGGAGCTATAGTGCCGGATTTGCCGGAAGATGCAGACAAAATCACTATAGATGGTAAAGTACACTACGAATATGGAAACACCATTTACAGATTGGTGGAAACTGACAATGGTTTGCAATATGAGGTGGTGGGTGAATTGGAATAATAAAAAGCTCACCCCTGTAGGGCAAACCGCAGGGGTGACTTATGATTTGTTGAACACGAATCCCCTTTCGTCACTTCCTTCGTAAAAATCGACCTCTACTCCGATCAGGTACATCACATGTTTTTTGTCAACATAGATGGGGATGTCATTTTTTATATAGTCGATATCATCTTCCTTTTTTTTATCAAAACCCAGCATAAACCCCATTGATCCGCATCCGCCACCTTTTATGCCTATTCTAAGGCCATAGTCCGCAGGAATACCCTTGTTTTGCATAATGTTTATCACTTCTTCGGTAGCTTTTTCCGACAGGGTTACTGGTTCTATATTCATTTTCAAAAGGCTGTATTGTGATTGCCAAAATTAGTTAATTTTGGGTGTTACCTGAAGTTGTTACAACGTTATTGGATTACTTTTGTTAAAATGTAAACTCAGGAAGTGACTCAGGTTTTTACAGGTTGAATCTTAAAATTATAACAGATCGTTTGAATGGAAGCATTAATTGAATTTGGAAAAATAATATTGCCGGCTGGAGCCGTATTATATGCCGTTTTTTTAACTGTGAGGATGTTTTTGACCAAAGACCTGGAAAAAAGATTGCTGGAGTTGAAGATGAAAAACAGTGAAACGGTTCTTCCGATCAGGCTACAGGCGTTTGAAAGAATATGCCTGTTTCTGGAAAGAATTTCTCCCAATAACCTGATCATGCGGGTCAATGATGACGAATACAAGTCTGGACAATTTCAGCAGATATTGTTGCATGAGATCAGAGAAGAATACAACCACAACCTGTCTCAGCAAGTGTATATGGCCGATGAAACCTGGGATTTGGTGAAAAATGCTATGGAAGAAATAGTGATGATCATCAATGAGGCAGCAGGAGCTGTGGATCAGGACTCAAAGAGCATCGAGTTGGCAAAGAAGATTTTTCAGGTGACGATGAGCAGGGAAAAGCAAGCCGTTGATTATGCCCTTCAAACCCTCAAAGAAGAAATCAGACTTGTCTTTTAGCGTGTAATTCTATCCCCAGACTCCTGACTGCCAGGTAAGTTGTTCTGGGGTCTGTTAGTGTTGACTGTAACTCTAACAGATATCGCACAACTTGCCTAAAGGACGGCAGTCAGGAGTGCGGTAAGGAGGTTTTGTTTTTAAATTGCGTATGCCTTGAAGTGAAATCACATTTTTACCGTTCAAAACATTTCTTATCCAATATTTATTCCAATTGCTACCTTTGGATTTTCAAACTATGATAAACTATATCCGGTAATACTTGATTGAAAGGTAACTGTACTGCCTCAAAAACTATTTTATGAAACAATTAATCACTTTAATGGTTTGCAGTCTGATATTGGCATGCCAACCACAACAACAAAAGGAAGTAGTCACTGTTCCCGACAATCCATTTTTCAATACTTTTAATGAGGAGATAGACTTTGGTTCCATTGAGGCAAATCATGTAACAGAAGCCACAACTTATATACAAGAGCAAACAGATGCTGCGATCGCAAAAGTTATTGATATCGAAGAAGAAGACCGGACTTTTGACAATACTATGTTGGCTTTAGATGATTTACATGCTAATTTGGATGGCATAGCATCGGCTATTTATTTGATGTCATACACACATCCTGACTCTGTAATTCGCAGTAATGCATTGAAATCGAATACCATTTTGAGCCAATATACAAACAAAGTAGAGCTGAATGAAGACCTGTACAAAGCAGTGAAAAGTTTCTCAAAGAGTAAAAAAGCAGAAAAGCTTACAGGGTATAAGGCTAAATACCTGAAAGAAACAGTGGAAGAATTTGAAAGGAGTGGTTTCGGCTTGTCCAAGGAAGATAGAGAGGTATTGAAAGGCATTAACGACCAGATATCTGAAATTGGAGATAAGTTTTCTCAAAATATTGCTTCTTATAAAGATTTTCTTATTGTGAGTGAATCGGATATTGAAGGATTACCTGAAGATTATAAAGAATCCAGGAAGCAGAAAGACGGTACCTATAAAGTTGATCTCAGTTATCCTTCGTACAGGCCATTTATGAAGTATTGCAAATCTGAAAAGGCCAGAAAAGAATTGTATTTGAAATACATGAACAGAGCCTACCCTGATAATATTGAGGTACTTCAGCAACTGCTTCAAAAAAGAAAAGAAATGGCTGAATTGTTAGGTTACAACTCTTACGCATCCTATGTGCTGGAAGATAGAATGGCGAAAAATCCGGAATCTGTCTGGGCATTTGAGGGCAAGTTGATGGAAGACCTCAAGTCAAAAGAAATATCCGATTATCAGGAGTTGTTGGATATTAAAAAAAGCAAAACAGGAAAGTCTGATGTAATCAACAGTTGGGAGAGTAGCTTTTATTTTGACAAGCTACTGAAGGAAAAATATCAGTTGGATGGAGAAGAAGTGAAACAATATTTTTCACTGGATGATGTGATCAACGGACTTTTTACCATTACACAAACCATATTTGATCTTGAGTATCGGGAAGTAGAAAGTCCATCCGTTTGGCAGAAGGATGTCAGGATGTTTGAGGTGATCAAAGACGGTAAATTGAAAGGCAGGTTTTATCTTGATTTATTTCCCAGAGAAAACAAATACAATCATGCTGCCTGTTTTGGTATTAAAAGTGGGAAAATGACCACCAGAGGTTATCAGATCCCTACAGCGAGCCTGGTTTGTAATTTTCCTGAACCTACGGCAGACAAGCCTTCGTTAATGCCGCATAGTCAGGTAGAAACATTTTTTCACGAATTTGGTCATGTACTTCATCAGATGGTTACTACTGCCGACTTGTATTCCCAGTCGGGGACCAGTGTTTCACGAGACTTTGTTGAGGCTCCTTCTCAAATATTTGAAAACTGGGCGTGGAATTATGAAGCACTAAAACTTTTTGCCAAACACTACGAAACCCGTGAAGTGATTCCGGAAGCTTTGTTCAACAAAATGCTGGCCGCAAAAAATGTAGGATCAGCCATAGCGGCTTCCCACCAAGTGTTTTTTGGCACCTACGATATGACTTTGCATGATAAATATGATCCAAACGGAGAAGAATCAACCACTGATGTTCTGAAAAGAGTACAGGAAGAAACCACGATATCTCCTTACGTGGAAGGCACGCATTTTCAAACATCATTCGGACATCTTAATGGTTATGGAGCAAGCTATTATGGTTATCTATGGTCAAAAGTTTATGCTCAGGATATGTTCTCTGTTTTTGAGCAGAATGGTGTTTTAGATAAAAAAACAGGCAAACGCTACAGAGACATTATTTTGGCCAGTGGCAGTTCAAAAGAGGAGATTGAATTGGTAAAGGAGTTTCTCGGCCGGGAACCGAATAATGACGCTTTCCTTCGAGAGCTAGGTTTGTAAATGAAAATTAGGTGGTTGTCTTAAAGGACAGATAATTCCCAGATCGTCAGGCAGGTATTCTGGGATCTGTTCGAGAAATATCTATGATGCGTTTTCAAGGGGTACCGGAACAGCTTGTCTGGGCAGTCAAGAGTCCGGTAACTGTTGAATCTTTGTGAACCAGCCTCTTTAAAAAAATACAACAGAATTTTCTTTCAAAAAAGTTATGAATAGATGCTGAATTCAAGTATTTATTTATATTCGCTAAAAAAAAAACAGCAAATGATAAGTACCAACGAATACTTTGACGGGAATGTAAAATCTTTAGGATATACTTCAGCAGATGGTAAATCTACCATTGGGGTAATGGAAAAAGGAAGCTATGAATTTGGTACTTCTTCTCATGAAACAATGACAGTGATTGAAGGTATTTTGGAAGTTAAGTATGTTGGTGAAGACAGCTGGATATCTTATGGAGCCGGGCAGTCATTTGAAGTGAAAGCCAATTCTTCTTTTCAGGTAAAAACCGAAGGGCAATCATCGTATTTGTGCAAGTATGCCTGATTGCTTTAGAATTACAGAGCTTCATTTCTTCATTACAGAAACTACGTAAGCCTTGTCATTTTCTACAATCTGTCCCAGATAAGAATTTTTTTCTTAAAAAAATGGTTGTATGTATCATTGTGATTTATACGAGCGTAAACTCGTGTGACATTTGCATTTTTTTGCGTCTCAACTACAGAGGCTTGCCTGTAATAAATGATGCCTTATAGGATTAAATCCCATTTTTTTGTTTTGTTAAATAAATATTGCCCTATATGATATTCCCTCAAAAAGGCCTGAAATCAATTTCATTCAGTATCATTTTCATGATACTAACCCTAATAAGCTATAGCAGCCAGGCTCAAAAAGAAGATATCCAGAATCGGGAATCAGTAGATAGTCTTGCCAGTATGCAGCAGGATAGCCTGCTGGATTTGCAACAGCAGCAGTCTAAACTGCTGCAACAGGTGGCAGATTCGATTCGACATGCTGATAGTCTGCAGCAAGTGCAGCTATTAAAACAAATTTCAGATCTTCGGGCAAATGATAAAAGAAAACGGGCACAACTGGAGGCACGTCTGGATTCACTAAAGAAAAATCAGGAGCAACGTGATTTACTTGTAAAGCGGCAAGTAGATTCATTGAGAGCAAGTACTGTAGGCGTACCTGTAGTATTTTATGGGGATACTATCTTTTATATTTATTCTAAAATAGGGCCTTTTAGCCCTAGTGAAAGAGCAGCAAGCATTGTTCAAAAACTGGAAATTCTTGTTGGCGAAAGCTTGTATGATCCTGAAAAGCTGATAGTATTTGAAGGTACAGAAAGTCATGATATCATGCATGAAGACCTGATCATTCTCAGCATAATTGACCGTGATGCGTTCTGGCTTGATAAAAGTCGTAAAGAAGTGGCAGAAGAGTACCGACAGTCAATTTTGGTATGTGTTGCGGACTATAAAAACCGGACGGGATTAGTGCAGACGCTAAAGCGGATAGGTTATCTGGTACTGGTACTTCTGATATTCTTTATATGCATAAAGTACATGAACAAGGGGTTTACCCTGTTGAATATATTAATTTTAAGAAGAGGTAAAAGATACATCACTGGCGTAAAATTTAAGAGCTATGAATTTCTATCCATAGAGAGAGAAGAGCAACTTATCCGTTGGTTGATGAATACTGGAAAATGGTTTACCATAATTATAGTACTCTACTTAATGTTGCCAGTTGTGTTTAGTATTTTTCCTACTACAAAAGGGATTGCCAGCACCCTTATTGGATACGTGCTAAATCCGCTCACGACATTTGGTATGGCCATAATTGGGTACATTCCGGAGCTGATCACCATTTTCGTGATTTTGTTGATTACGAGTTACTTTGTGAAGTTTTTGAAATTTATTTCATCTGAAATAGAAACAGGGAAATTACAAGTACCTGGTTTTTATCCTGATTGGGCAGCACCGACCTTCAATATTGTAAAAGTCATGGTATATGCTTTTGCTTTTGTTCTAATTTTTCCATTCTTACCAAATAGCGACTCTGAAATTTTTAAAGGTGTAAGTGTATTTCTTGGTGTCCTATTTTCATTAGGCTCTTCTTCTGCCATAAGCAATGTGATAGCAGGTTTGGTAATTACTTATATGAGGCCTTTTAAAATTGGCGATCGGGTGAAAATAGGTGACACTGTTGGAGATGTGCTGGAAAAATCCATGCTTGTGACCAGAGTGCGTACCATAAAAAATGAAGACATAACGATTCCAAATTCGGCCATCCTCAACGGGAGTACTATCAACTATAGTTCGAGTGCAAAAGAACTGGGATTGATTTTGCATGCCAGTGTCACTATAGGCTATGATGTTCCGTGGCGACAAGTGCACGAATTGTTGATCAATGCAGCATTACAAACTGAATTTGTCAAACATGAACCCAAACCATTTGTGTTGCAAACAAGTTTGGATGATTTTTACGTCAGCTATCAAATCAACCTTTATACTGAAAATCCCGGTATAGGAGCTAAAATTTATTCACAATTGTACTGCAATATTCAGGATTTCTTCAATGAGGCAGGAGTGGAAATTCTTTCTCCGCACTATCGTGCCGCCAGAGATGGCAATACTATGGCTGTACCACCTGACTATCTGCCTTCAGACTACAAAGTCCCGTCTTTTAATGTGCAAATGAAAAAGGATGGAGAAGTATAAATCTATGATGGATTTATTGGAGAAGCCCTTGTCGAGCAGTTTCTCGTTTTGATGATAGCAACCAGTACACTGTAAGCCAATATCAAGGAGGAGTAACAAATTATTGTTAAAGCTAAAAGTTCAAAGTGCAGTATTTAACTCGTTTATCATTTGCTTACTTACTAATTAGTAAGTAAAATTGCCTTGTGAAAGATACCAGAACTGATATTGTGAACCTGGCTGAGAAGCTTATCCGAACCAGAGGTTACAATGGATTTAGCTATAAAGACATTTCAGCTCCTCTCAATATTAAGAATGCGGCGGTGCATTACTATTTTCCTACTAAATGTGATTTGGGACTGGCTGTGGTAAACAGAAACAGAAATGCTTTTGAGATAGAAACCAGGAAATGGAGCAAAGAATCTCCGGACGTACAATTGTCCAGATTTATGAAAATATACGAAGACAGCCGTGCTGCAAAGATGGTGTGTTTTATGGGTGCTTTTGGTTCTTCTTATGATAGTCTGCCTTCAGAATTGCAAGGTGCTCTGACCATCGCAGGTGCAGAGATCAGGCTATGGCTTAAACAGTTGCTGACAAAAGGATTGGAAGAAAATGTATTTGCATTCACGGAAAATATTGAATGCAAAGCTGATTCTATTATATCCGCACTGTTGGCCTCTCTTATTTTGGGTAAGGTTACAGGACAGGATATTTTGGCTAATGTGCGTAATGTGATAAATAATACGATTTAAAAAATTTGAAACATAAACTTACTTATTGATAGGTATAATTTGAATAGATATGAGTGATATTAGAGTAGTTGTTACAGGGTTGGGAGCGTTAACTCCCATAGGAAATACTGTAGATGAATTTTGGAGTAATGCCATCAATGGAAAGAGTGGTGCTGCTGCTATCACCAAATTTGATACAACTCATTTTAAGACAAAATTTGCTTGTGAACTCAAGAATTTTTTCCCGGAAAAATACCTTGACAGGAGTGAGATTAAGAGAAGTGATCTGTTTACTCAATACGGACTTTATGCAGCGACTGAGGCACTGACGGATAGTGGACTGAATTTGGATTCTATTTCTCCTTTTGACATTGGAGTCATCTGGGGATCGGGACAAGGGGGAATGGATACTTTTGAAAAGGAGGTTAAGAACTATGCTGCAAATGACTTCAAACCACATTTCAGTCCTTTCTTCATACCTAAGTTGATTTCCAATATGGCTTCAGGAATGATTTCCATAAAGTTTGGTTTGATGGGGATCAACTATACTACTGTATCTGCCTGTGCCACATCCAACTCGGCGATAATGGATGCCTACAACTATATCAGGTTGGGTAAGGCAAAAGTTTTTGTAACCGGAGGGTCGGAATCCCCGATCAGTGAAGCATCGATTGGTGGTTTTAATGCCATGAGAGCCATGTCCACCAGAAACGATGATCCTGTGGAAGCATCCAAACCTTTTGATGTGGATCGAGATGGATTTGTGATGGGAGAAGGAGCTGGAGCACTGATACTGGAGGAATATAACCATGCCAAGAAAAGAGGTGCTAAGATCTATGCAGAAATAGCTGGAGCATCAATGACGGCTGATGCATACCACATTTCAGCTACTCACCCCGAAGGGTTAGGTGCAGCAAAAGCCATGGAATTTGCTTTGCATGAGGCAAAACTGAACCCTGAAGATGTGGACTATCTCAATGCACATGCCACTTCAACACCCGTGGGAGATGTGAGTGAAATCAATGCCATTATGAAGGTATTTGGTGACAAACCCGATAACCTGAAAATAAGTGCCACAAAATCTATGACAGGTCATCTATTGGGAGCTGCTGGCGCAATAGAAGGTATATTGTCTATCAAATCAATACAGGAGGGAATAATTCCACCTACGATAAATATTTCAACTATTGATCCTATGATTCCTGAAAAACTGAATATTGTTGCCAATGCCGCCCTTGAAACTGACGTGAAAGTTGCGTTGAGCAATACTTTCGGCTTTGGTGGGCACAATGCCATCGTTTTGTTCAAAAAGATGGTATAGCGAAGAGAATCCTGTAAGGTTTATAAAACCTTGCAGGATTAATTCTTTTTATTATGAAATAAGCTGCCATTGATGACTACCATAACTTCTGACCCTTCGTTTCTGCGTAGGTAGAAATCTCATTACGATGTGTTGCTTTACTAAGCTTTTAAAGATTGGTAAGCTGTTAAAACACTAAGCTTTAAGAATCCTGAAAGGCTTCTCAAAGCACATTATAGTTAGGACTTCATTTTAACCTAAAGTGTAAAAGCTACTTTCTGATCACAATTCGAAATGAAGAAAAAGGCACAAGCGATACACATTCGCCAGTTTTTTTACTGTAAGTACTAAAAAGCCCTATAAAAAAAGCATGGACGACTATTTAATAGCCGCCCATGCCCAAGCTGGTTGTAATGTTTCAAAATGACTACCAATTATCTGTATCTGTATGCGCTTTTTTGTCTGTAGTTGCGGCCTCCGAAGTTGTTGTTTAGTTTCAGGATCACTCTGCCGGTGTAGGTTGGTTGCAGGTTTCTCATT
>NZ_JBDKWG010000064.1:0-2734 GCF_040151475.1 Reichenbachiella sp. MALMAid0571 | reverse complement strand
ACATATAGCGTAAGAGATGAAAATAAGCTAACTTTATTATCCATAAATTTAATCTTTAGGGGTTTGACTTTGATTTTGACTTATTAAGTTAATCCCCTTTAGATTGTTACATGGATACTAAAATGAATATGCGAACTGAGCCATCTGAAATGACAATGCGAAACAGCAACTTCAGTGCTTTCTAGCAACTGGGGCGCATACTCATTTTAGTTGGACGTTGCACGAAACCTCCTTACGTCGGTAGTTGTCTGAGATTGATTAACTTGATAGTACAAATTATAAGTTAATCAATATGAAAAAAAACAGAGATTACGCGAACAATTTGTAGAGGAACTACAAGTTCGCAATTACAGTCCACGGACAGTTAAGTCGTATCTAAACATGCTCATTCAGATGAGTATGTACTTCCAGAGATCCCCTGAGTTGGTCAGTATGGAAGAGTTCAAGTCCTATCTTTTTTATTGCAAAGACAAGAAGGGTCGTTCCAATTCCTTTCTTAATCAAACGATCAGTGCACTCAAAATACTCCGTCAAGATGTTTTGGGTTTGGATTGGGATACAGGCGTGAAGATTAGGCGTCCAAGACGCAACCACCAATTACCAGTCATTTTATCTAAACAGGAGGTCAAATCACTGATAGATAGTACTTCAAATATCAAGCATAAATTAATACTTGCTATGCTTTATTCTACCGGTATGCGCAGGGAAGAGTTGCTCAATTTACGACTTGTAGATATAGACAGGGATCGGATGATCATCAGAATCGTTCATGGCAAAGGCAACAAGTCCAGAGATGTTTTGCTGGCTCATAAAACACTAGAGTTATTAATCCTTTACTATAAATCCACTTATCCCAAGCCGATCAGTTATGTTTTTGAGGGAGCAGGTCAGCCAGGGCAACCCTATTCAGCTACCTCTGTGGGTAAAATCGTAAAGCGGGCACAACTTAGGGCAGGCATTAAAAAGTATATTTCCCCCCATAGTCTCAGGCACGCATTTGCGACCCATATGCTAGAGCAAGGAACCAATCTCAAATTGATACAGAAACTACTAGGGCACAGATCGATGAGTTCAACGATGGTCTATCTACATGCAGCGGCCATTGATCCTTCTGTCAAAAGTCCTATTGACCTGCCATGAATGCGCTCAATCGAAGACATCCATGTGATCTTGCTCACATACTCGATGCGTATGGTGAGCAGTTTTAGGTCAAACATCAGTTGTGCCCAGACCAAATGAAGGCTTTTTATGCTATTCGGCAATGTAGGACAGCAGCGATGGGTGGCCATGTGAATCGATGTGATAACTGTCATCATACACGTATCGCTTACAATTCTTGTAGGAATAGAAATTGCAACAAATGCCAGTATATAAAACAGCTGATATGGGTAGATAAACTTGAAGCTCAACTACCGGTCTGTAGGTATTTTCATATGGTTTTTACCATCCCATCTGAGCTACATAAGCTCTTTTATATCAATCAGCGCCTTTGCTATGACTTGCTCTTCAAGGCAACAGCGCAGAGTTTACAAAAGGTAAGTAGCAATCCCAAATTTCTGGGTGCACAAACAGGAGCGGTAGCCCTGTTACATACCTGGGGACAGGCCTTGACCTATCATCCACATATCCACATGATCATCCCTGCGGGTGGTTTGTCTGATGATGGAGCCGAATGGATCAATACACGCAAGAATTTTTTCTTACCAGTAAAGATTTTGTCCAAAATATTTAGGGGAGTCTTATGGAGTATGTTAGAGAAACATCTGGTATCGGATAAAATCAAAATCCCTGATGATATGCCCTCTTTTGTAGCATTGAAAAAACAACTCTATCAGAAAAACTGGAATGTTTATGCAAAGAAATCCTTGGCAGGACCTCAATCTGTTCTTAGGTATCTTGGCAGGTACACACACAGAGTAGCCATAAGCAACAGTAGAATCAAAGCCGTTGAAAATGGAAAAGTGACCATAGCATGGAAAGATTATAGAATTGATCTCAAAAACAGACTGCTCACCATGGAAGCAGAAGAGTTTATAGGCAGGTTTATGCGACATGTCTTACCTTCTGGGTTTTACAAAATCAGGTATTATGGTCTATTAGCTTCTGCTAATACCAGCAAAAAACAACAATGTGTTGCCTTGATCAACCAACCCGTTTACACTTCCTTACTAGCCGGAATGTCGACCAAACAAGTACTGGTCATTGTTATTGGAAAAGACCCAGATCAATGTTCCAAATGCAAGAAAGGAAAAATGCTACCACACACGATACTTGATCCTGTGTAACCACCTAATCAATGAAAGTTCATTGACTTACTGTATCCTCTTTAAAGCTAAATAATTGGCAGGGAGAAGTATGTCCAACCAGGAATGACCAATGAGAACAATGAATAAAACCATAACACAAAACCACTGCTCTCACTCCAATATTAAGAGAAATAAAAGTATAAATACCCATAGTCACACTGCTCACGGTATCGTCCAACAGAGTTTTACATAATATTTGCCCACAGCAAATCCACTAACAATACTACCATCCCAAATCAACATATTACCCTTTTAACTTATCTTTAGGCAAACATTATATAAAACACTATTGGAACTGCTACATTTGACAGGACAGTAAGTTAAGCTCGTTAAGCTAAATTTACATAAGATGAAACAAGAAAGAAGACACTTCGATAAGGAGTTCAAAATGATGGCAGTAAATCTGTGTTTGACAGGGAAGTCAACCA
>NZ_JBDKWG010000063.1:0-447 GCF_040151475.1 Reichenbachiella sp. MALMAid0571 | reverse complement strand
GATGATCCATCCACAACCAGTAGGGTAGTGACAATTACCAGTATATCGGATAATGGAGGTACAGGAGGATCAGATGACGATACCAATGATGCTTTATCTTTGGTTTCTACTGTAAGTATAACAGCAACCAATGATGAACCGACATTAATTTCAACCGGATCAAATCCTACTTTTACTGAAGGAGGTACTGCTGTTGGTTTATATACAGGCACTTCAGCTTCTACCATAGAATCGGGACAGGCAGTAACTGGTTTTGAGATTACCATCACCAATGTAGCAGATGGATCGACACCAGGTCAGGATGAGGTATTGAATGCAGATGGCTCAGTTATTACTTTAGAAAACACTAATAGTGGGACTTCCGCAACAAACACACTTGGATATAGTGTAAGTTTATCAGGAGGTACAGCTACTGTAACTTTTACTGGTGGTTCGATGAGTGAGTTG
>NZ_JBDKWG010000062.1:0-336 GCF_040151475.1 Reichenbachiella sp. MALMAid0571 | reverse complement strand
AATAATATATTTTGTGGTAATGATATAATTTACGACATCAATTATCCGATGTTAAGAAGTGGAGAGCAGCGCTTTTTGGGGAATGTCTATGACAAAAGTGCATTACAAAATACGATGAAAATTAATCCAACATCAGATGTTCCCTCCCCATTTGAAGACTCGGCACTCCAGAAAAGGGTAGCATTTGACTTAGGCGTAAAAACAGAAGAGGTCACAGTGGATGGAAAAAAGGTTGAAATGGATTTGAATGAATGGCAAAAATTCTGGCAAGTTCATTCTATGCACTATGATTCTGATGCGCAGGTTATGAAAAACATTAGTGCTACCTATCTACCC
>NZ_JBDKWG010000061.1:0-425 GCF_040151475.1 Reichenbachiella sp. MALMAid0571 | reverse complement strand
CAGTCCGGTTTAGCGCAAAAACAGGAAAAAAAACCAAAACCAAAACCGTATTCGAAAAAGGGACGATCAAAATCTAATTTTAGGTTCTGAAAATTGAATTTTTTACTCTCCTGATTATTGAAAGTCCGACAGACTCCTAGTTCAATAAGTCTATCATTGAGATTATCTGGTTTCAGTAACACTCCAATTTTGTTGAAATTCCCTTCTATGTTGGGAATTAAGTCTAAATCGTTGAAATAGGCGATATCAACGAAATCAATGATGTGTTTATAGTATTGTACAAGTATAGTGGACTTACAACAAAAAACCGGACAAAAAGTTAAGCGCATATTGAACAATTAATTTTCCCATATTGTTCGGGGGTTTTATACCCTAGATATGAGTGTTTTCTTTTACGGTTGTACCAGATTTCTATAAACTCAAAC
>NZ_JBDKWG010000060.1:0-634 GCF_040151475.1 Reichenbachiella sp. MALMAid0571 | reverse complement strand
AGAATTAGGATCGTTGATGGCAACTGTAATTGAACCGTTATTGGCAGCACACGAAGTAGTGTTCACCACAGTGATGTCCAGGTCAGGTTTGGTAGGTACAGAAGTCATGGTTACCTGCACCGGAGCGGAGTTACATCCTGTAGTAGCATCAGTAGCTACTACGAAGTAATCACCCGGAGTAACCGAAGCGTATGGGTTATTAGTGCTTACAGCGGCATTGATGTTTCCTTCAGCGAAGAATTCGAAGGTATATCCGGCAGTACCTTGCGAAGCACCACCGACCCGAACGTCAGTGACTTCAATGATACCGGTAGCGTTAGCACCCGAACAATCAGAAGCCGGAGTGATAGTGATATCAGCGATAGCCACTGAGATGTTGTCAAAGTTTGAAGTCAGTTCAATGACAGCTTTAGCACTACAGGTATTGCCAGCGGTGGTATTGTCAGTTACCTGTACCCAATAGAACCCTTCCTGCAAACCGGTAGCGGTAGCAGTAGTTTGTCCGATCGGGTTGTTTACATTGATGTTACTACCAGAGTGCCATACATAATCATAGTTTCCATCCCCACCGGCTACAGATACAGTAAGCGATCCATTGTATGGATTGACTGCATTGTCACAGACAGTATTTTGA
>NZ_JBDKWG010000059.1:0-384 GCF_040151475.1 Reichenbachiella sp. MALMAid0571 | reverse complement strand
GAATTGCTGCCACAACCTGTGCCTGTATAAGTAATCACTGCAGTACCTGAAAAATTACTATCCCAATTAACCAAACCGGAACTGTTTATTGTTCCTGCACCCGAAGTGATAGACCAGGTGCCCGTTCCGTTTGATACGCTTGCATTGTAGTCCGTATCTGCAGAGTTCCTGCACAAACTACTCGTGCCTGTTATCGCTGTGGTGGTCACATAAGGGGTCACGGTCACGTTTTTTGTCTGTACTGAATTGCTGCCACAACCTGTGCCTGTATAAGTAATCACTGCAGTACCTGAAAAATTACTATCCCAATTAACCAAACCGGAACTGTTTATTGTTCCTGCACCCGAAGTGATAGACCAGGTGCCCGTTCCGTTTGATACGCTT
>NZ_JBDKWG010000058.1:0-17822 GCF_040151475.1 Reichenbachiella sp. MALMAid0571 | reverse complement strand
TCCATACAATGTGATAATCACATCGATATAGAACATGACTCAACTTTTTGAAATTACTCATCACTCAAAGTTAAGGGTTTCAGGCATAGCCTAATGTACATAACCACCTTCAAAGAAGGTGGATTTTAAGTTATATTAAATTTCCTTAAATTAGTTGTCATTGTAACAAATCAAAAACCACCGCCTTTTGATAGAACAATCTAACAAACTACAACTCCATTATTTTTTTAAAGGCGATTCACATTCCATTGATGCCTTGACTAGGAATGAATGTGAGAAAGAATTACTTCATATTTTTGGTGAAATATCGACTTCTCTTGGATTCAATATAAGGATCGAATCAGAACCCTCTCAAAAAGGAGGGTTCAAAGAGGTATGGAGATTTTTAGGACAAAATGCTGCTCAAATAACTATTATTGTAAGTGTATCTACTCTCTTTATTTCAAGGTTTCCAGTTCAAAATAAGGAACTAACAAAACTGCAAATCGAAAATCTAAAGTTGGATAACGAAATAAAGAAAAGGCAACTTCAAAAACTAAACCTTGAATTCATCAAAGAAGAGGAAGTTGACGAGCAAAAAATCACGGATGTAGTCGAACATTTACAAAGCAATTACAAGATTGCATGGAGGAAATCTAATTTTTACAAAAAAGTCATTAACTATAGGAAAGTAGAAACTGTTTCAGTTCAGCGTTTCAAAGAGACAAATAAAGTTGGAAGTGAAAGGGTTGTCGAACGTAAGCAATTCCCTGGTTTTATTTTGAAGTCAGACGAATTACCAAACTTGGAAGTTCCTGTTGCTACTATTGATATTATTTCTCCTGCATTAAAATCAGGAAGATTTAGGTGGAAAGGTTTTTATGAGAATGAAATTATAAACTTTGAAATGCAAGATTCAATTTTTAAATCAGATGTTTTAAAAGGTAATGTTCATTTCTCAAAATCATTTTCGATAGAAGCTAGCATGATACAAATTAGAAAAATTGATCAGGATGGCGGCATTAAGGTGACAAATAACATTGTTGTCACTGTATTAGCCATAATCGATAATGGTGTTAGAATTGAGACTGAACATGGAAAAGGCAATGACCTTAGAGGTGGTAGTCAAATTTTTGATTAGAATTAAAGTTAAATACAATAAAAACTTTCCTATTTTTTCGCCTTTGTTGGACTTGTGTCCAACAAACCACTGGAGAAAGTTTTTCAGATTAATAAGAAAAATGACGATCTGATGCATTGAATGTTTGCAGGTCACAAGACCTGCAAAGGCGGCTGATATTATCAGGTGATTCACACTGAACGGTTTTTCCTCCAAATTCGTATATTTGTTGTATGAGCAGAGAAGAAGTAAAATCAGCAATTAATCAATTATTGGAAGATACTCCCGAACAGGTTCTTCATGAAGTGTTTGACTACTTACAATCTGTTCAAGGAAAATCCATTCAATCTGTAACGCTTTCCCAGAACCTTAGAACCATCCTAACAGAAGACAAAGAGCTTCTGGAAAAATTGGCAAAATGATCTCAGAAAAAGAGGCACTTGAAATCCATGCCATTCTTATTGAACGATTTGGTGGCTCTGGCGGAATCCGGGATAAAGAACTGCTAGATTCAGCATTGCACCGGCCATATCAAACATTTGACGGACAAGAACTTTACCCAACACCAATAGACAAGGCGGCTGCAATTCTTGAAAGTATAGTCAAGAATCATCCTTTCTCGGATGGCAATAAACGAACAGGCTATGTGCTTGCCAGACTCCTTTTGATGAACCAACAAATTGACATTCACGCTGACAAGGAACAGAAATATCAATTTGTAATTTCAATCTCCACAGGAAAACTAAATTTCAACCAAATCAAGGAATGGCTTGCCAAAAATTCAAGATAACTTTTCCGCCTTTGTTAGACTTGTCTCCTATAAACCACCAGAGTAAGGTTTTTCAGATTGATTTCAAAAATGTCAATCAGGCGTATTGGCTGTTTGCAGGTAACAAGACCTGCAAAAGCGGCTGTTGATGCAAAGTGTATAGAGGTTCATTTTTTTCTATGGCAAGAATGAAATAAAACAGAGAATCGTTAACTTAGTTGATATGGAAACAAAACTGAAAGAATACCTTATTCAAATAGCGGATAAACTGACATCAGAATCAACCCTCGAAGATGTGTACGAACAACTTTCCCTCCTGACTGATATTGAAATATCCGAAAGACAAGTGCAGAATGATGAAATTTTAACTCAATCTGAAGTGGAACAGAGAGCCAAAGAATGGTTAAGGTAATTTGGACAAAAAGAGCATTTGATCAACTCGGCCGTGCAATTAAATACATCAAAGAAGAGCAGGGTGCAACCTATGCGGAAGTTGTATTGAGCAAAATTCTTTCCTCAACCTCTTTGTTGGAAAGAACTCCTGAAATGGGTAGAGTTGAGACTTTACTGGAACACAAGAAAGCCGAATATAGGTTTCTGGTTGTGTGGAGTTACAAGTTAATTTACCGTGCGGATTCAGATAGTGTGGTGATATCCAGGGTTTTTCATGCCTCCCGAAACCCAAATAAACTCAGAGGAACTTAAAGAAGGTATTAAGAAAAGACCAAACTTATGGTTTTCCGCCTTTGTTAGACTTGTCTCCAACAAACCACCAGAGTAAGGTTTTTCAGATTGATTTCAAAAATGATGATCTGGTGTATTGGCTGTTTGCAGGTTACAAGACCTGCAAAGGTGGCTATTGATGCAATTGTAAAATCGAACCGTGAATGAATTAGATGTGGATGATAGAATCAAAAAAAAAACAGCTACATTGTATATAAAAAATAGCGGAGTAAATGCTAAAACATATAACAATAAATAAGGGGCAATTATAAAGGGAAAAATTAGTATGTGAAAACCCGCTACTTTTTAAATATATACGAGGTTCTGCAGTAAGCTGAATATAGTAGTTTAAATAAGATCTTAAAGTGGATATGAAAAAAGAAAAAAATAAAGAGAATAATACTGACATATCAAATCCATGGAAAGATTTTCAACCTATTGATATAGATGGTGACATCTTCAAACAAATCTTTAAATATTCAATCATTCCAATCATAGTCCATGACATGGAGATGAACATCCTTAACGCCAATAACAGTGCAGTTGAAATGTTTGGTTTTTCCATGAGTGAACTGCTCAAGAAAAGCATATTTGATCTGCATACCGAAGATGAGCTTGAACATTCCGCTGAAGTTTTAGATAAGATGCAGCAAGAGAAGAAACTGAGTGTGGAGACGAGCTTTAAACGAAAAGACGGGTCTGTTTTTATGGCTGAAGCCACGCCCTGCAAGTATATCCTTGGAGAAAAACCTCTGATACATGTTTTCATTCAGAATATTACTGAACGCAAGCTAAGTGAAAGGAAGCTACAGGAATCCAAGTCTGCCTTAGAAGCTGAAATGGCCAAAGTCAAATTATACTCCAGACAAATTGAATCAAAAAACAGGGAACTGGCGGAATTTTCCTACGTAGCTGCACATGACTTAAAAGCACCAGTGACCAACCTTACCATTCTATCAGATATGATAAATGATGAAGCATTTACAAATAAGCAGGGTAGCGAATTATTTGGCAAGCTGAAGAAAAACATAGAAAAAGTGTACAAAACGGTGTTTTCGCTGAACGATGTGATCAACTTCAAAACAACATTGAAAGATGAGAAGGAATGGTTGAAGTTCGAGGAAATATTCAGCGAGATAAAAGAGGGCATTACCGAACAACTTGAGGCAGCAAAAGCCACTATAAAAGTGGATTTTTCAAAATGCCCGGAAATTGAATACCCGACCCTGCATTTAAAAAGTGTCATGCAAAACCTGCTGACCAATGCTGTGAAGTACAAAAATCCTGATAAGATATTGGACATAGAGGTGAAAACCAACGTGCATAACGGAAGGGTTTGCTTCACCATAAAAGATAACGGACTTGGTTTTGATGCAGAGAAATACGGAAAAAAGATGTTCAGGCTTTTCAAGCGACTACACACTCACGTGGAGGGAAAAGGCGTTGGAATGTATATTGTCAAATCCATTGTAGATGCACATGGTGGAAAAATTGAAGTTATAAGTAAACCCAACAAAGGGGCATTATTCAATGTTTATTTAAATAATCAAAAAAAATGAGTAGAGTATTACTGGTAGAAGATAATGAAACAACGAATTTCATATCTAAATTGGCGTTGAGAAGTGCAGGTCTTGAAGATGTGGACGAGGTGCTGAACGGAATGGAGGCCTGTAGCTATCTTGAAAAAGGCTGCCCTGATATTATCTTTCTGGATATCAATATGCCCGTGATGGACGGGTGGGAATTTTTGGATGAAAAGAAAACCAAAATTCCTTGTAAGAACGTGAAGGTTGCGATGCTTACATCATCTTTACGTCCCAGCGACAGAAAAAAGGCAGAAAACTATCCCTGCGTAATTGCTTACTTGGAGAAGCCACTTACCAAGGAGAAGGTCGAAGAGTTAAAGCAGAAGATAGCCACTTAAATTTCTTAAGCGGCTTTATAAAGTTGAAGTTTAGCCCTTATGGCTTGTAAAAAGAAAATGACGGATGTTTTCAGGTCACAAGATCAGTGAAGGTGGCAACTTTGGCTGAAAAATAATAGTTTAGAGAGCTTTATTCTTCCCGGTTAAATAGTTGATTGGATGGGCAAAATTGACTATTCCATCATTCCAATCGATACCATCACCAGATACTTGATTTGGAGGCACAGGATTATCATTGGGGTGGTATGATGTAAATCTAAATACGAATGTTATGAGCATAAAAAAACAAATGTTTTATGTGATTTTACTGGTTCTAACCATTGTAAGCTGTCAAAACCAGCGAGAAAGTTCATCAACTATTTCTGTTAAGCTATTTGATGAACAGAATAAATTGACGGCTGCACGTGTCCGTTTTACGGATATGGAAGGAAACTATATTGCACCAATCAATCAGCAGGCGGATTTTCCTGTCACGAATGCCAATATTCCTGAAAGCAAAGAGCAGGGTGCCGTCATGGACAATGATAGAAGGTTTGCTTATGTAGATGAGCAGTTTGACATTACACTTCCGGTAGATTCAGTTCGTATTGAGGTAGTAAAAGGATTTCACTACAAAATCTATGACGACACTTTGGCCATTTCTCAGGTAGGTGAAAAACTGGACATTCAACTGAAAAAGTGGTTTAAACCGCCGGAAGATAATTGGTTTACCGGAGATGTTCATGTGCATCATATTGATCCGGAAATGGCTCTGTTGGAAATGAAAGCAGAAGATGTAAACGTCTGCAACCTGTTGATCTCAGACTTCACAACAGATCATGAGAATTTCAGAGGAGAAATTGAACCTGAATCCGATCCTGAGCATATCATCTACTATGGGCAGGAATACCGGGAATACAATCTGGGACATGTAAACCTGTTGAACCTCAAAGGAAAACTGATAGAACCGTCAAAAGGTGATCGTGGGTATCAATACCCTTTAAATTTGTCAGCAAGTGACGAAGTTCGAAAAAACAATGGTCATATTTCATGGGCTCATTTTGCCGCATGGCCGGGTCTGGAAGGGCCATTGGCACTGGTACTCAAAAAAGTGGATGCTGTTGAGTTGCTTTGTACGATAGATCCTTTTCATGAGCCAATTTTTGCTTCGGATGTAGTGCCGGAAATAAAGATGAATTCCGGTTTGAGGTTGTGGTACCGACTTTTGAATTGCGGGCTTAATATACCATTGTCTGCCGGTACGGACAAAATGAACAATCAGGTGACTGTGGAAGCCAATCGGGTATATGCTCAGGTGGAAGAAGATTTTACTTACGATAATTGGATCAATGCTATCAACCAGGGAAAAACTTTTATCAGCAATTCTCCATTCATATCTTTCAAAGTAGATGATCAGGGGCCTGGGAGCATTATAGATGCATCTGGCAAACGGAGTTATAAAATCACTGTAGAAGTTTGGAGTCAATTTCCTATTGACCGTTTGGAGATCGTTGTGAACGGAGAACTGTTAGCAGAAAAAGCGATAGCAGCAGGGGAGTCACATGCCCAACTTGAAGCGACTTACAGTACTGAGAAAAGTGTTTGGCTTGCGGCACGGGCTTATCAATTTAGCAGGCAATATACCAAAGAAGGATTGAGCCTTTCACAGCGCAGGGATGCCGGAGGAGGTTCTACTATTTTCAATCAGTATTTTGGAACGCTCAGGCCGGAAACCATATTTGCCCATACCAGTCCGGTTTACCTAATGGTTGATGATCAACCTGTCAAATCACTGGCTGATGCCAATTATTTTGTTCGCTATCTGGACAATTCGATCAAGTGGTTGGAGGAAAGTGGCAGTTTTCCATCAGAAACAGCCAAGCAGGAGGTATTGAATACCTTTAGAGAAGGCAGGGAGGTGTTTGCTGAGTTGGGTAGATAATGTAATTATGCATTTTCGTTTGTGGGTTCTGCTTTTAAATGCGTTTGCCTGACTTGTGTCAAACAAACAACCAGAGTTAGTCTTTTGAGATTAATACGGAAAATGATAATTTGATATGTTGTATGTTTGCGGGACTTGTGATTTGCCAATGATATAATCGGTTTCAGTTTTTATATGGGAAAAAAAATTTTTTACATCGGATTATCTCGAACTGGGACTACTTCTCTTCATGATTTATTATTGGACTTAGGGTTCAGCAGTCTTCATTTCGTAGGTGAACTATTAGCGAATGAAAACTGGGAGGTAATTGATCAGTACGATGCTTTGGGTGATGCTCCAATGCCGCTTTTTTTCAGGGAATGTGATCACAGATATCCGAGTAGTAAATTCATTTTGACTACAAGAAATAAAGAATCTTGGCTGAAGTCCATGAAGTGGTTGTTCTTGCACGGAAGAGTGATTTGGACTTGGACAAGGGAAATGGGGGATTATCATAAGAAAATATACCGAACAAACACATTCAAAAGGGAGACTCTTTCTCTTGTGTTTGATGAATATCATGAGGACGTTAGAGACTACTTCAAAAATCGCCCAAATAGTTACTTAGAAATTGATATTGATCGTGGTTTTGATACTAAAGTTATTTGTGAGTTTTTAAATATTCCATTAAAAACTGTAACTCCAAAAATTAGTAATAAACGGAGAAATGCATCTATAATTAAATTCATTAGGTACTACATTAGTTATTGGATAATATATCCTTGTAGAAAGTTAAATAAAAGGATATTCCGAGACAATTGATCTTATTTCATCAATTCGAGTGCGTCTGGTTGTTTAGAATGTGCATGGCAAGGGAAAAAGTATCATCACTTAGTTCAGAATTATTTTTTCCTGTGAAACTAACTAAGGGGCTTCTTTTTATATTTGGATGCCCAACAAGGTGCAGGTCACATTGCACAATAGTTCTGGCTACAGGATTTTGCTGGTCATTGTTGAATGCGTGGTTGAATGCTTTTTTGTAAAGACCATAATTGCACCAGTTTTCTGATAGTTTGTTAATAGACAAAAAATACCCTGATAATGACTGCTGATCACCCTTGGAAGTGGTACAATCTTTACGATTAAGACAGGACAGGCTGGTATCTGCATAAAGTGCCCATAATTTCAATATGGAATTATTACTGTTTTTCATCCCGGTGTAAAATACATCAGACCTGAATTTTGTTGAGATGATCATTGTTCTTCCTGATGTGATGGCTCTGATCAGTGATTTGAAATTAGAAATACATTGCTGTTCCAGAAAGAAATTTCTGGCACTTTTTCCTGTTATGGTTATTAAGTGTATCATCCTGAATGAACTAGTAGTAAAAAACGTTAAGAGTCTTTGCTTAAGTTGCTTGATTTGTTTCTTTAGCTGTTAGGCTCAGCAAATTGCCACCTTGTCATCCCGACTTTGGAGGCCAGTGCCTGACAGGTAGAGATTTACCTTATGTAATACAGATCAGTAAGAAAGATTTCTCCTTCCTGCCTCCCCGGCAGCCGGGCGTTCGAAATGACAAAAGAGCATAAACTGAAGGCTCTGGGGCTTGTTTCGTCACCCCTTTGAAAGTGCACTAATAACTGTTTCTTGAATAATTCTCAGATACTTGACTGACAGATGTCAGGTATCTGAGAATTATTTAACTTTTGAAACAGTCTCAGATTGATTAAATAATCAACCTTACACTGCTTGTTAAACCAAGTCGAAGCGATCCAGATTCATCACCTTGTCCCAAGTTGCAACAAAGTCTTTTACAAATTTCTCCTGAGAGTCTGCGGACCCATATACTTCGGCAATGGCTCTTAGTTCTGAATTTGAACCGAAAATCAGATCCGCCCGGGTACCTGTCCACTTAAGTTCTCCTGTGGCACGATTACGACCTTCAAATACCTCTTGTGCATCTGATGTGGCTTTCCACGTTGTATCCAAATCGAGTAAGTTGAGGAAAAAGTCATTGGTAAGTGCTTCGGGACGGTTGGTGAATACTCCGTGACTGGATTGATCAAAGTTTGTATTGAGCACACGCATTCCACCGAGTAATACAGTCATCTCTGGTGCAGAAAGTGTCAATAGTTGAGCCCGGTCAAGCAACATTTCTTCTGCCGTTGTTTTGTGTTTTGGAGCAAAATAGTTGCGGAACCCATCAGCTGCAGGTTTTAGTATTTCAAATGATTCTACATCGGTTTGCTCTGCTGAGGCATCTGCACGACCCGGAGTGAAAGGGACGGATACTTTATGCCCGGCGTTTTGGGTAGCCTTCTCGACTCCTGCGCATCCGGCCAGTACAATCAAATCAGCTAAAGAAACTTGCTTACCGAAATCTTTTTGGATTGCCTCCAGCTTTTCCAATACTGTAGCTAACTGATCCGGGTTGTTTACTTTCCAGTCTTTTTGTGGTGCCAGGCGAATGCGTGCCCCATTTGCTCCACCTCGTTTGTCAGACCCTCTAAATGTGGAAGCTGATGCCCAGGCAGTAGAAACCAATTGAGAAACAGATAGGCCTGAGGCCAGTATTTTAGTTTTGAGTTCCGTAATGTCCTGATCATTAATCAGTTCATGTGATAATGCCGGGATGGGGTCTTGCCAGATCAACGCTTCTGATGGTACTTCCGGACCCAGGTAACGTGCCAGGGGACCCATATCACGATGTGTCAACTTAAACCATGCTTTGGCGAATGCATCGGCAAATTCTTCCGGGTTTTCGTAAAAATGCCTTGAAATTTTCTCGTAAGCAGGGTCTGCTTTCAGGGCTAAATCTGTAGTAAGCATGAATGGAGCGTGCTTCTTAGCCGGGTTGTGTGCATCGGGCACTGTTCCTGCACCTCCATTATTCTTGGGCTTCCACTGATGTGCACCAGCAGGACTTTTGCTCAGTTCCCATTCAAATCCAAATAGATTTTCAAAAAAGTTGTTGCTCCATTTTGTGGGAGTTGTTGTCCATGCTCCTTCCAGGCCACTGGTAATTGTGTCCTCACCTTTTCCACTGCCAAAGCTATTTTTCCATCCCAGATTCATTTCTTCCATTGTTGCGCCGGCAGGTTCAGGCCCTACGTATTCTACAGGGTTGGCTGCACCATGAGTTTTTCCAAAAGTATGTCCACCTGCAATCAATGCTACAGTTTCATAATCATTCATAGCCATTCTGCCGAAAGTTTCGCGAATGTCAAAAGCCGCTCCAAGCGGATCAGGCTGTCCCTTTGGACCTTCAGGGTTTACATAAATCAACCCCATGTGAGAAGCTCCCAGTGGATTCTCTAACTCACGATCTCCACTATATCTTTTGTCGTCTCCCATCCATTCACTTTCCGAACCCCAATAGACATCTTCCTCAGGCTCCCAGACATCTTCTCTTCCTCCTGCAAAACCGAATGTCTCAAATCCCATGGACTCCAGAGCACAGTTGCCGGCCAGTACCATCAGGTCAGCCCACGAAATTTTATTACCATATTTCTGTTTAATTGGCCAAAGTAGTAAACGTGCTTTATCAAGATTGGCATTGTCAGGCCAACTGTTGAGAGGAGCAAAACGCTGAGTGCCTGTGCCCGCACCACCACGGCCATCCTGAATGCGGTAAGTTCCTGCACTGTGCCAAGCCATACGAATGAAGAACGGGCCATAATGACCATAATCCGCAGGCCACCAGTCCTGAGATTCAGTCATCAGATCGAACAGATCATTTTTTACTGCCTTTAGGTCTAATTTCTTGAATTCCTCTGCATAGTTAAAGCCCTCATCCATAGGATTTGAAAGGGATGAATTTTGACGAAGAATTGTCAAATTTAATTGATTGGGCCACCAGTCACGATTGTTTGTGCCACTGCCTGCACTTTGCTTTATGGCTCCCCCATGGAAAGGACACTTACCTTCACCGTTATTATTATTTTCCATTTTTGAAATGTTTTTTATTTGTTAATTGAATATTCCATAAAGCTGGTCATAATTTTGTTATTATTCAAATCAATAATTATTATACTTGTATAACTAATTATTATATGACATTACAGCAATTTGAATACATTATAGCCCTGGATGAATACAGACATTATGTAAGGGCAGCTGAACATTGTTTCGTATCTCAACCCAACCTGACGATGCAGGTGCAAAAGTTGGAAGAAGAAATTGGGGTCAGAATTTTTGATCGTGAAAAAAAACCACTTCAACCTACTGTAATTGGGAAAGAAGTGATTACTCGTGCTCGGCAAATACTTCGGGAGTCCAGACAGCTCAAAGAGTTTGTAAATCATGAAAAGGAATCAATGGAAGGGGACTTTACCATAGGCATTATCCCCACTCTTGCGCCTTATTTACTGCCCCATTTTCTTCCTTTATTTATGAAAGAAAACCCCAAGGTTCATTTGAAAATTCAGGAGCTTCAAACAGGCCAGATTATTTCCTATCTCGAAAATGGAATTATTGACCTTGGTATTTTGGTCACTCCCCTCAATGCAGCCACTATCAAAGAGGTTCCGATATTTTACGAACCTTTTCTTCTTTATCTGCCTGAAAATCACAGATTCCTTAATGAAAAGCTTATGCTGGCAGAGGATCTTGATCCCAGCGAAGTTTTGGTTTTGGCTGAAGGGCACTGTTTTAGGGAACAGGCACTTTCTATTTGCAAGGATTCAAAATATGGGTCGTCCATAGGCTTTGAGTATCAAAGTGGTTCTATCGAAGCATTAAAGAGGCTGGTGGAAAACGGAGTTGGCTATACGCTGGTACCTGAGCTGTCGGTCATAAATGAACTGAATTCTGTCCACATAAGGAGATTTACCAACCCGGAACCTGTGCGAGAGGTGAGCATTGTAGTGCATAGCAGCTACATCAAGGAATCTGTAATCAATAGGCTTAAAGAAACGATTCAAAAAGTCATTCCTGAAAGGTTTCTGGATCAGCAGTCTATCGTAGAATTCGATTGGAATTGATGCTTTGGGTTTGTGCGGGATGAATTACTTCTTATCAATCGGAAAATCTCCGCCTTTGTTGGACTTGTGTCCAACAAACTACCAGAGCAAGGCTTTTGTAGTTTGAAAAAAAGTGATCCATGTTGGAATAAAATTTATTTTGTCGTAGTTTGTATAAACATTACTAAAATTGATATGAAAATTGGATTGGGTATTTTTTTGATCTGCATAGGAATCGGAATGTTCTTCTTGACGTATTTTAATGTGGTTAAGCTGAAAAAATTCACTATGACTGGTGGCGGTTTCAACTTGGTTGCTTTTGCGAGTGCTATATTAATGACTGGAATTTTTTTAGTACTTGGAACTTAACTGGGTTTGACGAGCCTTACTCTGCTTTTGAGGTGGATAATAGAAATTGAAACCTGATGTATTGGATGTTTGCAGGTCACAAGACCAGCCAAGGCGGCTTTTGACCATAAACCTAGCCATATCCCATTTTCAATTCATTTGATTGTTCCAGTTTAGGGTTGATGTTTTGTAGGGGAAATGAGATGGTGCATATTTTTGGACATAAAAACGATAGTTAGTAACCGAAACATTATCTTCACCAAAAGCCTAAACATCTATGATTGGGCATCAGAGTGTTCAACATACTATTAAACCGAAATTATAATGAATAAAAAGCTAAAACATCTGTTGTTTATCTTCTTTTTAGGGAGTATGAGTTTCGGGATTCTGATTGTACAAGTATTTTCGAATCCATTGACTTTAAATGAAATAATTTCAACAACAAATTCAAGTACCTTGTTCACTAGTGTAGGTTTATTGACTTTTTCCTTATCGGGTATTACAAAGTATGATATTTTAAGAAAATGAAAATAGGTAGATCGTAAAATAATTAGGAAATGTCCATAACAATAGATAAAAATGAATGCGCCTACTTTATTAGAGGAAAGTCAGAAGGAGAAATATGCTTTTGAGCTTTTAGACAGAGCAGGTACACTCAATTGATCAAGCCGTTGTGACAAGCCCTTCCGCCTTTGTTGGACTTGTGTCCAACAAACTAGAGTATTAATAATGAAAATCTGATTTTTACAGGTCATAAGACCAGCCAAGACGGTTCACGATCATAATCCCAATCATATCCAATTTTCAATTCATTTGATTGTCCGGATTTAGGTTTGACGTATTGTAGAGGTAAATTAGATGGGGTATATTTTTGTACATAAAAAAGGGAGTTGTTATCTTTATATGCAATAAGCCACAAAAAATTCACCAAACCAATCGCCATGAAACACCTACCACACTTTTTTGGTTATCCTTTGATGATAACCGTTTTGACCTATTGCACTAGTGTTGAAAACAATCAAACCGAGACGCATTCACATCCGCATCCACATGACCAAGCAAAAGAGACTTTTTCGATAGAGGGGTTAGTGGATGAAGTCAAAACCGTTCCTGATTCAATTATTGAATACCTTCATGCCCAACACCACTCTCACAAAGTATTGGAGAGACGAACTGTTCCACCTGGATATGAAACCAGAGAGATGAAATATTGGACTGACTATGCTGCGAACTTAGATGAACTTCCGGTGATTAACCCCGGGCCGGGAGAGTATGTACATGTAATGGAAGGGTACAAAAATGGATATCAAAACCTGGTAATAGGTATAACAGAAACTTTCCCGGGTGGGGCACCACCAATGCACACTCATAAAGGGGAAGAATCACATGTACTTTTGGAAGGAAAAATCTTATATGCCTTGGGTGATACTCTTTTTACCATTACCGCTCCCTATATTATCAACATCCCACCAATGGTGCCACATGCCTTTAAAAACATTGGTGAAAAAACTGCCAATTTGGTCGTAATATTTCCGACGAATGTTTGGGAGTATGATGTATTGGATTATTTTCCATTTAATGATAAGGATAAAGCTGGTAAGTAGGGTTTTGCCTCTTCCTGTTTTGTTGTATATGGATTTTTTGATTAAATAGGGTTTGCTAGATACAGGTCATTATTTGTTACCTTTGAAAGGTAGGTATAATACATTGTGTGTTGTACACAATTGTTGTAGTTTATTACTTTTGAAATGCAATTTCGAAAACCTATTTAGGATAAAACATGAAAATAATTAATGTGTTTCGCTTACTATTAACTCTATCGATTTCACTGCTAATCTCTTGTAAGCATGAGATCGAAATTGATTTTAATTCCTTCGGACCCAACCCTTCCGGCAATTTTACGAAAGAGGAAAGCCTAATAGAAAGAATGAATCACTATAAAGTACCGGGAGTAAGTATCGCAGTTGTTGATAGCGGAGGGACAATGTGGGCTAAGGGATTCGGAATTGCTAATACAGTCAATGGGAAAAAAGTTGGTACTGAAACACTCTTTCAAGCGGGTTCTATTAGTAAACCCATAGCTGCGCTATCTGTTTTAAAACTTTTTGAGGAAGGGAAAGTAGACCTTGATGAAGATGTAAATACCTATCTTAAGGATTGGAAAATTCCTGAGAATAAATTTACTGTAGATCAAAAGGTGTCAGTTAGAAGATTATTGACACATACGGCCGGGGTTACAGTTCATGGTTTCCCCGGATATCGCCAGGGAGACTCTATTCCATCCATACAAATGATCCTGAATGGAGAGGGAAATACAGGTGTAATATATGTAGATACAATTCCAGGAAGTACATGGCGGTATTCAGGAGGAGGTTATACTATTATTGAAAAATTGGTTGAAGATATTAGCGGTTTGTCTTTTGAAGAATATTTGGGTGTAAATATTTTGCGCCCCATGGGAATGAAAAACAGTACTTATGAACAACCTCTCCCTTCTGATTTACATGCCAGTGCAAGTGCCGCTTATACTGATAATGGCAAAATTATCGAAGGATTGTGGCACAATTATCCCGAACATGCTGCTGCAGGATTATGGACAACACCAACTGATTTAGTGAAATTTTGTATTGAAATTCAGAAAATACTTTCTGGAAAAACAAATGGAGTACTTTCCAGGGAAACAGTAGAATTGATGCTAACCAAGCACATGAATAATTGGGGACTTGGGGTGTCATTGGAGAATGATCATGATTCTTTAACGTTTGGTCACCGAGGCAAAAATGCAGGATTTACAAATTACATGGTGTCCTTCGTGCACAAAGACAATACACTGGTTATCATGGCCAATGGAGACAATGGCAGGGAACTTATTAATGAAATACAAAGATCAGTTTTTAATTATTATCAATGGTAGTATGAAAGAAAGTTGATGTTGAATCAAAACTACCCACTACAGTGCCTATGAATGGGGTTTTATCAGTCAGGATACTTTCCTACTTTGTTGGACACAAGTCCAACAAACTGCCAGAGCAAGGCTTTTGTATTTTGTTTATTATGCTCGGTTAGAAAAAAACAGGAAGAGATTTTACCCCTTCCTTTTTTCTAAATATTCGATTTTGAATTTCTTATTTACCAAAGCAAAGCATACAGTGCTACTACTATGATGCTGACAGCAAAGGCTGTAATATTGAACACGGGGCTGGTATCGAACAGGCCTTTAGTCAATGGAATTCCTTTTTCATCTTCAGCTCCTTTACCATCAATATTGCTTACTACGGCGATAACCAGCATAGTAAGCAGGCAGGTCAATCCCATTTGATGCAGAAAAGGGATGTCCACGAAGACAGCAGATTCTATCCATCCTTTTGGCCCTATCTTAAAATACATGGCAATCGGTATGGAAAGAATAGCTCCCCAGATGGCTCCTTTGTTGGTGGCTTTTTTCCAGAACAAACCCAATACAAATACTGCTAATATACCGGGGCTTACTATGCCTGTATATTCCTGAATGAACTGGAAAGCCTGATCGATTCCGCCGAGCAATGGTGCCATAATGCATGATACGATTAATGCAACTCCTGCAGAGATTCTTCCTACGTTTACGGTTGTTTCTTCAGAGGCATTTTTATTGATGTACTGCTTGTATATGTCCATGGTGAATATGGTGGAGGTAGAGTTGAGCATAGAAGCCAGAGAAGACACGATAGCGGCTGTCAATGCTGCAAAAGCTACACCCTTGAGGCCTGGAGGCAAAAGCTGGAGCAACCATGGATAAGCCTTGTCTGATTGTCCGGAGGAAGGGATGTTGACCTGCCCTAAGTCTCCTAACCGAGCCATGATTTCAGGATCGTTTACCATTACATAAGCTGCAATGCCCGGCACTACCACTATAAATGGAATCAACAATTTAAGAGAGGCAGCCAAAACGATACCTTTTTGCGCTTCTTTGAGCGACTTGGCAGCCAGAGTTCTTTGGATGATATACTGATTGAATCCCCAGTAGTAGAGGTTGGCTACCCAAAGTCCTCCTATCAATACCCAGATTCCTGGCAAGTTGACGTACTCAGGGTTGGACTTGTCCAGTATCATATGAAATCGCTCCGGTACAGCTTCTAGCACCTGATTGAAGCCTGCCATCATTCCTGCACCGTCGGACAATGTATCCAGCGCAAGATAAGTGGTAAATAGGCCTCCCAATACCAAAAATACAACCTGTACTACATCGGTCCAGGCTACAGAGGATAATCCTCCATATAGCGAATAGGCAGCCGCAAACAATCCGAGACCGATTACACCATACATCATTGGTACTCCCATGATGGTCTCCAGTGCCAGAGCTCCCAGATACATTACTGAGCTCAAGTTGACAAATACATACAATCCGATCCAAAAGACAGCCAGAATGGTTTTCAGTTGGGTACTGTATCTTTTTTCTACAAATTCGGGAATGGTGTATAGCCCCTTTTCTATAAAAATTGGCAGGAAATATTTTCCTACAATCAATAGCGTAATGGCTGCCATCCATTCGTAGGATGCAATAGCGAGCCCACTTGCAAATCCGGATCCTGACATTCCAATAAACTGTTCGGCGGAAATATTGGCCGCAATAAGCGATGCTCCAATGGCCCACCACGGCAAAGACTTACTGGCAAGGAAATAATCTTCGGAGGTCTTTTCTCCTTTTCTGGATACCCACAATCCAATCCCAAGGATCAGTGCAGCATATCCGGCAAAGATGATATAATCTATGGTTGCAAAATTCATAAGTGTTTGTATAGTTATGTTTCGTTTAACCTCAAATATTAAGTAAAAAAACTAATAATCCTATACGTATGGACTTCAAATCGTTAACAACCGTAATGTTTACGTTTTTAAAAAGTGAAAACCTGAGACAGATCAAATATTTGACTAAAAAACCGCTATCGTCACCTCTGCGAAGGCAGAGGTCTCATAACAAATAAGATTCAAAACCTGTCAGGTTTTGTAAAAAAAATGGTCAAAAAAATACGGTCAACATCGGTTTTACTGAGATAAACCTGGCAGGTCTGCTGATTTTGAGGGTTGTACATTTCATAATGCATTGGCAAATAGGTGAGCAGGGCAAAAGCATTTAAAAACGAAACCACCTTACCACACTCGTTGCGGTATCTTTTAGAGTCATAGCAAACCCTAACAGACTCCAGAACACTCGTCAGCCCGGAGAGGCAGAAGCCTGGGGACAATAGAATTGTTAAATTCGTTTGCCCTGAATGGAGGCGTTACTAATGAGGTTTTCGGAGGGGAAGTACGTTAGGGAACGGCTTTTATAAGGCTTCACTCCCTTACCTTCCCTGTCATTACACTTGCTTTGGAGTTGAAGGGATTTCCGGAAGATCGTCGGAATGACACCACCTGACCTACATGCCACAGGGCATCTGCAATGGGGCCATTGATGAGGTTCCAAAATGGAAATTCCGTATTGGATTCTTTTCCCTCAAAAATCAATATATAATCTTCCAGCCCATCGGTATTGGAAGATTTTAATATATCACTGGCTTGTTTAAGGTTTTCCAGCGTTTGCTTTCTTTTTTCTTCAAACGACAGTTTTTCTTTTCCTCCTCCTGCATTGGGTAGTTTCTTCGTGCAATTGGCGATTACATTGGTAAGTCCCAAAATATGATCTATGGTTTCTCCGGCAGTCCTTGCCATGTCGTTGGGTCGGTATTCCAGGTCTTTTTCGGTTAAACCTTCTGTAGCCCAGTAGTACCTGAATCCCAGTCCGTCGATCATTCTGGCAGCAGTGGTTTTGGCAGTGTATTCGCTGGGGTATTCCGGTATTTCATAGTAAGGCAGTTGAGCCATATTGTCTTGAGCATAAGTATCAAAAAGCAGAATACTGGAAAGCAAGAAGGTAAAAAGATATTTGTTCATAAATATTAGGTTGATTGTTTTTTTCAGGTGAAGATACGGTATTCTGTTCACTAGGAGTCTGTCGGACTTAATAAACCACCCAATTATTTATATCTTGGGGCATGATATCATTTATTGGAGCGGATAGAGAACAAGTTTCTTTTATGCCACATGACCTTAACGATTGGCTACCTGAAGATCACTTGGC
>NZ_JBDKWG010000057.1:0-542 GCF_040151475.1 Reichenbachiella sp. MALMAid0571 | reverse complement strand
CAACAGTTGTCTGTTAAATTCTATACTGGATTGTTGGGTTGTGATTGGCTTTCAATGATTAGATTGCAACAGTTGTAATCATCCTGAATTGAACGATCTGTACGTTGTGATTGGCTTTCAATGATTAGATTGCAACAGTGGTCGGTATTTGTGACAAAACTGAAATCGGGTTGTGATTGGCTTTCAATGATTAGATTGCAACAGTCTTCCAGAAGGTGAGTATGAAGTCAGATATGTTGTGATTGGCTTTCAATGATTAGATTGCAACAGTGACAAGCTGACCGTGGATGGCTTTACCGTAGTTGTGATTGGCTTTCAATGATTAGATTGCAACAGTTTTGCACTATGTTTATAAGTAAGGTGGCTCGTTGTGATTGGCTTTCAATGATTAGATTGCAACAGTTAACGTTAACGATAAGGTGTCGTGGCTACCGTTGTGATTGGCTTTCAATGATTAGATTGCAACAGTTGTAATCATCCTGAATTGAACGATCTGTACGTTGTGATTGGCTTTCAATGATTAGATTGCAACAGTGAAGATG
>NZ_JBDKWG010000056.1:0-1846 GCF_040151475.1 Reichenbachiella sp. MALMAid0571 | reverse complement strand
ATGAATCAATGCTTTCCTACTACCAGAATACGCAACCTTCGATTCGATGAACCGCCGTATACGAGACCCGTACGTACGGTGGTGTGAGAGGTGCACCAGTGGGCTATTTGCTCACTGGCCATCTACTCGATTGTATGCCGTTTTTATTTTATTCCGCATTTACTGTACTTTTTAATGAAGTAATTAAATAATCTTCAAATAGATTAAAACTTAATCCAGATTCTTCAATTACTTTTTGAGGTACTAGTGTTCTATAATCACCATCTAGGTGAATTTCGTCAAGCTGTTTAGTTTGCTCAAACACTTCCACAAGGTATTCTACCTTTTCACCAATATTGTTGACGAATTTTATTTTGTCTAAAATTTTGTTGATGTCTGAGATTTCAAATCTGTCTTCTTCATGATAGTCAGTCATATCTACAGAGCATAAAGCATAAATATTATGGTGCTCATTTGATCTCAAGGTTTGGTTCCGTGACATTCTGATTGAAGTTCGTTTATCCCATCTAGATTTTACTTCTATGTAGTATTTGATTTCATCCTTAATTTTGATGACTATATCCTGACCATCTTGCTCTCCTAATACTTCACATTTTATATCTTCTGGTAGAAACAACTGTTTTAGGTGTTCTTTCAATTTCTCTTCTATGTGAGTGCCGATTTTATGTTTGAATTGAAAATTAGCATTGCGTTGCTTTTCGTCTTCAATACTTTCAAGTGCTTTATTCAGTATTTCTTCAAAATTCGGTTTTCTTACTAGGTCACCAATGTTTTTGATTTTTTCATCATCTAGTGTCACTATTGAAAATATGTCTTCTTTGGTTTCTTCTTTAGAAACTACTGAAATCATTATGCTTGCCTTCTTGTCGTTTAACTGAGGAAACAATTGTTGATAGTTCTGCTCCGTTAAAAGTGGGATGATTTTGAGTATGGTCGTTTTAAGAGGATGATTCTCTATATCACTAATATTATCCTGAAATAAGGTTTCTTCAATAATAGTCGTTAAATACCTATTGTTGATGTAGCTATCTTCTGGTAAAAAGGTATTAAATGCTTTAATACTTAATATCTCGTTGATGTCTTTTTTCTCAACTGCTAAGTAGAACTGTTTGATTTCAGAGGTAACGCCAATATCCCTCTTTAAATCTTCAGCCAAATGAAGTTCAAACAATTGATTTGGATATATTTTACTTTCCTTATAAACCTCTTTGTAGCTATCGTCATAGAGTGAACATAAATCGCTCAAAAAAGTAGTATTATCTTTAACCCAATTGTTATTGTGTAACGCAATTAAATTGAAGAAAATTTTAATTAATACCTTTCGTGTAGAGCGGTACTCAATGTTTTCACTGTCCTCACTTAAACTAGGAAGATGAATTAAGCTTTCATCCCAATTGTAGTATGTAGAAATCTTTTTTAATAGTTGGTTTGGCTTACTGGTTGAATCAACACTATTGGCGAGTTTACAAAATTCTAATAAGGATTTGAAATAGGGTTCGGCAACTTTATTTTTTGACTCTACTAAGTTATAATGATAAAATTCATTATTTAGGTTTTCAGGATAAAAAATGGAATCTCCAATGTTTTTTTCATCTAAGTCGTTTTTAACTTCATCAGAGAATTTTCTGCGATTAAACAAATTCAGAGAAAAGCTGAAATGAAAAGCAGGGTGAATCAATTTTGAAATGGAGACAGGTATTAAAACTTTACCTAGGAGTCTGTCGGACTTAATAAACCACCCAATTATTTATATCTTGGGGCATGATATCATTTATTGGAGCGGATAGAGAACAAGTTTCTTTTATGCCACATGACCTTAACGATTGGCTACCTGAAGATCACTTGG
>NZ_JBDKWG010000055.1:0-2542 GCF_040151475.1 Reichenbachiella sp. MALMAid0571 | reverse complement strand
GTCTGTGGATTTGGTTGACCTGTAGATTTAAGTAGGTCTTTGATGTGTTCTTGATGGAGTTAGAGTCACTATTTTTTCTACTTTGGTGGTCATCAAGCAGGTAATGATGCAATAATCAGGGATAAATGTCTTCATTGAGCTGATTTTTCTATGGTTTGGGCATAGGTATTTTGTTACGTCCACAGCCGTTGTTTTTTCACTTTATGATTTGACTGATCCAATTTATTGGAGGGCCTCTTTGGTCAAAAGTACATACAGTCTGTAAGATGCCTTTTTTACATGCAGGGCATCTTCGGTGCAGAGTTGGGGATTTTTCTTCAGGTCTTTTGAAGGTTCCAATCTGCTGGTCTATGATTGCTTTGTATCTTTTTTTGGAAGAACTGCTCAATATGCCGTAGTGCCTGATACGGGTAAACCCTTTGGGTAAAATGTGTAAAGCAAAGCGTCTCAAAAATTCTTTTTGGCTAAGAGTCAAAACCATTTTTTCACCTGCCTTTCGGTAGTCCTTAGCCGTAAAAGCCACTGTATCGTTTTCGATGGAAAGTATTCTACTGTTGCTAATGGCAATTTTGTGGCTGTAGCGCCCTAAATATTCAATGACTTGTTTGGCTCCAAAGAAAGGTTGCTTGCAATAGACCACCCACCGTTTGGCAAACAGTTTACCTGCGAGGGCTTTGTCTAGGTGTATTTCTTTGCGCAGGGCTGCTACAAATTTGGCACGAAAGACTTTACTCATTTCTTTGACAGGAAACAGGAATTTCCCCTTAGACTGAGAGTGTTTCCACTTGCCCGTTTTGGTCACACCTCCAGCGGGCACGATGCAATGCAGGTGAGGGTGTAAGCTCAAGTTTTGTCCCCAGCTATGTAGCACCGCAATCATACCTGTGAGCGCACCCAAGTACTTGGGGTTTTGTCCAAAATCATGTAGCACCTGCCATGAGACGTTAAACAATATCTTATAGACCAACTCAGGTTGTTCAATGGTGAGTTGGTTGAGCTGACTGGGAAGAGTGAAAACGAGATGGAAATAGGATACATTGAGGAGTTCTTTTTCTCGTGTAGCAATCCAGCGTTCACGCAGATGCCCCTGACACTTGGGGCAGTGTCTGTTTCTACAACTGTTGTAGCTGATGTGGATCTTGCCACAGCTGGCTTCATTACATTTATCGATATGACCACCCATTAGGGCAGTTCTACAGTTGGCTAATGCGTAGAGGGTTCTGGTCTTCCAGCTGTTGGTTATAATCCCAGAGAGGTTGTCTCGATGATTTTCAATGATGTGAGCCAGCTCAGCATTACCCTTGGTGCTCATAGAGCTTTTCTAAGGGACTGTAAGCAGAGTTTCTACTTACCTGTGCGACATGCAAATAGAGCAGGGTGGTCTGTATGTGTTCATGCCCCAGCAGTTCTTTGAGAGTGACAATGTCTGTACCCATTTCTAAAAGATGAGTGGCGTAGCTGTGCCTGAGACAATGTGCGGTGACCTGTTTTTTGATGCCAGCGATCCGCCGTGCTTCTCGTGCAGCCCACCGTACACCAGGAGCTGTAAGAGCGATGTATTGGCCCGTTCTGCTTTTTCCGTTGAAAAGATATTCTACCGGATGTTCAGCCTGCAAATACTGTTTGACTCCTCGTATCAATAGATCGCAAAGAGGCACATATCTGTCTTTGCGCCCTTTTCCCTGACGCACATGAAGCACCTTTCGATTCAGGTCAAGGTCTATGATCTTCAAGTTGCATAGTTCTCTATTGCGCAGGCCACAGCCATAGAGAAGTGATAATACCAAACGATGTTTGAGTAGCTTGGGAGCTTTGAGCAGTAACCTTACTTCGTGCTGGCTCAGCACTACTGGTAGTTGTTTGGGTCGTTCAATGCTTGGTAGGATGACCCTGCTTTCTACTTTTTCATAAATGCGGTACAGGTATCGTAATCCATATATGGTGTGCTTAAAATAGCTATCCGACGGGGTATTATGTTGGTCTTTTAGATAATGTAGGTAATCGAGAACTGCTTCGTCATCGAGCTCCAACAGGTCACATTTTAAATGCAATCCCATATGAGCCAAACAGCGTGCATAGTTGGTCAAGGTACTCTGGCTTTTGCCTGATACTACTATCGAACGGTGTAGTTTTTTGTACTGCTGTGAAAAATTAGGTACTTGTTCACATGCTTTTTCAATGATTGTTTTACTTTTTTTTCATAACTTCAATTCTTATTTTGTGAACTCCGAAGTTAGAAGTTCTTTGGCATTCCCCGAAGGGCTTCCGACGAAGGAGGTTCGTTCAACGGCCCGGCTATGCGGAGTGCGGGATTAAATACCACAACACTTTCAGGTTACCGTTATGTTTGTTAATGTTCATTTACTTTCAATTTAGCACCAAAACCCGCATTACGTATAGCCATTGTGTGTGCCCAGCATGGGCATCTTTCCCTACATAAAAGTAGGGTATTAATTTATAGGGTGCAAGTCCCTTATGGGCGAGAGTCGTGTCTCGAACCATTAGTAAGCTGCAAGGTGGTTTACCATGAGGTATGCACTGA
>NZ_JBDKWG010000054.1:0-221 GCF_040151475.1 Reichenbachiella sp. MALMAid0571 | reverse complement strand
ACCTTAGATTATGAAGACGGCTCTTCAGCTTCTCAAACGTTCAGTATGGTCGTATCAGGAAATGTCGGAACGATCAGTGGATTGAGTGCGGGAGTTTACAACAACATCAGTATAACAGAATCAGGCTGTAGTTCAGTCGCTGATATAGACGTTACGTTGAGCGATCCATCCATTCCAACCTTGTCAGGTAATGCTGAGAGTAACCCAACGGCCTGTTCCGG
>NZ_JBDKWG010000053.1:0-581 GCF_040151475.1 Reichenbachiella sp. MALMAid0571 | reverse complement strand
GACAACAACTACGACCTCAACTATGCGGCAAAAGACGCCAATGATATAGCCGCCAAGTTCGGTACAGATGCTTCCAAGGTTTTCAAAATCACCGACACCAATGCCACCAAGGAAAAAATCCTGGCTGTCAAATCATCATTGATGAAATCCAAGGTCGATGACCGGGTGATTTTGTTTGTGGCAGGGCATGGGCTGTTGGATGATAATCTGGACTATTTTATTGGCACTCATGATGTGGATTTTGAGAATCCATCGGCCAGGGGCCTCCCTTATGAGGATTTGGAAAGTCTTTTGGATGGCATTCCGGCAAGGAAAAAGCTGATGTTTATCGATGCATGTCACTCAGGGGAGGTAGACAAGGATGATGCGGTTGTAGCTGAAGGAAACCCGACAGGTCTCAAAGACCTGTCGGGTTTGACGGCTACCATCGCCTCCCGAGGTTTCAAAACGATTGTGTCAAAATCCAATTCTTTGGGATTGGAAAACTCGTTCCAGCTCATGCAGGAGCTTTTTGCTGACCTGAGAAAGGGAACCGGAGCGGTAGTCATTTCTTCAGCCTCAGGTGCTGAGTTTGCCTTGGA
>NZ_JBDKWG010000052.1:0-529 GCF_040151475.1 Reichenbachiella sp. MALMAid0571 | reverse complement strand
TGTCTGTAGTTGCGGCCTCCGAAGTTGTTGTTTAGTTTCAGGATCACTCTGCCGGTGTAGGTTGGTTGCAGGTTTCTCATTCCAAGTCCCAATCCAAAACCAAGTGCATCGGACAACATGAAATCTGAAAATACTGATGGGGTGATGGCCAGCAAACTACCGTTGACCAATCCTGTTCTGACGTTGAAGTTCACATTCACTTTCTGTCTTTGGATGAAAGAGATACCCATGTAAAATCCATAAAACTGTTCTTCAATGATTTGTTTCTTTGAAGTTGTCTCCGCATTGTGCGACAGCATATTTCTTTGATAAAATCCGCCTACTTCCATGTCTCCAAGGTAGCCAGGGAAAACAAGACCCAATGAGTGTCCCAACTTTGGAGACATCTTAGTTTTTTCTATGTAGGTGGATAATTTTAATTCCTGGGCATTGCTGCAACTTGCGGCGGCTAAAATCAGGATGATCGGTAACAACTTGATGATTAAGATCAGTGCGGTGTAAAAATTAGTAGTAGTTTTCATGACTCTTT
>NZ_JBDKWG010000051.1:0-13679 GCF_040151475.1 Reichenbachiella sp. MALMAid0571 | reverse complement strand
TTTGCCCAGAAGTTGAGGGTAAAAACTGGTGCCATCCAGGATTTGATTTTGAGGTTTTTGAGCTTGTGCCGCTTCTAGTAAAGAAGGGAAGAAATCGGTAAAATCAATCAGGTTTTCATTCATCTGATTTGGAGCAATAGTGCCTTTCCAGTTCGCAATAAAAGGTATATGAGCCATCTAGCATGAATACCTTAACCATTACAACTACAACTTTCATCGTATTCATTTTGCTTTTTTACTTATTAAACCCCCTTTCTATTTCCATTAACAATGACATTGGACTATCAACCTTTTCATCAAATCCAAGCTCCCAAAACATGATTCCGCCCCAATTTTCATCTTTTATAAATTGAGCCGTTTTTCTTATTGTTGCTCCTCCCATAAAGTCGAATCCATCAACCAGATCAGCTTCCCGTGGTGGCTGATACAATTCAACAATTTTCCTGTATGGCATTGTTTTTTCACTCTTTCCAGAAATACCAAAAAAGGGCACTCCAAAAACGACCCGATCTCTGGAAATACCTGCTTCGATGACATTCTGAACTCCATGTTCAAACCGTTCTTTGAAGGTAGGCAAGTTCAAATAATGAAGTGGCTCATAAGTCATTAAATGCGCCTGATCAATGTTATCAATAAGAAGTGAAAGCAAGTGCACCTGCTCTTTAGAATAGTTGAGTGCAGTGGTCAGCATCAAACCACGCTTACCAAACACTTTTTTAAGTTCTTGAAAAAGTAATACCGCATTGTCTTGGTCTTGCTTGCTTTTGGGATATTCCCAATCAATGTCAGCCCCCTGAAGGTTATTTGTCTTGCAGAATTCCGCCAGGTTAAGGCTAAAGTTTTCTCGGCTTGACTGGTTGGATGCTAAAGCTGCAAAATGTTCTGAATTTATCTGAGCCCCTCCAACACCAATCAATAATTTCAGTTCAGGATACTCCTTCCTTTCTTCATTTAGCATTCGGATATCTGATATTGCTGTTGGTAGAATTCCCAATTCACCATTGGCTTTTGGTCTGATGAGCTTGTAAATAAGTTCGTCTATATAATCGAGCGAACCCGGGTCAAACCGACTGATACTATTATATTTTAGATACGCTACCACCCTAGGTCGTTGTGCCTGAGCCATCGGACAGAGCAGGAAAATCATAATAATGATCAAAAACCTTCTAAAACTCATTTTTTGCGCCTGTATAAAATCCACTTATTTTATTGAGATTATTGACACTGTCATGCAAGCCTCCTAAGCGATATCTTTTCACCCAGTTTTCACTAAAATCAGCTATAATCTGTTGAATATCTTGTAGTAAAATGGCTTTATCTTGCTCACTGATCAATGCACTCTTTGTCCCCCCTTCAAAATTCAGCTTGGCCAGATTCAACTTGTTGGCATGGATAGCCAGGTGAATAGCTGTTCTTAATTCATTTTTTATCCACTCTCCATCTTCACACGCTGGAGAGATTAGCTCAACCTCCTGCTCCAGAACACTTAAACCAGCCTGGATATTCTTAACTTTCTCCATATTGATCCCTGCAATCCTCTTGTTTTCTTGCACTGGTATATCGGCATGTAGCAAGGAATAATGAAAATACATATTGCTAGGATTTGAAGGATCAAACACTTGGTTTATGTTACTGAGTTCATGAATAAACTCCGCTGTTCTTCCGCTTTTGTCTTTAAATATGTATTTGTTGAGCAAATTATCAACCTTGACGTTTTTATTGAATTCTACTCCCCAACTCAATGCTGCTCCATAAAGAATTGGCGGATAACTAAGCACAAAAGGCTGCCAATGGCCATAATCACCCCAATCCGTGTTGAGGTATCCTATACTTCCATACTTCAACCCATTTTTAGCTGCAGATAGCTGATTTTTCATGGCATTATCATAACGACCAGTGATACACCTCCAGGATGAAGTGCCGGGACAAACGTAAAAAGGTACCTTGGCTTTTTTGAAAACTTTACACTGCGCATCGAATGGATGATTGGCATTGTAGCCCCATATCATGGCAGTGATGTTATCAGGTAATTGAGAAATATACTCCGGATGTTTCAAGATAATATCACCCCAAAACTGCATGGAGTGATTATTCGCTTGTACCAGTTTGTTTAATTCCAACAGATAATCAAGGTACACCTGCCCTTTGCCTTTTTGCTCCACAGCTGTTTTGGATTTTCCGTAACCTAGTTCGTAAGGTTCATCTCCTCCCACATTGATCTGGTTACTTGAAAAATTTGGAAGTAATTCACTGTACAGCTCAGAGATAAATTCAAGTGAAGCCGGATCTGTGGCATTCAGTGTGTTTCTTGTTTTGAGTCCAGAAGGCGTGTCTGGCGTAATCGCAGAGATCTTCGGTCGTTCTGCAATACGCCAATATTCCTCATGCTCCAACCATCTGCCCATGTGCCCCAGAGAGTTTTGGTTCGGCACCAATTCTATAAACCTCTCTTTGCAATAAGCGTCTATCTGCAAAATTTCATCGGCTGTTAGCGCACTATATTGCTGCCAAACAACCTTGTGGTTTTGATATTGAAATGTATGCTCCGAGTAAAGCTGTAATTGATTTATTTTCCAGGAGGCGAGGTTGTCAATAAACCTGAATATCTCATCCATCTTCGGTACTTTGTCCCGGCTGATGTCCCACATGAAACCCCGATTGGGAAAATCAGGACTGTCCTTGATCGTCAATACAGGAATATATCCACTACTTTTTGCAAAGGCCACAATTTGCCGTAGCGTTTGCCAGCCATAGAACAAGCCTGCCTCATCTTTTGCCACCAACTTTATGTGCTCTTTAGATATAATCAGGCTATATCCCTGATCCTTCAAGACCAGCTCCTTATCTATACTTAAAGTCACACCAACCTTCTCTCTTATGGCCGATTGAGCAGAGAGACCAAAGAACAAGCCAGCCTCTCCAAGTGTGGCTTGGATACCTTTGGCGATCCTATAACGATTCTCACTGCTGTTGATCCCATTAAATACAATCCTTCCTCCTCTAGAGTGATACTTCTCTCCGGATACTTCAACCTTGTTTGGAATAGGTATCAGAAAATCTGTCAACCGATCACCAGAAGCACTAACCTCGCCACAAGTAAAAACATTCGCTATAATTGCCAACAACCATAGCTGGAAATTCTTTCGTGGGTTCTTATATAAATAGTTGAGCTTTATCCCTTTCATTTTATCTAGCTAACAAATAGTCTTAGAAATTTCAAAGGCAAGAAAATCAAGGGTCAAAAAGACCCAATGATTTTCCTTCCTACGCTGGTTGATAAAAACTTAACTCATTCCTCCCTTACCAGTTTTCTGGTATAGGTTCGTTCTCCGTCACTTAGCTTAAATAAGTAGAGCCCTTTGGGCAATTCCCCAAAATCTAAAGTAACTTCCTCAAGCCCTTCAGCCTCAAAGCCCTCCTGCCTCCATAATAAGTGGCCACTGATATCGAGCAGTTTAGCCTCTGCCAATGTAGGGTCTTTTACAGAAAAGGAAACCTGTACAGCATCAGTAAAAGGGTTCGGGTATATGCTGACAGTCTCGTCCTCTTCATCCAGACTTTGTGCTATTTCTTCTTTTGATGATGAGACCTTACGACAGTTTGAACAATCAGGATTACCGTAAATTTCCTCTACTCTATCGGATGTGAGATCATTTTCATAGATCCTCAAATCATCGATAAGACCGTCGAAATAATTCTTTGGACCAATTACCTGACTTGTTCCCCAGAAAACACCATATTCATTGGTTGCACCCAAACCAGCCGCACCATTGTGTTTCCTGACCTGCTTAAATTCGACATCCGCAACCGTGCTTTCAAGTTCACCGTTAACATATAAGGTTAGCCTGCCATGATCAAATACTACCACTATATGATGCCATTGATTTGTCTCTGGAACAGTCCAATAAACACCAGAACCCAATTCAGAATCTGATTTAACACGCCCTACTAATACATCCCCGTTTAATGCTATCCCAAGACCATCAACTAGTCCTCCCTCCTCATAGATCGTTTGAAAGCCAGTCAGACTTTGTGGTTTGAACCATAAAGCAATAGACTTTTCAGTAAAGGCATTGTGAAAAAAGTTATAATCCTCAATCTCATTAGACAACCGGGCATATTGAGAGCTACCATTAAATTCGATAGAATTTGTGCCTTCCTTCGAGTCAGTTGACAGTGAAGGGCTTCCCACATAACCAGTAATTTTATCCACCTCCTGAGAATCCGATCCAGAATTTAGGTGGGAAGAATTTGTTACTCCGGACGTGAAGTTAAATCCAAAATGGCCTTCAGGGTCTCCCTGCACAACTACCTCTCGTGTCAGGGTATGTGTCCCCGCTGAATTAGAGACTTCAAGACTTACAGTGTAAGTACCAATTTCATCAAAAGTATAGGCAATTGTATCGTTGGTCGCAAAATACGAAGATTCTGCCCCTCCTGACACTGACCAATCGAAACTACTGGCACTTCTGGAGGTATTCACAAACATTACCTCCTCTCCCGGAAATACTTTTTTGTCATCTATGAAAATACCAGCTCTCGGTGGTATCAACGAATTATCAAGTGAAAGTGCCTGATGTATGCCACTGGACAAGTGAGGTAGAAATGAATCATGATTAGAATCATGGCCAATTTGAAATGCCATAACACCACCCATACCCTGATTAAGAGTATATCTGGTTTTCAAGGCTATGGTATCAATATTGTCATAGTAGTATTTTTCACCATCGGTTTCGAATAGCTGATTAGGACTGTACGTCAACGAGGCTATATCATTGTAACTTATAGAACCAGGGTTGGTTGTATTCTTTACAGAGCTTGCATAAAAGCCAAGTCCTGGTAGCAATTTTTGCCTAGGAATATCATCCCACCACCCCAATACCTCCTGAAATCGAGTATAGGGAACCTTTCGATTCGTTTCAGGGTTCATATATGCCTCACCCAAAAATGACATGATCGAAAGGTAGTCGGTATATGGAACAATATTTTCGAGTATGTTACTATTATTCTCATCATTATTGTCCCCTGGCTCCAAGGTAACGTTGGTAATTAAACCTGTATCCTCGAATTCAAGTTGAATTTCTTGTAAAAGTAACTTATACCTTAGCCAATCATTCGGCCCATCGGGATGTTCCCAGTTAATATCAATACCGTCCAGACCGTATTGCTCACAATATTCTCTGACATTTACAGCAAAATTATGATGTGCAACAGGGTCTAAGGCAAGGTCTTGCATATAATCAGAATACCCTGATCCAGATCCTCCCGCAAAAGCAACCATTATCTTTATATGCGATCCGTCTATCTTCTCTTTGACCGATAGTAAGCTGTCTATATATCCTTTATATCTTGATACCCCATATGGGTTAAAATCATCAATGTTTAGACTTCCATCAGCTAAGGGCTGAATTTGCTTAATCAACAAATGGGTGAAATATTTCAAATCGTTGAAATCTACGTCAGCAGCATAATAAAGCAAATACCCAAATGCCACTTTCCTTTCTTTCGTTGCTGACTTATATGATATTTCTGAATTTTCATTGTACGTTCCATCGTAGGGAGTCCCCAATGTTCCCTCCACCAGATTTGAGGTATCATCTTCAAACTGCCAGTACAGCTTCAGATTGCCGTAGTTGGGGTGACTGGAATCCAGCTCTTTATTACCCCATTCGGTCATAGTTACCAAGGAAAGTGCCGTATTCCAAATACGCACCTCGTCAATAGCACCTACAAAACTACTACTTCCAACATATAAATTGGCGGTGTTATTAGCAGCCAAGGAAGGGAAAGATCCTACAATATTTCTGGGTACTTCCATATACCCTAGGAAAAATCGCAATCGTAATGCATTGTTGGATTGTGAGCCGTCAAAAACCATTGCCACATGATACCAGGTGCCAAGTTCCATGACCACATCCGGGCTTGACTCGTAAGTGTTGCTGCCATTCGCTACAATGGCCACCAACTTCCCGTTGTTTATCTGTAATTGCACTCTACTTGTACTATTAAGCTGCTTATTTATTAGCTGTGTATAAGGATTGTGCTCGTCTACCCTTACGTTCATCTCAAAGGTGAACTTTTGGGTGCCATTTAACTCTGTTACATTTCCTGTGTTGATAATAGCCCCATCCATCTCCAAATAGTATTCCCCTACCTGAGCCAAAGTATCTACTTTGGGCAGACTCAAAATCAGGACAAGCACAATAGCTCTTAAAATCCACTTTGAGTGGATTTTAAAATTATTTAATGTTCGCATGTTAGATATCGTTTAATTATTAAACTGATAGATTAGTATCCAGGATTCTGATCCGATTGAGTCATCAGGTCATTGAAATTGATCTCGGTACTGGGAAGTGGCAGCAAGAGATTTTTCTCCAAAAATGATTGAGATAAATCATCGTATGTCACGTCCGTCCAAGTCGCATGTCTGCCAATATCCAGATTGGGATTGTCGTTGTGCCGTTGCAAGACCTCACCTAACCAGGCAGCACCTCTCCTTCTCAGCTCCACATAGGTCTTGGCTTCACCCATGAGTTCGATCACTCGCTCCATGTATATTTCTTTACGAAAATCCTCTTTGTTCAAAATCGGCCAGTCTGCTGGCTCAGTAGCACTTGCTCCATCGGTAGTTCTGGCTCGTTGCAATACCTGATTTACATAAGTCTGTGCCAATCCTGAATTACCCAATTCACTTTCCACTTCCGCCATTAGGAGAACCAAATCTGCATACCTGAACAATACCTGATCCTTGGAAGACTCATTGGCTACCCGGTCAGGGTCAAAATGTTTCTTGAAATAAGGCCACCCAAATGTATTATTTGCCTTGTTGACAGGATAAAGATTTGGAGTGGTTCCATTTGATACCCTTTCATAAGAAGTATGAAAAAAAGTGGCATCAAGTCGCGGGTCACCGGGATATTTATCCGCATGTATGTCATAAGCTGTTTTGGATGCCCGGCATCTGCCGTTGTTGCTACCTGCCACAGAGGCACCAGCGGGTTCAGTTGAAGCCGGGTTAAAATTATAGAGAGCACCTTGTGCAAAGTTCACCTTGAAAATAACTTCAGCCGAAGTGGTGTTCGCATCCCAAAGGTTGACCAAACTCGGATCAAGTACATAAGGTCCCTGGCTAATCACAATTTCACCCTGCTCTTTGGCTTTTTGCCAATATGATGATGATGTGCCATTGATTTCATCTTCCTGGCTGGCTCTAAGGAAATACGTCTTTGCCAGAAGCGCTCTTGCCGCCCACTCATTAACCTTCCCATGGTTGTCATTTTGCTCCAATCTCTCTATGGCATCCAGCAAATCTTCTTCAATTAAATCGTAAACCTCAGATCTTGTGGAGCGTTTCACATTTGTGGTTTCGGTATTTACCGGTTCGGTACGCAAGGGTAATCCTCCCCAGAAACCTGTCAACTGCAAGTACACAAAACCTCGTATAAACTTAGCTTCACCAATGAACCTGTCTTTAACCTCTGTGCTCAGCTCACTGGCTTCTACGGCATTGATGAAAGCATTCGCATCTCTAATCGTACGGTACCCTGCATCCCACATTCTGGCAGGCAAAAGGGTGGCTGGTGAAACATTCAACATAACCAAATCCGCTCTCCAGGCAGAGATATTGGCATACCCCAATCCAGAACCCATTTCTGAAGTTTCCATCAACCACATTCCCGCAAAAGGCTGACCTCCCAACTGCACATATATACCGTTCATAGCCAACTGTGCATTTGTTTCGTCGGAAAATACAGTTACCTCGTTTAATGAGTACAGAGGGTTCTCAGTTAGTTCACAACTACTGAAAGCAACAGTGAACATCAGTATAATTAAGAATCTATTGATTTTCATATTCATCTCATTATTTTTAAAATTTTATTAAAAAGTGGCTTTTACACCAACGGTCCATGATCTCACATTCGGAAATGCATTGAGATCAATACCCTGACGCAAACCGTCAAAAGCGAAGGAGTTGGCCGCCGGATCATAACCGCTGTAATTGGTTACAGTAAGCAGGTTTCTCCCAGACACGTAAAAGCTAAGATTGGACATCCGTATTTTGTTTATCCAGACCGACGGCAGATCGTAAGCCAAGGTCACCTCAGCCAACCGTAGGTAGCTGGCATTCTCTACAAAGAGATCATTTAGCACTTCAGGTGCGTTAGCCCCAACCTTTACATGTGTAGTAGATGGATTTTCCTCAGTCCAGGCGTTCTCATATCCAGAAGCCAGAACGTTACGTGATGCACCCTCAGCTCCAGGATAATTCATGAAGTATGATCCCACATTGATGATATCATTGCCGTGAACACCATTAAAAAATGCTCTTAGTGATAAGCCCTTGTATTTCACATCAGTTTGGAATCCGTATGTGTAATCAGGATTAGGGTTTCCAATGATGGTTTGATCACTAAAGTCAACTACTCCATCACCGTTTCGGTCTACATACCTGATTTCCCCTGGTCCATTCGTTCCTACTGAGGTGTTGTAAGTAACGTCTTCATCTGTTTCCTGTAGAATACCATCCGTTTCAAAGCCCCAAAAAAGTGCAGGTTGTCTGCCTTCTATGAAGATATTGGCCGGATAAGGCAGTACTGATCCGCCAGTAATCTGATTTCCTATAAAGGCCCTTAGGGTGTCACTTCCAAAAACACCTTCCTCAAGGTTCAAATCCAATATTTTTCCCTTGTTGAAAGCAATATTGCCTCCCAAAGATATGCTCCAGTTGTCGTTCTCAAAGACAACAGCTGACAGGCTCAACTCAATCCCTTTGTTTTCAAGTGATCCTCTGTTGACCAAAATGCTGGAGAAACCTGTAGATGTTCCGATGCTCTTATTGTTCAAAAGGTCTTTGGTTGTTTTTTTATATACATCTATGCTACCACTTATCCTTGCATCGAACATAGCGAAATCCAGTCCCAAATTGGTATTTTCTGTTGTTTCCCAAGTCAGGGAAGAATTGGCCAAGTTGTTAACCTGAAGTGCTACCAGCGGGTTATTGTTGTCATCCGAATAATAATATGCTGTAGAAGTGAAGTTTGCTACTGTTGAAAATGGAGCCACTCCCTGGTTTCCTGTTATACCCCATCCGACCCTAAACTTTAACTGATCCAGAAAATCTGCATTGCTTAGAAATGACTCCTCGTTGACCTTCCAAGCCAATGCACCGGAAGGGAATACGCCCCATCTATCTTGTGGAAACTTACTGGAACCGTCAGCCCGAACACTTGCTGTCAACAAATATTTTCCCTTGAACAATCGAGCATTTACTCTTCCCAGATAAGATAAGATACTAAAGTCACCCTGGATTGGATTATTAAAATAGGAGGTAGTTGCCAAATGAAACCCTTTGGTACGTAAAACATCTACATCAAAATCATTTGCGTATTTGGTTTGGTTCAGGATAGTTTGGTTATCAATAGTATATCCCGCCAAAGCGTCCAGAGAGAAGTTGTCAGATATTTTCTTGTTGTACCTCAACAGGTTTTCCACGGTATAGGTATATGCTGTTAAGGTAGATACTCCTAAAAGTCCATTTTGAGATCTACCTGCCGCTGTTCTTTTTCCAAGCCATCTGGAACGTTCCTTCCATCTATAATTTCCTCCAATCCGAACCTGGTAAGAAATTCCATTCCAAATATCATAGGTTAAGTTCAATCCACTTCTGAAGGCATATTCTGTTGCCAAGTCATCATAATCTTCAATCCATGCAAATACCGTGGTAATATCCTGGTCTTCCAAATCCTCTGTATCCTGATCTATCCCCTGATAGTAATAAGGTCTGCCAGCCAGTGCAGATCTAACTGCACTACTGGTGGTACTGGCTCCAAAACGATCCCCATTCTGTTGTTGATCATTATGCCGCTGCACTCCATTGACAGAAAAACCTACTTTCAGTTTCTTGCTCAATTTGCCGTTCATGTTGAACCTAAAATCGTATTGTTCTAATCCGGTACCCTCGGTAAGTCCAGAGACACTCTGATAACCTGCAGCAAAGAAATAATTGAGCATATCTGTTCCACCGCTGAGGTTCAGCCTGTAATTTTTCTGCAATGCGGGCTGAAACAATCTGTCCTGCCAATCTACCTCCGAAATATTCTTATAAGATTGAAGATCGGACGGATCAAACTCATTCCTATCAGGAATGTATATATTGCCTGAGCTACTGAAACCTGCTACGGTATCAGTTTTGGCATATTGTTCATTTCCTGGTGTCACCTGACCGTTGCGAAATGTCATGTAGCCATCCAAATCCAACATGTCAAACTTTTTAGAAATATTTGCAGACGTAAAACTAGATTCGAAACTTACTTTCACACTTCCGGTTTTCCCTCTTTTGGTGGTAATTAATATTACTCCATTGGCTCCTCTGGAACCATATATAGCTGTAGCCGAGGCATCTTTAAGCACTTCCACCCTTTCAATGTCGCTTGGGTTGATGGAAGCCAATGCACTTTGTACGGTTGCATAAGCCCCACCCCCAACTATGGCTTCCGCAGCATCCAGTGTAGCAGATGTTAAGGGGACATTGTCAATTACATAAAGAGGCTCATTATCCCCTCTGAGAGAGTTTCCTCCTCTAATTCGGATGCTTGCAGCAGCTCCCGGTTGGAAACTGTTATTGGTCACAGCAACACCCGGCATTCTCCCCTGAAGCATAACAGCAGCAGATGTAAATTGACGCCCGTCATTATCATTGGGCTTATAGGAAGCCACTGCCCCGGTAAGATCACTTTTTTTCTCGGTACCATAGCCAACTACGATTACTTCATCAAGCCGTTCTGCATTCGAAATCATAGATACATCAATAGTTGACCTTCCTGCTATTTCAATATCCTGAGTAACATACCCTACATAAGAAACCGAAATTATCGCATTATCTGGAACAGTAAGTTTGTAATTGCCATCAATATCTGTAGTGGTACCCATCGATGTTCCTTTGATAACAAGAGAAGCGCCTGGAAGCCCTTGATCAGTTTCATCTGTGACTTTACCAGTTATATCAATATCCTGGATGATCACCAAAAAATCTGATTTTTTCCTTTTTGATTTTAGGCTAATGCTTATATTATTATTGTGTTGCCTAAACATCAAACCAGCCTCTTTTGAAATCTCTGTCAAAATTTCAGCAACAGAGGCATCACTTATACTTAAGTTAAGGTTTTTTAATGCTAAAGCATCTTCCTTGTGGTAAGAAAAACGGAAGTTAGTTTTAGATTCAATTTCCTGAATCACATTCAAGACACTACTCTTTTTCGAATTGATCGAAACCTGAACATCGTGTACACTCTTGTATTGTGCAGATACCTCAGAAGCAACTACCGTGCTTATGAAGATAAGGTTAATAATAAATATATACAAAGAGTATTTCGTCATTAACTTAATAAGTTGTATTAAATTATGCATAAATTTGTTTGGTTTTGTGTTTACATAAAACTTTGGATTGCCGATCATTTGGACTCATTCCCCAATGAAGTTTAATCAAATGAACAGTGCGGTTCTTAAATTATTACCGGTCGTTCTGTTGAATTACCGGTATTTTTTTATCCGTTTTTATTTAATCATACGCATTTAATTTGTTTTAAAATCTATAGTTACAATCTTGTCTTTAATATCAAAGTTGAAGTTTTTGCTAAAACCGATGGCTTTTAGCACTGTTTCAAGACTTTGATTGTTGAATTCTCCTGAAAAATGAGATTTAGGTTGTGCTGGGGCTCTAAGTACATGGATTTCCACACCATACCATCTTTCCAGATTTTGCAGAATGTCTTCAAGCGTATCATTCTGGAAATACAATACGCCCTCTTTCCAAGCCAACGTTTTTCTAATATTGAACTCTGATTTAACCATCAAGCCATTTTTCATAGAATAATGAGCTTTTTCACCTGGAGACAAATAGGTCTCCTTACCAGTACTTTTTAATCCTATATCGTCCACTCTCACCTTTCCAGTCGCCAATGAAATTTCAATCTCGGCACTGTTTTCATAAGCTCTAATATTGAATGAAGTACCTAATGCAGTTGTTGTGATTGTTCCGGTTGTTACAGTAAAAGGTCGGGATTTATCCTTAGCTACCTCAAAAAATGCCTCTCCAGTCAGAGTTATTTCCCTTTTACCATTTCCGAAGTTTCTTTCGTATTCTATCTTACTTTCCGAATTCAAAATCACTTTTGAACCATCACTTAGAAACACAGTAGATTTTTGGCCTGAAGGGTTTGCTTTAATGATCTTGCGTGAAATTTCTATAGTGCCACCGTCGTTCAATTCAGGTAAATATTTCTGCACAAAAATTCCAATTAAAACTCCAATTATTAAAACTGCAGCTATTTTACCAGCATAACTCCAAATATTAATTTGGGCTTCCTTGTAAGGATTAGATTCAACATAACGATCCTGATTCAGCGTTTCAAGAATTTTGCTTTTCTCGATTTGATACTCTGCTTCTGGTAACCGTAAAGCAAATAAGTGCACCAGCTCTTTGGCGGTTTTTACCTCTTCAATCTTTTCAGGATGACTATTAATCCAATCGTCCCACTCACCTTTATCCTCGCCGTTTTGTTGCAGGCAATAGTCGATAAAAGACTCGTCTGAGACAAAATCCTCAATTGAATAATGGTTTATATTCATTGTTCTCTTCTAATTAAATATTCTCAATGGTTGGGTCAGTTGCACAACCTGTCTAATAGTGCAATTCACTCAGAATATTTACCGAAAAAAAAACAACTATTTTTCAGAAAATCACAAAAAGCCTTCTATTTGGCAAAAAAGAGGTAAAAAATTGCTAGTGTAGAGATGTATTGTTTGAGTATTTTGAGTGCTTCATAAACCTGATTGTACACGGTTCTGTTTTTGGAAGAAGTAATTTCAGCTATCTCGTCATAAGTCAATCCCTCAAAGAATTTCATTTTGATGACTTGTTTTTGCTTGTTCGTCAGCTTATCCAAAGCCTCGTGAAGTTTAAATTGCAAGTCTTCTGAAGATTGATTTTTAATGAGAAGTTCCTCATACGAAAGTTCCATTCCTATAGGATTGTCATAAGACGAACTCTCTTTGCTTCTTTGCGCCATCTCCCTAAAGAGCTTTCGCTTGAAGTATTTTAGAAGATAAGATTTTAAAAAATTTACCTCACTCTGATTTTCCCTGTTGTCCCAAATTTCAAGATAGACCTGCTGAATGCAATCTTTAACCAACTCCTTATCTCCGGAAATTTTAAATCCATAAGCATACAAATCTTGATAAAAGGTTTCATACAGCTCTATAAAAGCTTTTTTATCTCCTTTTTTTATGGATTCCCATAGGTTTGTCAATACATTCAACGTTTTCTATGGCAGTAAATCTATGAGATTTTCTTTAAAAGAAAATTTGTTTTAAAGAAGGTTTCTTTCAAAGCTCATAACCCATTCTCACCTCATTTCATCCAAAACCTTCTGAAAACCTGCTTTCAACTCCAGTTGATCTTTGCTCAATTCACTATCAGCAATGCTGGTTAGCTCCATTGGATCTGCCTTAAAATTGTAGAACTCTCCACTGCGGTACAGTTTCCACTCTGTGTTTTGCACATAGGTTTTAGGGGTGAAATTTCCCCAGTTTGGCGCATAGCTACAAAAAACCCAATCTCTGGCTTTGGCTTCTTTGCCCAGAAGTTGAGGGTAAAAACTGGTGCCATCCAGGATTTGATT
>NZ_JBDKWG010000050.1:0-367 GCF_040151475.1 Reichenbachiella sp. MALMAid0571 | reverse complement strand
TTTGGCAGTATTGGTACTGTTCCAAAGTTGGAAAGTATAATCTGCCATCACAGCCGGATCAGTAGTAACCACCCCGTTGATAGTAATTTGATCTACGGTGACGGTACCATTTCCGGGGCTGCATTGAGTGGAAGCCACCGGAGTAAAGTCATCGACAGATATTTCAGCAGGGTCATCAATAATAGTAGCAGATATTTTAGCCTGGCAAGCCCCTGGGGTTACTTCATCATCATCTTCAACGAGCACCCAGTAGCTACCGGCCGCCAGTCCTGTAGCTGTAGCGGTGGTTTGTCCAATAGGAGCATTTACATTTACATCAGCACCTGAGTGCCATGTGTAGGAGTAGTTACCTCCATCAGGGTTGTCC
>NZ_JBDKWG010000049.1:0-1593 GCF_040151475.1 Reichenbachiella sp. MALMAid0571 | reverse complement strand
GCTCAGTTCGCATATTCATTTTAGTATCCATGTAACAATCTAAAGGGGATTAACTTAATAAGTCAAAATCAAAGTCAAACCCCTAAAGATTAAATTTATGGATAATAAAGTTAGCTTATTTTCATCTCTTACGCTATATGTAGGTATTGATGTTCACAAAAAACAGTGGTCGGTTTCTATTTATTCTGGACAAATCCATCACCGAACTTTTAGTCAGCCTCCAAATCCCGAAGCACTAAAATCCTATCTGGATAAGCATTTTCCAGAAGTAAAAGTGGTTTGTGCCTATGAAGCTACCAGATTTGGATTTTGGATTGCCCGATCACTCCATAACTTCGGGTATGAGTGTCTGGTAGTCAATCCGGCAGACATCCCCTCTACACATCAGCAGACTCAGAACAAAACTGATCCGGTCGATAGCAGGAAAATTGCCAAAACTCTACAGGCCGGACTGCTTACAGGGTGTAATATACCTTCCGAAGGTATAGAAGGAGACAGACAATTGTTCCGGTATCGAAAACGCCTATGGAGTGATCTGGTCAGGGTGAAAAACAGAATCAAAGGAACCCTGATGTTTTCAGGCGTCCAGCTTCCGGCTCAATACGATAACACTTACTGGAGCAAGGCATTTCTTGGTTGGTTGGCAGGAGTGGAATTACCATCTGTTTCATGCAGGGACACCATGAACCTACTGTTGACACAATATCATTTGACCTACCGTCACTTTCTGGACACCTCCATAAAGGTTAGGAAACTACTAAAAACCGCCCGATATAAAAACGATGGAAAATTGCTTCGTTCTATCCCGGGAATTGGACCACTCACCTCCGTGCAAATTCTTACAGAGTTGGGAGATATCAAACGGTTTTCCTCATTCAAAAAACTCAACAGCTTTGTAGGTTTCAAGCCTACCACTTACAGCAGCGGAGAACATGACTGGAAAGGACACCTTTCGATTCGTAAACATAAAGCCCTGCGAAGTGCTTTGGTAGAATGTGCCTGGCAGACAGTGCAGAATGATCCTGCCATGCTGGTCAAATACGAACAACTCCTGGATAGAATGACCAAAAAGAGAGCAGTCGTGGTGATCGCCAGAAAGCTCTTATCAAGAATATATTTTGTACTCAAAAACCAACAATCTTATCAATTAGGAGTGATCAAATAAGTGAAGTGGTTATCAAAAGAAGCAATGAAAGTCATTATATCCGAAAAGAAAAACCACTACCTCTCAACAAACGCTGAGGAGTTAAAGCTACTTCTTATTCTTAGTCTGGGGAGTGGTCTTTACATATTGTCAGATTAATACTTGTGACTACAGAATGAGTAGATCACTGATGGAAGCCGGACTTCTTTTCTTTTTCAAAAGGTAACCCAATATCAGTTTTCCGGTTGAAAGCCCGGAAACATCAGAAACAAAACAAATGTCAAGCTGGTAGAAACTACACAGCTCAGGGAAACATTGTGCCTTCCTTGCCACTAAGCAGCTTTGGGATCTCTAAAACATTCGAAGAAAAAAAGATAAAAAAAAGAAAATATGATGGCTTTTTACTAAATTGAATCAATCCCCTACCTTAAGATTATTCATGGAAGTGT
>NZ_JBDKWG010000048.1:0-564 GCF_040151475.1 Reichenbachiella sp. MALMAid0571 | reverse complement strand
AACATCTGATGTTGGATTAATTTTCATCGTATTTTGTAATGCACTTTTGTCATAGACATTCCCCAAAAAGCGCTGCTCTCCACTTCTTAACATCGGATAATTGATGTCGTAAATTATATCATTACCACAAAATATATTATTATAAAAAGCATGATGATAGGTCTTGGTTCTAGCACCCACTTGTCTTATATATACAGCCTGACCATATTTACTCCTGTTTTTCTCATCCTTATTTTTTTCAATACTTGTACCTGAAACCAGATTGTTTACAAAGAGCCCTCCCGAAGCATCATGAATGTAAATCTGATTTTCAACATTATCCATTATAATATTATGATCAATCAACACAGTGCCAAAATCATAATCGCCCATTTCCAAAAAGATTCCACTGCGTAGATTATTAGCAATAACATTCCTTGACACTCTGGCATTCGGATATTTATTGTCAAACCAAATTCCATAAGTGAAATTATCTGTAACCAGATTTTCAGATACAACACTATTTGCATTGTTATGGAATTTTATTCCCGCAGATTCATAGCGCTTATATCCTCTAAACATTTG
>NZ_JBDKWG010000047.1:0-549 GCF_040151475.1 Reichenbachiella sp. MALMAid0571 | reverse complement strand
AACATCTGATGTTGGATTAATTTTCATCGTATTTTGTAATGCACTTTTGTCATAGACATTCCCCAAAAAGCGCTGCTCTCCACTTCTTAACATCGGATAATTGATGTCGTAAATTATATCATTACCACAAAATATATTATTGTAAAAAGCATGGTGATAGGTCTTGGTTCTGGGACGAACCTGCCGGATATATACTGCCTGACCGTATTGCTTGCTTTTTTCCGCTTTGCGTGTTCCTGAAATCAGATTGTTTACAAAGAGCCCTCCCGAAGCATCATGGATATATATCTGATTTTCAACATTATTCATCAGGATGTTATGATCTACAAGGACAGCTCCAAAATCATAATCTCCCATTTCCAGAAAGATTCCACTACGCTGATTATTAACAATCACATTATTTGATATTCTGGCATTCGGATATTTATTGTCAAACCAAATTCCATAAGTGAAATTATCTGTAACCAGATTTTCAGATACAACACTATTTGCATTGTTATGGAATTTTATTCCCGCAGATTCATAGCGCTTATATCCTCTAAACATTTG
>NZ_JBDKWG010000046.1:0-281 GCF_040151475.1 Reichenbachiella sp. MALMAid0571 | reverse complement strand
TCTGATTATCAGGATCAACGTCTCTGACAACCTGCCTTTCGGTTACATCTACCAATAAGTAATCCACCTCTTTATCTCTCTGCCGGTAACAATAACCACTTTGAGGCATTACCTTCATTTTGGCCAAAGATGCTTCCAGAGCAGGTAATAAATAGCTGACCCATTCACTGACTTTGCTCTGGCTCATATCAAACATCTCTCCATGGTAATACTGGTTGGGGTTTTCTTTTAAGTACATCAGAATGAAATCCAGTTTTGACTTACTCCCATACAAGCTACTC
>NZ_JBDKWG010000045.1:0-631 GCF_040151475.1 Reichenbachiella sp. MALMAid0571 | reverse complement strand
GACAGGCAATGCTGAGAGCAATCCAACGGCCTGTTCCGGTACAGACGGAAGCATTACGTTGACGACCGGCAACCTGTCTGACGGGACTTATACCTTAGATTATGAAGACGGCTCTTCAGCTTCTCAAACGTTCAGTATGGTCGTATCAGGAAATGTCGGAACGATCAGTGGATTGAGTGCGGGAGTTTACAACAACATCAGTATAACAGAATCAGGCTGTAGTTCAGTCGCCTATATAGATGTTACGTTGAGTGATCCATCCATTCCAACCTTGTCAGACAATGCTGAGAGTAACCCAACGACTTGTTCAGGCACAGACGGAAGCATTACGTTGACGACCGGCAACCTGTCAGACGGAACATACAGCGTATCTTATGAAGATGTTTCTTCGGCAACCCAGACGTTCAGTATGGTAGTATCGGGCAATGTTGGTATGATCAGTGGATTGAGCGCAGGAGTTTACAACAACATTACAATCACCGAATCAGGTTGTAGTTCAGTCGCTGATATAGACGTTACGTTGAGCGATCCATCAATCCCAACCCTGACAGGCAATGCTGAGAGCAATCCAACGGCCTGTTCCGGTACAGACGGAAGCATTACGTTGACGACCGGCAACCTGTCTGACGGG
>NZ_JBDKWG010000044.1:0-1188 GCF_040151475.1 Reichenbachiella sp. MALMAid0571 | reverse complement strand
ACGAGTGAGAGTTCAGGGACAGTAACGTGGACAGGAGGAAGTTTGAGTAATGGAGCTGATGCGAGCATATCTATTACAGCGAGTGTTAATGCAGGTGGAGTATATACCAATACCGCAACGATCACGAGCAGCAACGAAGATGATCCAGATCCTAGTGATGACCAAGACAGCAATACCCCTGTACCAGTACCACAGACTGATCTGTCGATTGTTAAGACAGCAAGTGATGCTACACCTAACGTAGGGGATAATGTAACTTTTACCTTGACAGTGACCAACAACGGTCCAAGTGATGCCACAGGAGTAAGGGTTGATGATTTACTGCCAAGTGGATATTCATACGTGAGTGATGATGGTTCAGGTGCGTACATTTCAGGAACGGGTGTTTGGACAATTGGTGGATTGATAGATGGGGCAAGTACTGTTTTGCAAATAGTGGCTACAGTAAATGCAACAGGAAATTATGCTAATACTGCTACAGTAAGTGGAGATCAGGACGATCCGGGTCCGGATCCGAATACTGATACAGAAACACCTACTCCGGGGGCAATTGATGGTAATGTGGAAGCATCAGACATTTGTGTTGGTGATGACTTGACAATTCAATTGACTGATTTTGATAATTTGGCAGATGGAGATTATCAAGTTGACTATTCGTTAAACTCAGGCGTAGCAGTTTCAATTAACGATGTAAGTTTTACTTCGGGAAGTGCATCATTTGATATTACAAATCCGCTAGCCAATAGCTATACAATAGAAATTGTTAAAATGGTTAACTCTTCATTGGAAGAATTGGACTTGGCTGAAATTTCGAACTCGTTTAATGTTTACGAATTACCTTCAATCACAGGTGTGTCTTCTACTTCACCAGATGTTTGTGCCGGAACTGGAAGTATTAGACTGACTTTAAATAATGTACCTGATGGAAGTTATAGTTTGACATACGCTGATGGAGCATTTGACAATGTTGTTGTTCTGAGTGGCTCAGCTACAATAGACAATCTTGTAGAAGGAGATTATAATGACATCACGATTGAATTAAACAGCTGTAGTTCAGTCGCTGATATAGACGTTACGTTGAGCGATCCATCAATCCCAACCCTGACAGGCAATGCTGAGAGCAATCCAACGGCCTGTTCCGGTACAGACGGAAGCATTACGTTGACGACCGGCAACCTGTCTGACGGG
>NZ_JBDKWG010000043.1:0-321 GCF_040151475.1 Reichenbachiella sp. MALMAid0571 | reverse complement strand
GGTACAGACGGAAGCATTACGTTGACGACCGGCAACCTGTCTGACGGGACTTATACCTTAGATTATGAAGACGGCTCTTCAGCTTCTCAAACGTTCAGTATGGTCGTATCAGGAAATGTCGGAACGATCAGTGGATTGAGCGCAGGAGTTTACAACAACATTACAATCACCGAATCAGGTTGTAGTTCAGTCGCTGATATAGACGTTACGTTGAGCGATCCATCCATTCCAACCTTGTCAGGTAATGCTGAGAGTAACCCAACGGCCTGTTCCGGCACAGACGGAAGCATTACGTTGACGACCGGCAACCTGTCAGACGGA
>NZ_JBDKWG010000042.1:0-2811 GCF_040151475.1 Reichenbachiella sp. MALMAid0571 | reverse complement strand
TCAGTGCATACCTCATGGTAAACCACCTTGCAGCTTACTAATGGTTCGAGACACGACTCTCGCCCATAAGGGACTTGCACCCTATAAATTAATACCCTACTTTTATGTAGGGAAAGATGCCCATGCTGGGCACACACAATGTATATAAAAAATAGGCGAAACAGTGGTAAAATCAAGGCTTTTGGCTCGTATCAAATTTTGTGCTTATTCGAAAGTTTGGAGCTTCGAAATCGCCTAATTTTCATATACTAACCGTTATCGGCAACAAATACTTGCAAAATGGAACAATATTTTATAATAGAGAACAGTGAACGTCTAGGTCCCTTTTCGCTTGATGAACTGAAACAAAAACAAATGTCCAAAAGCACATTAGTTTGGACAGAAAAACTTGATGATTGGACGGAAGCCAAGAATTTGAAAGAATTAAAAGACTTAATAAAAGTAATACCTCCACCAATTCCAAAACCAGACAAAGAACCCCTTAAAGTCGAAGCGAAAATAAGTAAACAGAATGAAAAGTTAATTAGTCCAAAAACAGAAGTTGCTATTGCCAAAGAAACCAAATCAATCTTCCAACAAATCTTGTATGGATTAATTATCGGAACTCTATCATTTCCAATATTCTATTTTGTTATATATGACGTCAAGAAATATGATGATTATGATATTAAAGCCAACTTAAGGGAAGATACTGTTTGGGGTATTGATCTTGATGATTTCCCTTTTACATGGTACGGGATGAACTACGCTTCGGTAAGTGAAAATATTGAAAGTAGAAAAGAAATATATACTGAGAAATCATTGAGTAATTCATTTGCAATATTTTTAATCGCTTCCGGTATTTTTGTGGTTTTCAGATATATCTCAAAAGGTGCAATTTGGGTTCAAGAAACTTCGAAAAAAAACTTGAACGAAAAGGAATGAATATTGAGGACATCAAGGATATTATTAAAGAACTTGAATTGCTTAACCCTATTGACGAGTATGCTTATGAAAAGGCAGTTCTAGCCTTTTTGAAGGTAAAGCAATTACCTGTACTCTTGTATCGGATCCCAGAAGGCACTTCAATTTTTCGAGCCAGAACCCAAAAGAATGAAGGCTTACTTTATAAAGTATCAGATATATCACTGCCTCCTAATGAATGTGTAAAAGAATTTGCCCGCTGTAATAGACCATTCCAGTCAAAGTTCTATTGTGCAGAAAATATACCAACTGCGTACATGGAATTGGTAGAGTATTGGGCTGAAACAAGAGAAGTTGGGGAAGTAATCACTATTACGCTTAGCAGGTGGGTATTAACAAAATCCTTAACTGTAGTATTAGTGACAACACCTGACGAGAACAATAGAATTTCAGAGTTTGACAAACATCATGGCTCTGCCCTTGATGAATTCATCGAACGATGCAACCCGGAAATTCGTGAAGGAACAATTGAAATTTACAGGTATCTATTCAAAATGTTTAGAAAAAGGGCTAAAAAAGATCCGAAAACTTACATAATTACAACTGCATATTCCAATGTAACACTAATGCACTCAAAAGGTAATGCAAACGGCATTTATTACCCAAGCATTCCTTTTGGCGAACAAGGAGTCAACTTTGCGCTAAACTCAAAATTTATCTCATCTGAGAATATGAAATTAACAAGTGTAATTCAGAACAAGATGACTGTTGAGTCAATTGAAAATGGAATGAAAAAATTTAAGGAAAGTGGGATAATTCACGCAACAGGTTTTGATGAATCCAAGAACCAAATCAAATGGAAACAAAGCCGATAACAGACGCTAAAAATCCATAGGCATATGAGCTACTTGCAAAGAGCATTTGAATCAGATACTTTTAAAGAAATTAATAAGCGGTCAGCCTACGGATTTTAGCTGATCGTTAGCAAACATGTTGTATAGGAAGAATCGAGAATAAATGACTATGAGAACAATAATACTATTAATGTTGATGGTTTTAATTTCAACAGTTACTTTTTCACAAAGGCAAAAGATCAATTTCAATTTATCGATTGGCCCAACAATATCCATTCCCAAAACAAGCAAACTAATAATTAATTCTAATGTAGATGGTGCTCCAGAAATTATATCTTCAATCAATGTTGGTGGATTTATTTTGCCCAATTTGCAGTATAATCTAGGAGAAAGAACATCCTTTGAATTAGGATTGGGTTTTTACCTCGACAGATCAAATATTGAAGATAGGATAGGGGTTGTCACTAATAAAGGAAAAAGAATAATTAGTCAAATTCAAATACCCTTTAATTTCAATTATCATTTTGGTAATGATAATTCATATTCAATTGGAATTGGAGCCTTTACTAGTTTGATAGTCTCAGCAAAAGAAAAAGGGGAAACTTTATCAAGATTTTCAACTATTAGTATTAATAGTCCTGACGACCCTATAATCAGTAATGATTTAGTTGCTGAATATAATATTGAGCAAAAGTCATATAATTCTACGAACTTTGGAGCCTTTATTCAGTTAAGACGAAATATTGCATTTACAGATTCAACCAATGGTTTTATATTGCTTAAAATAAACCAATATCTTAATGCTATTAAAGGAAATGACTCTGAAGTACAAATAGGAAATAATTTAGTGTATAATGACGAAAAAGAACCAACAATGCTTAATATAGGAATTGGATTAATCTTGTAGAGTTTGCTAATCGAGTAGATGGCCAGTGAGCAAATAGCCCACTGGTGCACCTCTCACACCACCGTACGTACGGGTCTCGTATACGGCGGTTCATCGAATCGAAGGTTGCGTATTCTGGTAGTAGGAAAGCATTGATTCATACCCTTT
>NZ_JBDKWG010000041.1:0-5081 GCF_040151475.1 Reichenbachiella sp. MALMAid0571 | reverse complement strand
TTCAGTGCATACCTCATGGTAAACCACCTTGCAGCTTACTAATGGTTCGAGACACGACTCTCGCCCATAAGGGACTTGCACCCTATAAATTAATACCCTACTTTTATGTAGGGAAAGATGCCCATGCTGGGCACACACAATACCTATACGCAATGCCCTTCGGGACACTGCGCATAGCCCAAACGTTAACATTCATTTCAGAACCATGTGGAAAGTATTTGATAACTTGAAAATTGAACTAATAGGATTAACAATCTTCTATTTTTTTCTATCTTCTTGAATCCCTTGGGATAATTTCAACTCCCTACATATCGGGCATCCTAATGGTGATTGCTCTACTTTATTATTTAGTCAAAATCATAAGATTTTTTAAAGACTGGAAATCAAGTAAAGGAGCATCATTACTCAACTTCTTCCTCAACTTTGAATTCTTCTGTGTCGTCATGGGAACTTCCTATTTGCTTATTCAACTGCCAGGCGGGGCGGAACTTCTTCACTCATCACTGCTTTTACCACAATATTTATTGGTGTTGTTTGTAATAACCATAACGATTCGTTGGAAATCAAAACAGATATATTGGGAATTAACCAAGATCAATATCTTCAAAGCAATTTTGGCAATTTTCGTTTCAGTGATATTCTTCTACACTATTTATGACTTACCAACTTATATGAGGGAAAGGAACGAAGCAAATCACGGATGGATAAAGCTGTATTAACGAAATGCTAACAGGCACTTCAACTGAGCTATTTGCAAAGGCTAGTGTGAAAAGGTGGTTTATAGATATTTGATCAGCTTACGGATGATAATTGGACGTTAGTCAGTCCATTCTTGCAAACAACTTTTATCCCCAATAAAACCCACAGCCTTGTTCTGTTTTGAATTCTTGCATTTCTCCCTAAATACACCCACCTCATACAGATCTCCCTCCATATAAAATGTGTGATACATGTAACACTTACACATTAGTATGTAACACTTTATGGTTTGGTTAAGCTCACCTTTGCACAGTTATAATCTGCCCAACGGCAATTCCAGTCGGCAAGAGGTCATGTAAATAAACCTGACACTCATTATAACAACTCAATAACTAAAATAATTATGAAAAAACGATTTAAAATTTTCGCAGCAGTAGCTGTTGTTTTATCAGTACAAGCATGTGGGTCAAAAACAGAAAATAGCAGTAAAGAAGAAGTGATTGAGGAATCTACTTCCAGTAATTTTTCTCAGTCAACATTAGAAGAGATGAGAGCCTTGATAAAAAAAGACTCAGCAAGGATCGCAAAAATAAGAATGGATGCTTTGGATAAAATGCTATTGGAGGCACCCACTTTTACTAACACAAAGGGTGATGTGATCTATCATAGGGCTGAAGTTGATCCTTCTTTTGTAGGTGGAAATAAAGCCATGATGAAATACCTTAGGGATAACCTTGTTTACCCTGAGCAAGCAGAAGATGATCAATTGGAAGGGGAAGTGTTTGTGGATTTTGTTGTAGCGACCAATGGTTCGGTCAGTGTGATTGATGTTACTGATGCCACCAGTTCTGTTGTAGATCAGGCTTTTAGAAATGAAGCCATCAGGGTAGTTGCTTCTATGCCCAATTGGTTGCCTGGTCGTCAAAACGACCAGCCTGTAAATGTGAAATTTAGCATACCCATTACTTTCAGAATAAGATAATACTGCATCCATCAAGAATTAACCATTCCCTTAAATATTTAAAATTGAATTCTATGAAAAAAGACACAACAAACCTAATAGTCGTATTGATGTTTTTTTTGGTTAGCCCTGTTTTCGCCAAACCATCGAAAGAACCAAAACCAATGACCAAAGCAGAATCTGCCAGAGTTGTCATAATTACCGAACGATTGGAACAAATTGATGAAATGGATAAGTCCTTATTGTCGTATGTCGAAAAAAAGGAATTAAGAAAGGAAGTAAAAGCGCTGGACAAGCAGCGTAAGCAATTAGGCGGAGGTGGTATTTACTTATCTGTCGGAGCTGTCATCATTATCATATTGCTCCTGATTCTTCTTGTTTAGAAGGTTAAAACTAAATGGGAAATTTATTGTACACCATAGCAGTGATTTTAATCATTCTATGGGCGATTGGCTATCTGGGTTATAACTCTGGTGAAATAATACATATTCTGCTCGTTATAGCCGTGATAGCCATTCTTATTCGTGTTATAAAAGGAAGGTAGGTCTTTTTTTGGCTACTTTCTAAAATCAGTGATATATGCAATAAATACATAATTGGATGTAATGGTTACTAGGTCTAACATATCCACTTTTGTTTAAAAAAAAATAAGTTATTATGAAAAGAATACAAATAAAATTGATAGGGGTATTGTTTGTTCTGATTATGGTTCAGGGAAACATATATAGCCAAGATTTGCAAGTTTCCTTATTTCAGGAAGTAGACGTGTCCATGTGGAGGGCAAAACAATTCCAAGCAGATGTATTATCCCCACGAGCATATGGTGAGGCAATGGATGACTACAAATCTGCCAAAGATAAATACGATAGAAATGGAGAACTTTCTGATATCAGGGAGAAAATTGCCAAAGCCAATGCCAAATTTCAGGAAGCAATCGAAAATACAAAAGTAAGTAGTGTCATGTTTTCAAGTGCCTTGTCAGCCAGAAGGGATGCTGTAAGTGCAGAAGCAGAGCAGTTTGTAAAAGAAATGTGGGACAATGCGGAAAAGGAAATGAAAGACGCTACAGAGGAACTGGAAAAAGGAAATTCGAATGATGCAAAAGAAAAGTCGATAAAAGCTACCAGTTTGTACCGAAAAGCCGAATTGGAATCTATCAAAGCCAATTATTTAACCAACGCAAAAAAACTATTGAAAAAAGCTGATGATGATAAGGTGTACAAAGTGGCTCCAAAAACAATAGCAGAAGCTAAGAACCTTGTCAGTCAAGCCGAGAAAGAACTGTTAGACAACAGATATGACACTGATGATGCACGGTTTTTGGCCAAAGAGGCTGAATACAAAGTACTCCTTGCCATGCATATTGCCAAAGAGGAAAAGATCTTAGATGACAAGGATTTTGAAACTGAAGATTATCTGCTCCTGAGCTATGAACCTATCTCAAAAATAGGTGAGAGTTTAAATATCAAAATGAAATTTCATCAAGGGGTAGAAGGAGCAGTTTCAGAAATCACAGAGAGAATCGCAAATGATCAACGCAATATTGCAAATCTGGAAGCTTCCCTGTTTAATTATCGAGTGACTAATGAAAGTCTTAGGGCAATGCTAAGAGAACAGAAAAGTATTCTTGCAAATGTGAAAGGCACCTTATCCGATGAGGCTTTGAAAGGACAAAAAAGGCAACTTGTCCTTCAAAATCGTATTGATAGGATGGCAGAGATAAATGTCAAATTTGAACAAATACAACAAATATTTAAAAAAGAAGAGGCACAGGTCTTTCGTCAAAAAAACGATGTGATTATCCGGATGATAGGGGTCAATTTCGATGTAGGAAAATCTCAAATCAAGGAAGAGGATTATGCACTACTAACCAAGGTACAAAAGGCTATGCAGGTGTTTAGCGATGCTTCGATTGTGATAGAAGGCCACACCGATTCTCAAGGAGGTGATGACCTCAACCTGAAACTATCACAGGAGCGAGCCGATGCTGTACTTAGCTACCTTAATGCAAACTCCACTATAGACAAGGCAAGGTTTGGTACAAAGGGATTTGGAGAAAGCAGACCTGTGGCAAATAATGAAACCATTGCTGGCAGGAAGTTGAACCGCCGTATTGATATTGTAATCAAGCCAAACTTGCCGGAGATCTTATTGGGTTCGGTGGTTACTGATTTCAATTGATATAAGTCACTAGAAAAAATTACTGAATATTTTTTCAGATAAATTTTTCCGCAATTTAAGACAAGGCAAATACATTTAGAATTTTTAATAGTCAAAGAATGCCAATAATTCCATTTAAAAAGGGGTTTAGAAACAAAAATACAATTCTTAGAATATCGAAAATCTTGCTAAAAAACATCTGTTTTTTTAAATGCGTTTGCCTTGCCATTTTAAACCATTAGAGAAACTTGAAATGATATAAGATAAAAATCAATACACTCCTAAATAAACAGTCATGTCGAAAGAAAAAGAAGGTAAGGACAAAACGGGAAAAAAAGCTCCTGCTAAAACATTGAAAGAAAAAAGAGTGGCCAAAGAAGCCAAACGCAATGAGAAAAAAAGCCACGTATAAACCAATTTGTCGAAATGAGAAATTTGGAACAAGAAAAAGAGAAAATTTTCATTGTGGTCAAGATCATTGAGTATGTTCCCAATTCGGTCTTGTCCACAACGATTATTAAGAAGACAACTGGAAATGTGACTGTATCATCGTTTGATACTGGGGAATCTTGGACGGAAAAAATATCTCCATTCGATACCTTTATTCAGGTGATTGATGGAAAAGCTGAGGTTGTCATTAACGACCATTCCCATTTATTGGACACAGGGGAGTCTATTATTATCCCTGCCCATTCTCGTAATATGATTAAAGCCAATGTAAGATTTAAAATGTTATCAACAGTCATAAAAAGTGGTTATGATGAGGTAAGTATCTGATATTGAGTATTTAATATGGAAGAAAATAAATTTAAATCCGGAGACACAGTTTACACTAAGGTAAACCCAGATGTCAAGTTGACTGTAAGGAGGTACATCAAAAGAACCTACTATTGTAGGTTTGCCGGACAACCTGAGAAAAAGGAATTGGCTCTTTTCCAAAGAGAGCTTGTTGGCGGGTAATTGTAAAGGCTGAAGTAACACAAAAAGAACTAATTTTTCATTCTTCAGTGGGATGGGGATTTTTTTAAAGCCACCAAACAACTTTTATAAAGGGCAACCTCATACCTCCCCAGCTCATCCATTGCGGTATTCTGTCGATAGAGGTCAGTAGTTAATTGCATATTAGTGACATCCGCTTAAAAATGTGATTAGATTTAATCTTCTTGGAAAAATACAATAGTGGAGATTTGACTCTCCACTAAAGTTTATGATGTTTGAGTTACCACACTTAGACATCATGAGTAAAGATAGAAATTTGACC
>NZ_JBDKWG010000040.1:0-351 GCF_040151475.1 Reichenbachiella sp. MALMAid0571 | reverse complement strand
TAACCTATTGGCAGACTTAGGTTTTGCAGGGATAGAAAAGAATTGTCCAAATGCAATCTTGCCATTTAAGAAGCCTCACAACAAAGAGTTAACCCAATTACAAAAGCAGGTTAATAAAGCCATTGGATCAGCAAGGATAAGGGTGGAACATGCCTTTAGTGGGGTGAAAAGGCTCAAGATCATTCGAAATAAAATCAGGCTCAAAACTTATCAGGTCAGGGATCGGGTATTCAAAATTGCTGCTGCTCTGCACAATCTTAGGCTTTGTTACAGAGCTATACAAAACCAACCGTGATAAGGTTTATTAATTTGAAAGATTTTTTTACTCCCTGATAAAAGGAACCAATATTC
>NZ_JBDKWG010000039.1:0-419 GCF_040151475.1 Reichenbachiella sp. MALMAid0571 | reverse complement strand
GGATTCACTGAGATCACCAGTTCCATTTCCGGACGTAAACCATCATTAATCTGAATCCAGACTCCATCCACAAAATCCCATCCCGGCCATGCAATCGGATTGCCCTCTCCATCTACTTCTGCTCCAGGCCATAATAGTTGACCAGTAAGAGGCTGATTCGTCAACTCTTCTACCACTGTACCATCAAGTTTTCTCCAGACTATAGTTGCTCCTCCCGTAGGTACAAAATCAACTGCGGTAAGTTCATATTGTACATACGGAGTGTCTTTGATACAAACTTCTGTTACTTCTATGCTTATTGCTCTGTCTTCATCTACTGTAATTGTAACTATTGCACTATCAAACCCTCCATTTCCATCGGTGATGGTATAATTCACAATTGCTTCTCCTACAAAGTCAGTATTTGGTGTGAAGGTTAT
>NZ_JBDKWG010000038.1:0-289 GCF_040151475.1 Reichenbachiella sp. MALMAid0571 | reverse complement strand
TAACTCTTTGTTGTGAGGCTTCTTAAATGGCAAGATTGCATTTGGACAATTCTTTTCTATCCCTGCAAAACCTAAGTCTGCCAATAGGTTATGATCCTTCATTTTGATCTCGATTTGATCCCAAATCACTTTATCGTGTATTGACCCTATATAAGACGCACTGATAAACTCAATATAGCCATCCTGGTCAGTAATTGCCAGGTTTTTCATCGTATGTAATTTCTTCTTTCCACTGTAAAACTCCTTCTGATTATCAGGATCAACGTCTCTGACAACCTGCCTTTCGGTT
>NZ_JBDKWG010000037.1:0-10719 GCF_040151475.1 Reichenbachiella sp. MALMAid0571 | reverse complement strand
CTTCAGTGCATACCTCATGGTAAACCACCTTGCAGCTTACTAATGGTTCGAGACACGACTCTCGCCCATAAGGGACTTGCACCCTATAAATTAATACCCTACTTTTATGTAGGGAAAGATGCCCATGCTGGGCACACACATATGCTATGAATGAATGGGGTTTCATCGGTCAAGATATTTTGGTGGGCATTGGAAAGTCCGCCACAATTTTTAAATTTAAATCAAGGCGTGGCTATGTGCGAGACGAGAGATTAGTGCTTTCTAATCCCCACTCATCATAGCTAGACGTTACCTGCAATTTTGAACTCCTCCAACCGACTAAGACAATATTGAACAATGAATAAATACCAGCTTTTAGCCTATGTAAAACATTTTGTGTCACTAGATGACATTGAAGCTGAACAATTTGCTTCATGCTTTGAAGAGGTGAAAGTGAAAAAAAGACAATTCATAGTTCAGCCCAACTTCACAAACAAACATCGATCATTTGTAGTAAAGGGTGCTTTTAGGGCTTACACAATTGCAGATGACGGACAAGACCACACGCTTCAGTTTGCTATCGAAAACTGGTGGGTATCTGATTTCAATAGTTACATCTATCAGCATCCTGCCACCCTTTTTATAGTTGCTTTAGAGGATAGCACTATTTTACAAATTGAATACAGTAAAGAGCAAGAGCTAAAAAAGATCAACCATAAATTTGAAACCTTTTTTAGAATAATGGCTGAAAAGGGCCTTGCATTTGAACACCGAAGAATACTTTTTAATCTAACACACTCGGCAGAAGCACGCTATGAAAACTTTTTGTTGAATTTCCCCAACTTTGTTCAGCGTGTACCACAATACGCATTGGCTTCTTATCTAGGTATGACGACAGAGTTCTTGTCTAGAATTAGAAACAAACGAACTAAAAAAAGTTGAACTAGATCAACCTTATTTCTTAAACTACTTCATATTTATTGCTTTTGAATTGCTGGACTTTTGTCTTGTCGATATTGACACACAATTCAAAACAATAAAGAATGGAACAATCATTAAATGAAATCCTTTCCGCCAAAAACGAAATGGTGAAGAAAGGACAAATTGTGGAAGCCACAGAAAAGTATTTTGCTCCCCATGCCAAGACCATTGATTTTGATGGCACAGTAACCAACAACAAATCGGAAATGGTCACCAAAATGCAAGGATTTGCTGGTGCTATAGCTAAAGTAAATGGTATCACTTTGCATCACTCATCAATAAATGGAGATATTTCCTTTGCTGAATTCACCTTTGACTTTGATATGAAAGACGGCAGCAAAATCTTATGGCACGAGATTTTAAGAACCGTTTGGCAAAACGGACAGATTGTAGAAGAGCAATATTTCAAAGCATAAAAGGGAGGAGAATATGAAATTTGTAACAAAACAAATACACGCCTACTTGGATTATCCAGTTGCTGTGGCACTTATCGCATTACCCTTCATATTGGGTTTGGGAGCAGCTAACTCACTCGCCTTATACCTATCGGTAGTAACGGGAGTTGCAGCATTTATACTGACGCTATTAACAGACCATCAGTTGGGAGTTTACAGAATAATTCCTTACAAAGGACATCTTATTGTAGATGCTATGGTTGGGATTGTTTTCGTGTCTGCTCCTTTTGTGTTTTCATTCGATGGATTAGACGCATACTACTATTGGATAAACGGGGGAGCCGTTTTAACGGTAGTGAGCTTGCACAAACCAGAAGAGGCACAAAGCATTCAGTAAAAATTAAAAAATAAGAAAAATGAATCGATTCAAAATACCTTCAAGATCAGAGCTTTCCAGTTCAAATCAGGCAACCTATGATAAAGTTCAGGGGCAGCTAGGATTTGTTCCTAACATTTACACCTATATGGCAAAGCACCCTAATGCTTTGGCCGATTATTTAGCCTTCATTGGTAGAAAAAGCACCCTTTCCAACAAAGAAAAAGAAGCAGTTAGTTTAGTAGTCAGTCAAATCAATGGCTGTCAATATTGCCAGTCTGCACATACCGCTTTGGGTAAAATGAATGGCTTTACCGAAGAAGAAACCATTGAATTAAGGACTGGAAAGGCAAGTTTTGACCCAAAACTTGACGCCCTTGTAGCACTTGTGGTTTCTATCACAAAAAACAGAGGACAAGCAGAGAAAGAAACCATTGAAAATTTCTTCAAAGCTGGATATTCTGAAAATGAATTTATTGATGTCGCCTTTGTAATAGCCGATAAAATCATAACCAATTTTATCGCTATCACCTCTAAGATGACAGTCGATTTTCCAATAGCTCAAAGTATTTAATATAAACGTTCAATTTAAAATAAAAAAACATGAAAAATTCAATTCAAACATTCGTAATGGCAATAATAATGTTGCTAGGCACAAATGCCATTGCTCAAAATAAAATGGCCAACAATATTGATGATAGTAAAATCGCCTTACAAGGGTATAGCCCAGTTTCATATCTGGATTTGGGGATTGCTCAAAAGGGATTAAAAGAGTATAAGGTAACTTATGATGGGTTAGCTTATTATTTTACTAGTGAAGACCAAAAAAAGTCCTTCGAGACCAATCCTAAAAAGTATTTACCGCAATATGGTGGTTACTGTGCTTTTGGTATTTCTGTTGGAGCAAAATTCAGAGTTGACCCTAATAAATTTGTAGTGAAGGACGGCAAGTACTTCTTGTTTCTTTACGATTTGGAAGTAGATGCACAGCAACTGTGGTTGGCAGGAAATCACAAAGAGTTAATACAGAAAGCAGATGCCAATTGGGCGAAATTAAGCAAACAATAAAAAATCAATATTGAATTTAAAAGCATCTGAAAAAATCTCAGGTGCTTTTTATTTAAACCATTATGAAAAATAAAACAACTCAATGGATTACCATTGGTGCAGGCATAGGGATGATCTTCGGAGCTGCTTTAGATAGCATTGGTGTGGGATTGGTCATTGGAGCAGCGATTGGATTGATATATGCAAAAATGACTAACAAGTAAATCCATTCTTTTATGCACAAACTGATTTCAGAAATTAGAAATTGTACCGTTTGCAGAGATTTTTTGCCAAATGCTCCAAATCCAATAATTCAGGTAAGTACATCCTCGAAAATTGTAATCATAGGACAAGCTCCCGGACAAAGAGTTCAGGATAGCGGAATTCCTTGGGATGATGCCAGTGGCAATAATTTAAGGGAATGGCTTGGTGTTGATAAGCAAACATTTTATGATGAAAAAATATTTGCCCTTATACCAATGGGCTTTTGTTTTCCAGGAACAGGGAAGTCGGGTGACTTACCCCCAAGACCTGAATGTGCTCCTTTGTGGCATCAACAAATTTTAAAAGCTATGATAGACGTGAAATTAACCATATTGATTGGACAATATGCACAAAACTACTACTTAGGCAATGATTGTAAATCGACCTTGACGGAAACGGTTAAAAATTATATAGAATATCTTCCAAGATACCTCCCATTACCACATCCATCGCCTCGGAATAATATTTGGCAAGCGAAAAACGATTGGTTTCAAGAGAATGTGACACCCATTTTACAAGAAAAAATTTTGACATATATATAATTAGAATCATGAACCTAGAGTTTAAACGGCTATCAGAAGTAAATAAAACAAGCATTATTGAACTAATGAATAATCCATTGGTGAGACGCCAAATGCCTTTATTAACTAATCAATTCAATGAAAGCATATGTGATCAGTTTATTAAAGCCAAAGAAAAATTATGGGTTGAATATGGTTACGGCCCATGGGCTTTTATAGTTAATAGTAACTTTGCGGGCTGGGGCGGTTTACAGCCAGAGAAAGGAGAGGCAGATTTGGCAATTGTACTGCATCCTAATTATTGGGGAATAGGAAAAGTCATTTACGATAAAATCATGAAGAAAGCATTTGGTGAAATGGGATTAAAATCAGTAACTGTATTATTTCCACCATCAAGGACGCGAATAAATGGTTTAATAAGACTAGGCTTTAAAATGGACGATGAATTGGAAATTGGGAATACAAGGTTTATCAGGTTTAGAATAGAAAATCACATGACCCTGACTTAAACTGATGAAATAATAAAAAAAGCAGGTAATCGAGTAGATGGCCAGTGAGCAAATAGCCCACTGGTGCACCCCCGCCTGTCCGGCAAGGCAGGTCTCACACCACCGTACGTACGGGTCTCGTATACGGCGGTTCATCGAATCGAAGGTTGCGTATTCTGGTAGTAGGAAAGCATGGATTCATATCATACTGGTCTTATAAAACCTGGCAAATCACCTACTATGCCAGAGAGATACGAGACCAAGTGGAAAATTTATAATTTCAATTGATCTGTATTGAATCTTAGCATTTCGCAAGAACAACTTTGTTAGCTCTATCATCGGCGTGGACAGTCCGCATTTCCCACTCATCATAGCAAGTCCATATTTTGACCAACTAAGCATATATTTTTCAACATTTATGTCGTATTGATTTCAAAGTATTGAAATAATTGTTTCATTAGCTATCTTGTAAAAGATTTTAAATAGAATATGCCCCTCTAGATCGAAATAATCTGGTAAGACTAAAGAAAATTAATATGAACTGGAAAAATGTAACTATACCCCATCTCTTAATTCTGTTTTTTGTTCTGAGTTGTTCACAAAAATTGAACACACAATCTGGAGAATCTCAAAAAACTAAGTCTTCAGTCAATCCTGTGGTCATGGCTTATTACGTGCCGGAGCGTAATTATAAACCGGAAGAGATACCTGTTGAAAAACTCACCCATATCATTTACTCTTTCACCAATGTGATAGACGGAGAAATGAGATTTAGAAGGCCAGAAGTAGCGGGTCCAAAGTTGGAGGCACTGGTGCAGCAAAAGAAACGCAATCCTGATCTAAAAGTAATGATTGCTTGTGGTGGCTGGGGTGCTGATGGATTTTCAGATATGGCACTATCGGAAGAAAGTCGTACAAAATTCATTAATAGTGCTTCAGAATTTATCAAAAAGTATCAACTCGATGGTATGGATATGGACTGGGAGTATCCGGGAATATCAGGTGCCGGTACCATGGCACGTGAAGAAGATACTAAAAATTTCACTGCCCTGATGAAAGGTTTACGTAAGATGTTGGACACCTTTGATTCACCCAAACTCCTAACTTTCGCTTCGGCTGGCTGGAAACGCTATTATGATCATATCGAAGTGAATGAGGTGATGAAATATGCCGATTACACCAATGTGATGACCTACGATCAGGTATCGGGAGTATCTATTTACACGGGGCACCATACACCTCTGGGTAATGCGCGTAGTGAAGATATTATGGGCACACCGTTTTATGATCACCTGAATAGTTTGTATCAAAGCGGTAAAAATCCTGATCCTGATCCACGTTCTGCAATGAAAATTGTGGATTTCCTGATAAAGGAAGGCGTTGACCCTAAACAGATAGTGATCGGAGGTGCCTTTTACGGCCGGGTCTGGAAAGGAGTACCACCGGAAAACAACGGATTGTACCAGCTAAGCGGTGGCCTTCATATTGGATGGATGGCCTATCATCAAATTCGGAAAAAGTATGAACCAGACACCAATTTTCAACGCTATTGGGATGATAATGCCAAGGCACCTTTTATGTACAACTCTGCGGACAGTTTAATGGTATCCTATGATGATACGGTTTCAGTAGCACTCAAAACCAAATATACAATAGACAAAGGACTGGGTGGAATTATGTTTTGGGAATTAGGTAATGATACCAAGGAAGAGGGAACCCTGCTTGACGCAATTTATAAGGCCGCACATGAGTGAAACAAGCTTATATACTAGACAATGACTAAAGGGAGCGTACCCGACTAATCGAGCTATATCTAAAAAAACTACTGAAGGGTACCGAATTTCAGCACTTTGAGAATCTGATGAAGAAGGATTCATCCTTAAAAAAAGAAGTACAGTTGGGAGAGCTTGAAAATGCACTCAATGATAAAAGTGATTACAACATTTTTAAAGAGCAAATAGCAGATGTGTCCAACATACCTCTCCTCAATGAACCATTGAACCTTTCGACATAGGCGTTTTGGGTGGGCTTGCCAGGCTGATTATAACAAAATATCATGGCCTGTGCTCCAATCCTGTGTCATTTGGACAATAAACTTCAGCCATTTGACCAACAAGTTCAACAAGGTTTTTGAGAGAACTCCCTAAGCGATCCAGCTTGCCAAATAACTATCGTGGCACCTTCTCGGGTATGTTCTTAATAACTTAGAGAGCTCTGGCCTATCTGTTTTTGCTCCACTGGGTTTTTCCTTGTAGATTTTTTGACATCCTTCCTTGTGCAGTGCATCAATTTGCAGATCGAGATTTGGTCATGAGTACCGACCCTGGCATATCCTAGTTTCATTCTTTAAGTTAAAGAATCTCATCCAGGATATGATGAATGAACTTTAATTTTCTTAACTGGTTTTGTTTACTGAATTGATTAAAATCAAGTTAACTTAACCTGATAACAAAGAGATCAAGTGTTAATTAAGAAAAATCTGAAGAAGTACTCTACAATTCTTTACAACAACTTCACTTCAACCCGCCTGTTCTTTGCATGATCTTCATCTGTACATTTGATTTTATCCTGACAGGCATTCAATAATTTTTTTTCACCAAAATAATTTACTGTTATTTTATCTGATGGATATCCTTTCTTTATCAGATACGATGCTGTTGAATTCACTCTCTTTTTCGAAAGGTTTAGATTGTAAACTTCATCTCCTCTGCTGTCAGTATGCCCTGATAGTTCAAGGCGTACTGCTGGTCTGTTATCACTAATCAAATCCTTAACAAGTTTATCCAGTTGTTGTTTTCCTTCAGGGTTCAATTCAGATTTGTCAAAATTAAATTTGGGGGTAAATATTTCTGTTCTGCCATCCAAAATAAATCCTTTGCCCTTAATAAACTCATCTATATTGCCTTCAATTTCATGCCAGAGACCATTCACAAAAAGATAGTTATCACGAATAGCACCATTATTTATACTTATAAGTTGTACTTTTTCAGGTTTCATCCTTTGCTTCGGAATACTTTTAAATTTTAAATCAATCAAAAAAGTATCAACACCCATAGCAATTGCATTTGTAGAAAAAGGGACTGAAATTGGTTCATATCCTTCCTCTTCTCCTGTGATCAGGTAATTACGTTTGGTTAGAGCCGGAATAAAAAGACTATCTCCTTTTTCCGTTCTCTCAAATGAAACTTCCTCGCCTGTACTGGTTTCTGTGATTTCCAGCTTACCTATAAACGGTCTTCCTGATTTTTCATGCAACATTCTTGCACTCACCATCACCACTCGTGACAACTCGGAGCGTTTGAAACCCAAGTCAACCGGATCTGTGGTATTTATATAATCATCTGAGTTTATATCTTCACTTATTATCGAGTTATGCTGGTCAGGTTTGGCGGTTATTCTATAGTGCCTACTTCTGAGTCCTTTAAAAATGACCAGATTACCATCTCTTTCAAACGGAACTTCTTCTCCTGTTTCAACATCGATAATACTAAAATCCCCCATGACTGCCTGCCCTGTTTCCTGATCAATCATTCTGGAGGCTATATTGATACGAAATATGCTAAAACTATAAATATCATCTTCACCTAAACCACCTTCCCTATCGCTCGAAAAATAACCAAATTGTTCCTTCTGGTTTATTATAATCCCAAAATCATCCGATGGGCTATTCAAAGGAAAACCCGGATTAAGTACCCGGTCAGGATTTTCCAAATTGATATGGAATATATCAAGACCTCCAAGTCCTTGGTGACCGTCACTGGAAAAATACAACCTACCATTCTCATCTATATAGGGAAATTGCTCATTACCATTGGTGTTTATTTTGTCCCCCAGATTCTTTGGAGATGTCCAACTACCGTTTTTAAAATGTGTTATATATAAATCCGTGCCACCATACCCGTCAGGCATATCACTGGAAAAAACAAGGGTACCTCCAGTATTGTCAGTAGCAGGATGACCTACAGAGTACTTCTTAGAATTAAAAGGTAATGGAGTCATAGAAGTAACCTTATGATCGGAATCATAAGTTGTATGATAGATTTCCAATCTGACTATTCCTTTTACATTCTCAAGACTGCTCCGTGTTTGATAGGACTGTTTTTGATCATCAAAAAAAACGAGAGGGCCTTCATGAAATTTGTTTTTTTCTCTTTCATTAAACTGCGAAACTTTAGAGTCATTGTTGCCTGTATTGATATAATAAAGATCAAGATAAGGATCGTAACTCCTCCTGTTTACACGCTGAAAAGGCTTCTTTGAAGCTCTGGAAGACACAAAAACAATACCTTCATCGAAATATGCCGGAGCAAACTCAGACTTCTTGGAATTAAAATCCATCAATTCCACTACATAAGAAAGCGAGTCTAGGAAAAAATCTTCGTATTTTTCAAAAGACTTAATTCTGTTTTTTACTTTTTCACCACCACCTAATGTTTCAGCTTCAAGAAACATAGCTTCAGACTTTTCTTTTTCCCCCAAGCTCATTAATACATCTCCATAGTCTATATAAAATTCTGGATTCTTTAATCTTCCAGATGTCAGGGCTTTTTCATAATAATCCGCTGCGGCTTCCAATTGACCTAACTTCTTATGAGAATTCCCCAATTTCACCAATACACCTATATTATCAGGTTGATAAGCAAGTGCTCTTTCAAAATAATCAATGGCATCTACGTATAATTCCTTCTCATACTTTTCATCCCCCAATAAATTGTAAGTGTCTTTTCCACCAACCAATGGGAGGTCTTGTGAAAAGGATATTTTCGTTAAAAAAATTAAAGCAATTGATACTAGTATTATTCTTATCATCTTTATTCAACTTTATGGTTTAGGTTAAAAATACCTAGGGGTAATGACATGCTTATCGTTGATTCTAAATCTATAGTTGACCATAAACTCATGTGATGTAGTAGTTCCCTGGCTCAGGGTTTCATCCAATACATAGTCCATAGAATACCCAATTCTGAGCTGTTTACTGATATTAAATTGCAATAAAAAATTAAGAGATTCTGGTGGTCTATAAGACAAACCAAGCCACACAAATTCTTTTATCAAAGCGTTCAAATTAAGGTTGAAACCTACTGGAGATCCTGAAACTGCCTTTACCAGGAAGTTGGGCTTTATCTTCAATGATTCGTTCACTGTAAAAACATATCCTCCTATTAAGAAATAGTGGTTTTCTTTAGAAAAAAGAGTGTTTCCGTCTCGGCTTACTGCTGAATTCAACATTGTCGGTGAGGATAATCCCAAATAAGCATTGGGGGTTGAATAAAATATTCCTGCGCCAATATTGGGGAGAAAACTGCTTACATCTCCACCTTGAGATGGATCATTCGTTATGGTTCGTGCTTTTGAAAAGTCAATACTATAACTTGAAAATCCTGCTTGCAAACCAAAAGCCAATGTATTTCCCTTACGCATCTTTATTCTATAAGCATAACTAGCTTGTAGGTTATTATCATTGGTAAACCCTATCTCATCATGGCTAAACTGCAAACCCAATCCAATATTTTTGCCATTAATTGGACTATGGATCGAGAGAACCTGAGTATTGGGTGCCCCTTCAAAACCCACCCATTGAATTCTACTCAAAGCAGTTATGCTAATCGCCTCGTGGCTTCCTGCATAGGCAGGATTAATAGCCAAACCATTGAACATGTATTGACTAAACTGAGGCTGCTGTTGCCCGTAGACATAAACGGAAATAATCGCCAGCAACACGGTGAAAATTATTTTTGTGAATATTTTCATTATTATATTTTTTACTTTCAAATTATCTCCTTATTACCACAAACCCCTTTATGATAGATGAACCATCACCAAGGTCAATTACATAAAAATATGTACCCGATGGAACCCCATTTCCTGAATTAAGGACTAAACCTTCAGTAGCTCTACCATCCCAAGCCCTGTCAGAATTATTATATCCCTCTATCTCAGAAACCTTATTCCCATTTCGATTATATATAGTGACCCTATTGGAAGGATAATTCTCAAGACCTGGAAGCATCCACATATCATCTACACCATCCCCATTAGGGCTAAATAAATTAGGCATTATCATTTGTGCGCAAAGGTCTGCATCTTGAAAATCCGGTATTCCGTCCTGATCACAATCATCATTATATAGGTTACCATCACCATTCCCATCCTCATCTGAATCTAAAATACCATCTCCATCTGTATCAGCATTAGAATCTGCACTGAACACAACCCCTACCGGACTGCCATTAGTCACTGTCTCATCTACTCCATCGTCATTGTCTGTATCTATCTGAGCAGTTACTTCAGCCGTTCCTGCTACCGTTGAGGTCAATGTTACACTCACCTGACCATTAGCATCGGTCTGTACTACTCCGGTGTTGCTTAAGGTGCCTAAGGTTGTTGAAAACTGTACTTCTACTCCGGCTGTGTTGATGTCATTGCCATTCACGTCTTTCAATTGAACAGTAATGGTCGCAGCTTCTATACCGTCGGCTACTCTAGTTAAGTTCACCCCACTGATTGCTGTGCCGGTATCTGCCACACTGATTGACCCTACTGTAAAGGTGATCTCAGCATCATCAGTGATCGCTACTGCATCCAGTGCACCACTGATTGTTACGGTCTCAGCTACCACATTCGTTACGGTTGCCGTATAGGTCCCATCATTGTTGTCGGTCACGCCA
>NZ_JBDKWG010000036.1:0-9153 GCF_040151475.1 Reichenbachiella sp. MALMAid0571 | reverse complement strand
ATGAATCAATGCTTTCCTACTACCAGAATACGCAACCTTCGATTCGATGAACCGCCGTATACGAGACCCGTACGTACGGTGGTGTGAGAGGTGCACCAGTGGGCTATTTGCTCACTGGCCATCTACTCGATTGTATGCCGTGCCATTTTTCCTTTTGGAACACTTCCGTTTCGGTTTACCACTGTGCGGTGGGCAGACATACTCTTTGACAAGTTTTGGTTTGTGCGGCTGCTTTGAGCGACTTGGCAATGTGTATGGCTGAGGAGGGGTGGTAGCTTCTTGAGCGACTAACCATTCCAAATATTCACTGTTCCTGCATTGTAGTAGTTTACTTTTTTACACTTGAATTTATGCTTAATTGATTCAATGTGCTTCAAATCATCATCAGTATATACACCAATATATACACTTAAAAGCATTCCATCCCGACCATCATCTTTGCGATACTTTGCAGCTTTGTTGATAGCATTAATAATATGTGTATCATATTCACCGAAATTGAAACCGAAGGTTACCAGAGAACCTGTAATTTCTGAGAGGTTATCATAGCAGTCCGTGAGATATTTGTTATGAACGATATGATTGAGCTTTTCCTTTCCATTTCCTGCCGTTACAAAGATAGGATAATGCTTTTTGTCTAGCCTTTTCTGTACGTTTTTGAGTAGGTATGTTCCAGACGTGTAGGTTTCTTTTATGATGTCAATACCAGTATCAAAAAGATGTAAAGCCCCATGAACGTAAAAAATGCTTTGTCCTGATTTATTCGGCCCCCACAGCAATTCGGAAAACTCTGCTTCTCCACCCTTTTTCAGATCTTCCTCGTTTTCTAATTCTTTACCAAACCCATCATTTGCCTTTTTGGATGCATTTCGCATGGTCACCCAATACAACAGCAAGTCATAATTTGTTGAAAATACCTTGCCGTCTTTGTCCAAGTAGTCAGATAGGAATTTAAAACAGGAAGCACTTTTTTCGTCTGATACTTCATAGGTGTGTTCGGGGTGTAATTTCTTGATGGCTTTGATCAAGCTTTCCTGCAGTTCTTGGTTGGCATCTTTTAGTTTTTGTACAAAAGATTGATCTGAACTAAAGGCTTCTGCCATTTGGATGAAATTATCCACTTGTTGCATCACCAACTCAAAATTCTTGTTATTGATGATTTTGAACAGTTTTGTGAGGATTTCACTATCCAAACTTTCAATGAAAGAGTATAATGCGTTGTATGAAAATATTTCAGTACTGTACGCCATGCTAAACCCATTGCCCAATAATAAATGCTTGGGTCTGTTCTTTTGCTTGGCCAGATAGTCGGTTACTTCTTGATATGATGGTAAATCTGTTATTTTCATATTTCAGCTATTAAAGCCATTTATTACCTGTTGCTCTTTCACTAAATACACTACCAAAATCAAGGAGGTAGCATTAAATGTGAGAAATAATCTAAATATTAGGTTTATCATATCATTTGGTCATCCCATTTATAAAAGTCTCTACAAAGCCTAAGATTTTACTTAGGATTCTGTCACCTGTTTTCTTGCGTTGAAGCAAGGTTGGTTTTTCTCCATCAATCAGTTCCAGCACTTCATCACGGAGTGGTTCACGTTCGGCAAAGAGATAATCTTCTATCAGTTTTTCCGTTTTTTCAGAACTTAGGTTTTCTTCTTTTACCAGTTCAGAAAAGGCTTTCTGCTGTTCTTCGTTCCAGAATTTTTCAAATTCCTGTGGTACATCGTCATTGTCTTCTATGACTGGAAGGTTTTCCTGAATAAACTTCTCAATCAATTCTCGTTTGCTACGCAAGTGAGCTTCATTGTTCAGGAGGTTAAAGATTTCCTTCTCGGTTTTGGAAACGTCTTTTTGTGTGTCCGATTTCAGTTTGATGAGCAACTGGATAATATAAGCGACATTGATTTCATCGCGGTGGATGAGTTCCAGTTCAAAGTCCACATCTTCCAAGATGGATACTTTCTCTTTTTGATGGTCGTTTTTTACTTTGTCATACAAGTCAAGGTACTTGCTTTTGTAGTCCTCAAAAAGCTGTTCATTCATTGCCAGATCTGCCCATTGAAAATCGGAGAAAGCAGCCAGGATGTTCTTAATTCGCATCAAGTCACGGAACGCTTTGATAAAAGCCAGTTCGTCATCTTCCGTTTGCAGATCGTTGACACTGTTTACAGTTGGTGTGATTTTCAGCAACTCGATAAAGGCTTCATTGAATTTCCCTACATAATCTTCGTAAGGCTTCATAATAATTACTTCTATCGCTTCTTTGTTACTGAAAAGTGTAATGGCTTTGTCAGTGGCGTTTTTCAGGTTGCGGAAAACCACAATGTTACCTTGCGATTTCTGCTCGTTGATGATTCTGTTCGTTCTTGAATACGCTTGTATCAAGCCGTGATATTTCAGGTTTTTGTCTACATACAAGGTATTCAAAGTCGGGCTATCGAAACCTGTCAAAAACATATTCACGACTAGCAGGATATCCACTTTTCTTTCTTTTACCTTTTTAGAAATGTCGTTGTAATAGTTGTAAAAACTCTCACTGTCTTTGGTGGAGAATTTCGTCTCAAACATTTCATTGTAATGCCCGATAAACTCGTCCAGTTTTTCACGACTATGTGCTTGCAAACCGTAAAGTGCTTGCGGTTCTTCCACTACAGAAAGTTCTTCTGGTAAAAACCCATTGGCATCTGCATCCTCTTCGTTGGCTGCATAGCTGAAAATAGTGGCGATTTTTAGATTGTGTTTGCCTTCTTCTTTTTTGCGTTGCAGTAGGTCGTAAAACTTGATGAGGGTTTCCACACTGCTTACACAAAACATTCCAGTAAAGGTTTTTCCGTGTGTTTTTCGGTCGTGATTGGCAATGATGTAGTCTGCAATTTTTTCTAAACGTGCTGGTGATTCCATCAGCTCTTTAGTGTCAATGTCTTCCACCTCAATGTCGATTTCAGTTGCGGTTTCTTTTCGCTTGTACCTGCCTACATATTCCACCGAAAACTTCAATACGTTTTCATCTTTGATGGCATCCGTAATCACATATTTATGCAGACACTCGCCAAAGAGCTCTTTGGTGGTTCTTTTTCCTAATTCATTCTTTACGGCATTGTCGGCAAAAATTGGTGTGCCTGTAAAACCGAACATCTGAATGTTGTTGAAGAAGGATTTAATACGGTTATGCGTTTCGCCAAACTGCGAACGGTGACATTCGTCAAAAATGAAAACTATGCGTTCGTCTTGCATGAGTTCCATTTTGCCCAAATACTGCTTTTTGCTTATGGCAGTATTGAGCTTTTGAATGGTGGTAACAATCAGTTTGGTATCGTCTGAAAATTGCTTGACCAAACTTTTGGTGTTGGCTGTGCCGTCTATGCTGCCTTTGCTAAAGCTGTTGAATTCTTTGTTGGTTTGGTAATCCAAATCTTTTCTGTCCACCACAAATACCACTTTTTTGACCTGTGGCAGGTTCATCAAGATTTGACTGGCTTTAAAACTTGTCAGTGTTTTACCTGAACCTGTGGTGTGCCAGATATAGCCATTGTGCGTACTGTTTTGAACCTGATTGATTAAGGCTTCTACCGCATAAAATTGGTAGGGGCGTAGCACCATCAATATTTTGTTGGTTTCATTGAGTACGATGTACTTGCAGATCATTTTGCTGATATGGCAAGGCTCTAAAAACGTATCTGTGAAACCATTGAGGATATTGGTTTGTCGCTTATTTTCTACATCTGTCCAGTAGAAGGTTTGTTTGAAACTCTGATGCCTATTGTTGGCATAATACTTTGTATTGACCCCATTGCTGATAATGAATAACTGTACATACTGGAACAATGCTGAGTTAGCTCCAAACGAATGCCGTTGGTAGCGGTTGATTTGGTTAAAGGCTTCTTTGAGTTCCAAACCTCTGCGTTTGAGTTCTATTTGCACCAATGGCAAACCATTGATAAGTAGGGTAACATCATAGCGATTTTTGTAGGTGCCTTCCATGCTTACCTGATGGGTGACCTGAAACTGATTTTGACACCAATACTCGGTATTGATAAACTCGAAGTAGAGGTTATCGCCATTGTCTCGCACAATGTGCTGTTTTTCCCGTAGGGTTTTTGCTTTTTCGAATACCGAACCTTTGCTCAGGATGTTAAGCACTTTCTCAAACTCCTTGGGGCTAAACTGTATATTATTATGCTTTTCTAATTGACTTTTGAGGTTGGCAATCAGTTCCGTTTCATCCTTGATATGTACCAAGCCATACCCCAGCTTTTGCAGCTGCACCACCAATTGTTCTTCGAGTATTTGTTCGGGTTGTTTAGCCATAATCAATTACAAAACATTCTTTGAATTAGTCCCTTTTTAAAATCCTTTAAGAATACCAATTGAGCATAGCTTGATTGTATTTTCCTATCAACTGAACTTAGATACTGAGCAATTTTTCTCTGTTCAGGTACTTTAGGGATTTCAATTTTTATATAATTTATTTCACTTGGTGAGAGGTTTGGTGGATCCGTTCCTGCAATATTGTTTTCAATGGCTTTAATTAGCCAAGACTGCTGAAGCATGTAATAAATAAACGTTGTATTATTTTCACTTACTATTTTCCCAACACGTTGATTTAGAAGCGAGTTATCAAAAAAATCATCAATTACTGAGATTTTTAATTCACCACTTAATATTGGTCTTGTTAATGCAATAACATAATCACCTTTTCTCAAAATGAATTTTTTGTGCTTTTCGAGAAAATCTTCAGGCAGAAAAGAAAGATTTTCTTTTTTCATTTCTTGGATGCCTACATCTGCAATCTTAACCCAAGGCACACCCTCATTTTTCGCATCATTGCTTGAAAAGGCATATCCATTAAAAATGGAAAATATTTCTCCAATGTTTTTTTCATCCCACTCCGGAAACTCCTTTCCATTTTCATCCTTAAATCTCAGCTCCTGAGTAAAGAGTTTTTGCATTACGCCTTTTTTGTATTGCTCCAGCATGGCTTTCTTTTCTTTGAGTTGGGTTATCTTTTTGTCCAGTACAGTGAAGAAAGTAGCTATGCGTTTTTGTTCGGGAATAGAAGGAGCGAAGATTCTATCGTGCAACACATAAGCGTTGTTGATCTTCATGTCGTTTTTCGCACCTTTCTTTACCAGTGGCCGTAAATAGCGGTTGGTATTGGCATCTAAGGAGAAGTAATAATCCAGAAACGGGCCATAAGCATTTTGTTCTTTTACATTGTACACCGCATACAGCGTTGAGACAATGCCCGCCTTGTCTTTGTTGAGCTTGATAATTCCAAAAGGATTGGCTTTCAATGGGCTTTTGGTGTACACAATGTCGCCCACTTCCACCACATGGTATTGGTGTACAGAGACACCTGCATAGCTTCTGCCCAAATGTTCTATTTGGTTTACTATGCCCAATTCACCAGAAACGGAAAGCACATGTTCTTTGCCGTATTTTAAATCACCATTTCGCTTTTTTGCTTCCTTCAAAAATTCACTTAGCTTTTTGTGCTGCCAAGCGTCTTTAAACTCAGGGAAACGTATAGTTGGTACTTTATTTAAATTCCCCATCTTCTTTTAATGTAAAATAAGTTACCATTTTTTGGATTATATAACGGGTAGTACTCTCTTTTGAAAAGAGCCAAAGTATTTGTGTTTTTCTCAATTAGGTTGTTTTCCAATAGGTACATCAGAGCAATAGATGGACTTCTCGATTCTCCCAGACTGCAATACACAAAAACGGAATTTCCACCAATTAAATGTTGGTTGATGAAATCCAAAGCAGGATTTATCATTTCATCATTTACATATTTAGGGTCTTCTCCATCTATCATGTTCAGATAAATAGCATCTGGATCACGCTTGAATAAATAATAAGGACTATCCGGATTACAACCTCTGCCTTGCCAACCGACCACAGACTGGTGTGTTACGAATCCGTTGGCACGTTGCAATGCACAAACGATTTTCATTCCTTTTTGCCGAGCAAATTGGTATTCCTCTTTTGTACCTACATAGAGTTGTAAATCCTTCATTTGCCGCATGCTACTTTTTCTTTTTGGTGTCCTTAATTATTTTCTTTTCATCGCCATCGAGTTTTCGCTGAAGCTTCTTCACATCTTCGGCTGGTGGCAAGTTTTCAGGTACAATACCTCTTTTGGTAAGCATCTCTCTTACTGCCTTGTTGTTGTCGATATGTTCTTTCTCAATTTTTGATTGTCCTTTCAGGTCTTTGTTTTGCACATTTAGACCTGTCATCTCAGCAGCCAAATCTTTGGCTTTGATGCTGATGGTAGGTAAAAAGTCAGCCACTGGTCGGCTGGCTGGCACACCCATTTTTCGTTTGAGTGTTTGGGTATTTAATCTGAACAAAGCCTGATCCCCTTTGCTTCTGATAATGGCAAAGCCTTGGCTATCTACACCTCTTTCATACAAAATGCCCGATAGCTGTTTTTCTGTTTGGCTTAGTTTTTCCCTTGCCTTTACACGTTCGTATTCCAACAAACGCTGCTCAACTAACTCAGCTCTACGGGTTTGTACCGCAAAGTAATTTTGTGCGAAGGAAATTTCCTCTTTGCGGCTATCACCATTTTGAGCTATCAAGTAACAAGCATAACGCGTAAGCAAGATGTCATCTATCTCTTTTTCAGCACCTTTGGGCATTGGTATCGTTTTCCTGACGTCAGGAAAATGATAAACTACCTCTTCACCTGCATTTTTACAGGCATCTTTGGCTTTTTGAATTACTTTTTCAAAGTTTTCCCACTTGCTATAACCTAGCAAATCTTGTAGTTCTCTTGCACTCCAACATTCAACGCCTTCCAGTTCGGCTGCTGCTGCTTCAAATTGCGAAAAAAGTGCTTTTATTTCTTCTGATTTCATAATAGTAGGTGATTAAAAAGGCGTATCAATATTTAGTTCTTTACAAAATGCGATTAACTCCGCATCCGTGTTTTTCATTTCTCCTTCTAGCTTTTTGAGCTGTTGAGCAACTGCACTGATGTCCACTGGCTCTTCTTCTTCAAAGGTGTTTACATACCGGGGAATGTTGAGGTTGTATTCGTTTTCGGCAATGAAGTCAAGCGTACTTAGATTACTGTATTTCTCGACCTCTTTTCTTTCTCGATATGTTGAAATAATCCGCTCAATATCTTCTGGTCGCAAAGTGTTTTGCGTGCCTCTCTCAAAATGTTCGGCAGCATTGATGAACAAGACATTATCAGGAGTTTCTCTACACTTTTTGAAGACCATGATACAAGTCGGAATCGGTGTACCATAAAATAAGTTGGCAGGCAATCCGATGACCGCATCCAAATAGTTTCGGTCTTCAATCAAATAGCGTCTAATATGTTGTTCTGCTCCACTTCTGAACAATGCACCGTGCGGTAAAACGATCGCCATAGTTCCATTTTCCGCCAAATGATGCACCATGTGTTGCACAAAAGCAAAATCTGCCTTGCTTCCTGGGGCGAGTTTGCCATATTGGCTAAATCGGTCATCGCTTGTAAATAATGGATTTGCACTCCATTGAGCAGAGAAAGGAGGATTGGCGACAATCGCTTCAAACTGCTTATCAATGTGCTGTGGGTGCTCTAAGGTGTCTTCTTGTTTGATGTCGAATTTTCGATAATGCACACCGTGCAAAATCATGTTCATTCGGGCAAGGTTATAGGTCGTTCTGTTAAGTTCCTGTCCGTAAAAGTTGCTCACCTCTTGTACCTCCTTTGCTACTCGAAGCAATAGGGAACCTGAACCACAAGTGGGGTCATAGACAGATTTAAGTTTACTTTTTCCAGTTGTTACCAACTTTGCCAACACCATACTTACTTCTTGTGGCGTGTAAAATTCACCCGCTTTTTTTCCTGCTCCGCTGGCAAATTGACCAATCAGATATTCATAAGCATCACCCAATACGTCCAATTCGGTTTGCTCCAGTTTGAAATCAATTTTGTCAAGGTGCGACAGCACCTTAGCAATTATTTCATTTCGAGCTTCTGGAGATTTACCCAATTTGGTACTGTTCAAGTCCATGTCTTCAAAGAGGTGGTCAAAGTCCTCTTCGCTATCCGTTCCCATGGTGCTGTTCTGAATGTTAATCAGGATTTTTTGCAGGTCTTCAAGTATGAAATTGCTACCACTTTCTTTGTCGCCATTACCATTACCTCTTTTAGCCACTTCGCTAAACAGTTCAGAAGGTTTTAAGAAATACCCCAACTTCTCCAAAGATTCCTCTTTGATGGCTTCAATATATTCCTTGCCTTGTCCGGTATTTTCTTTAATGTCACGATAATTCAGCTTGTCCTGCTTTAAAATATCGTTGGCATAAATTTCCATTTTCTCAGCCAGATACTTATAGAAAATGAATCCCAAAATATAGTCACGGAATTCGTCTGCATTCATTTTGCCTCTTAGGGTGTTGGCTATATTCCAAAGCTGCTGTTCGAGCTGTTTCTTCTGGTCTTCTGACATATATTGCTATTTCTTTTCTTCGTTAATCAAATCTTTCACTTCAACCCCAAGGATTTTAGCTATCTCAAAAAGTATTTCCAGTCTAGGTTGTTGTCTGTTCTGCACATAGCCGTTCACCATGTTGTAGCTTTTACCAAGCTTCTCCGCCAACCAAGTCTGCTTAATCCCCTTCTGTTCGAGTACTTCCTTTATTCGGTTCATGTACGCTTAAAATTATCCCGACAAGATAGTATTTTAATTTTAACTATCTCGTTTTTCAATATAAAAATAGTTCGGATTGTTATCGTCCTCCGAGCGTGGGGAGATTTTAGCTCTTTTGGTTTTTTCGGGTGGGCTTGTGCGTTGGCAAAATCCAAATGTGCTAAAATGTGCGGTGGGTTTTTCTCCGTTCCCGCATGGCATACAACGACCAGCTATGATGAGCGGGGATTAGAAAGCACTAACCTTTCCGCTCGCACATAGCCACGCCTTGATTTAAATTTAAAACTTGTGGCGGACATTCCAATCCCCACGAAAGTATCCTGACCGATGAAACCCCATTCATTCATAGCACTTGTGTGTGCCCAGCATGGGCATCTTTCCCTACATAAAAGTAGGGTATTAATTTATAGGGTGCAAGTCCCTTATGGGCGAGAGTCGTGTCTCGAACCATTAGTAAGCTGCAAGGTGGTTTACCATGAGGTATGCACTGAAG
>NZ_JBDKWG010000035.1:0-4952 GCF_040151475.1 Reichenbachiella sp. MALMAid0571 | reverse complement strand
TCTGGCATTCGGATATTTATTGTCAAACCAAATTCCATAAGTGAAATTATCTGTAACCAGATTTTCAGATACAACACTATTTGCATTGTTATGGAATTTTATTCCCGCAGATTCATAGCGCTTATATCCTCTAAACATTTGGTTATTGTTATACATTACTACATTTCCCATAACAACCATTTCCTTTGAGCCAAACCCAATCACTCCGGTACATCCATTATCGAGTACATAGTTGTTTTCTATTCGATTTCCAATGACCTCCTCAGGTTGGTAAGATTTCTGTGAGGTTTTTTCATTGTCTGGCCCTTCTGTTCCACAGTCAATACCAATGTTCGCAGCATACCTGACCACATTGTTTTTGATCAGCCAATGATGACCGCTCCTGATACCAAGTGCTCCTGACTGAGCATTCTCTTTTGTTTCCCAGAAATTTCGTGGATATTGATTGCCACAATGTTCCATTATAAAACCTATTACATGAATGTAGCCCAATCCACGTAAATGAGGAGCAAATATTCTGCGTCTGGTTGTTAATTCTATCTGAGAGCTATTGTACTTATGCTTATCATCAAAATTAATCAGCACCTTATCCTGCTTTGAATCATACCACCAGCTTGCTTTGTGTTGCAACATTTCTTCTTGAAGCGGGTATTGCTGGTACATAGCTCCATCTACAAAAACCTGCCCAAGGTTAAACACTATATCCTCCACTCCTTCCGGAGCACCGTCCCTAAGCCAAGGTGTGGATGCCATTGGAACCTTAAATGGATTGGCACTGTCGAAATAAAAATCATCAGTGAATTCCATTTTTGACAGATCACATGAAAATACATTACTACCTAAACCCTTAAGATTCCCTTTATAAACATCCGATCCTTTTATGAAAACCCTCTTCCCCGGTTCAGCCATGTACACAATAGGTGCTTCGGCTGTCCCTCCTCTTGGAGGCGAAACACGTTCACGGTAAATTCCTTCCGTTACAAATACCGTGTCACCCGAATGAGCCATATCAGCTCCTTTTTGTATGGTTAAAAATGGTTTATTGATGCTGCCGCTATTGTTGTCTTTACCTGCTTTTGACACATACCAGGTTTTTGCTGTTGCCATCTGAGAAAACAACAAGGCGGTAATTAATATGAAATTTCTTGACATTATGTATCTGTTAAAATTAGTTGATTATAAAAGCACAGGATCGACATGTCTCCACCAATTATAGTGTATCATGATTTCAACCCGATGGGTTAATCTTTCAATCCTGTAAGATCAGAATCGATTACAAGCTTGCCTTCTTCCAATCAATCCAATGTGTGTTTGGCTAAGCCAATCTTGAATGTATCTCCGCCATCATTTGTACCCTGAAAGTAAAACCAAATCTGATTATCCTTTTTAATAATATCTCCATGTCCAAAAGTACCTGACGCAAAGTCTGGTCTCTCCATATCCACAATGCCTAAATCTTTGAAATTTTTCAACTCAGTTGAAACATATAGCGGTACACTTCAGTTGTGCTAGACCATCCGTGACAGCCCAGCATGTAGTACCTCCCCTTCTCTTTCCATAAAACTGAACCTTCTCCACCTGCACCTGTTGGTTCAGGTTCAGACCAATTGACTAAATCACTAGATTTTCTCATGAAAATAGGTTCATTCTTTTCTTTATAGGTCGTGTAAAACATGTAAAAAATGTCTTCCTCCTCATAAATAAAAATATCGTTAGCTCTTCCTATATTCTGTGGAATGATTTCATTACTCTTTGTCCAGTTTACAAGGTCAGTGGATGTAGCATAACTAGTGTAAATCAGATTTTTCGGTTTTCTAGGACCTCCAGTGTAAAACATATAATATTTACCATCATACCAAATTGGGCGACTTGGAGCCTGAACCCTCCCTGCTTCCCATGTATTACTGTCAGCCTTAAAAATAACTCCTTGCTTCTTCCAGTTTAATCCATCCGAAGAGGTAGCATATTCTATTTGCCAATTAGGCGTACCATGTCCTTGAAATCCAGTAGCTGATCCCGTGTAGTACATGTAATACTTCCCATCCGCATAAAATATAGAAGGGTCTTTGGCAAAGTCATCATCTGGATCGCTAAAAACTGGTTGCTTAAGAGAATTCCATTTTATATTCTCAGTAAAGACCCTTTTCTTCTCTGAATTAGCACTGGAATCTTCCTCAACAGACACATATTTGGATGATTGGCAAAAAGTAAATACAATAGCTATGATTAGTAAAAGCAAGCCTTTAATTTTATTCATAATTTTATTTTTTAAAACCCATATAACTGAATATTGCTTAACTGGCAACAAAGCTTAGTTTCCAATTCGTGTGAATGGGAAACACACCTTATTCCTAAATGAAATAAGGTGCATAATGAGTGAATTTGATTGTTAATACCCTGGATTCTGTTCTATAACAGCATCTATATTAGCATCAATTACACTCTGTGGTATTGGCCATAATTTATGATAGTCTTGAATGTAATCCGCTTCTCTAAAATTGTGTTTTTTAACCCTCTCAACTAATTTGCCCATTCGTATCAATGTCCTTAGTCTGCGTTCTTCTACGATCAACTCCCTGGCTCTTTCATCCAAAATGTAGTCAAGATCAACATCTTCAGGATCAACAGGGGTTGCATTGGCTCTATTTCTAATATCATTAATATCATCCGCCGCTTTTTGACTCTCCCCTGCTAAAAAGTATGCCTCCGCCCGAAGTAAATAAGTTTCAGATAACCTTACTTTAATAAACTCATTATAACTCATACCTGAAGCTGCTCCTCCTGATGGGAATCCTTCAATTTTTCTAAACCATGGATACATGTAGCGCATAGTATCAATTGATTCCACCTTAATGTTAGTCCCCTTCCAAAAGCCATTTTCCATCTCTACTTTTTGACCAAAATAGTTTCCCGTATTAAAATAGTAGTCTCTGCGAATATTATATTTTGAATTTCGCATATCATTATCCCAATCACTTCTCCAAATGTCGTAACGAGAATAATTTGTTGGTGTAGTCCAACCATTAGGTCTCCCAAGACTATCACAGAGAACTAAGCCAATTTTATTATCAGGATCTTTAATGCTATAATATGCCGGCCCCCACCGCCTTAATTGTCCATTTCCTCCATCGCTTGGAATACCACCTGTAACTCCATATTCAACCTGAATAGCCCAAATCGTTTCCAGGTTTCCAGAAGATCGGTTAATCTGGTGAGTCCAAAACAGGTCAGAATATACATCCCCCGGTCGGGATAGGTCACCAAACCTTTCTGTCATAAGCTTATAATGTCCACTGTTAATCACTCTCGTTGCAGATTCAATAGCTTTAGTGTATTCCTGTAGCCCCAGGTATGTTTCACTCAAATAATGATCGGCTGTAGCTTTGACAATTTTTCCGTCTTCAGGTGTTGTTTCGGGTAACCACAGAGAAGCAAATTCCAAATCTTCCACAATAAATTCAAGTACTTTTTGTCGTGTTTCTCTTGTATAATCATATCTCGGCGTGGTAACTTCTTCCTTAATAATAGGTACCCCCCCATACAAATTAACCAAAACAGAATAGACGTACCCTCTGAAAAACCTTGCTTGCGCCAGCACTTCATTCTTATCATCAGCTGAGTCCCAACTTATATCAGGATTCTCCGCACGAGTGATAATTGTATTTGCCCTGCCAATCATCTGATATGCCCAATACCAGTAAAACTCTGTATAGTTAGTTGTTGGATTCATTACTTGCCAAACACTAGTTACAGCTAGTACAGAGGCAGCAGCATTGGTAGCAACATCTGTACACTCGCTCATTATAACCTCATATTTATTATCTCCGCTTGCCATTTCATTTCTGGCAGTAACATACAACCCAACAAGTGCAGCATCAAATCCCTCTTTATTTACAAAAGCATTCTCAGGACTAAAAAAGTCCAACGGTTTTTCTATTAAAACATCTTCGCTGCATGAACTTAAATCCAATAAAAGAATTAGACTTATAGCTATAATTATTAAATTATTTTTTTTCATGATTCTTCTGCCTTTTAAAGTGTTACATTTATTCCAATAACCCAAGAACGATACATTGGACCATAAGACCCTCGACTTTGATCTCCTATTTCAGGATCCCAATTAGACCAATTGGTAATTGTATAAAGGTTCTTACCACTGATATATAGTTTAATATCCCTAATACTGAACTTATTAATTAGATCTTGAGGCAAATCATATGACAGGGATATATCTTGTAAACGGACAAAACTCCTGCTTTCATAAAATCTATGTCCATAAGGGTTAGTGAAGTTTAATATCGGTCCCTCGTTCGACTTATTTTCAGGAGTCCAATAGGGAATGTTTAGCGTATTGGCTCTGTTATAAAAGCTGGCCTGTAAGTATAAGTTTGGATTTGACCGATACCCTCCCTTTTGCGAATTTATAAAAATATTCAAAGCAAACTTTTTCCACTTGAGTGTATTAGATATCCCTAAACGAAAGTTAGGTTGGTCGGAATGAAGTACAGAACGGTCATCTACATCTATTTCTCCATTCCCATTTTTGTCTATAATCTTCGTATAACCGGGTAGAGCCCAACTTGGCATATCTTCACCTTCTTGATAGATACCATTCCAGTCATAGTCGAAATTAGCACCAATTGGCTGTCCTATAAACCAACCCGACGCTATAATATCATCCTCTTGACCATCTCCGTCTCTATCTCCTACCAATTTAACAATCTCATTCTTATTGGTAGAAAAAGTATATGTACTTTGCCATGAGAAATTCTTTCCTTTTATATTGATAATGTTCAATGTTGCTTCAAACCCCTTGTTGAACGAACCTCCTTCGTCGGAAGCCCTTCGGGGAATGCCAAAGAACTTCTAACTTCGGAGTTCACAAAATAAGAATTGAAGTTATGAAAAAAAAGTAAAACAATCATTGAAAAAGCATGTGAACAAGTACCTAA
>NZ_JBDKWG010000034.1:0-346 GCF_040151475.1 Reichenbachiella sp. MALMAid0571 | reverse complement strand
GGATGTGGCAGCAATTCGGTACAGACAAAAAACGTGACCGTGACCCCTTATGTGACCACTACAGCGATAACAGGCACGAGCAGTTTGTGCAGGAACTCTGTAGATACGGACTACAATGCAAGCGTTTCAAATGGAACGGGCACCTGGTCTATCACTTCGGGTGCAGGAACAATAAACAGTTCCGGTTTGGTTAATTGGGATAGCAGTTTTTCAGGTACCGCAGTGATTACTTATACAGGCACGGGATGTGGCAGCAATTCGGTACAGACAAAAAACGTGACCGTGACCCCTTATGTGACCACTACAGCGATAACAGGCACGAGTAGTTTGTGCAGGAACTCTGCAG
>NZ_JBDKWG010000033.1:0-1681 GCF_040151475.1 Reichenbachiella sp. MALMAid0571 | reverse complement strand
GGCCTATCGGCCGCACGAATGCTTAGTTATTTTAAATCCACAGACCGAAAAACCCATAAGACTATCTGCCAAATACCAACTACGGTTCGTTCAACACTACATTCATGCTTGGCCTATCGGCCGCACGAATGCTTAGTTATTGGTATCAGTTAATTGTCGGTATAGTTTCGTGGAATCCTGTCGGTTGTCCCAGATCAACAGAAGTCTCAGATGTTCAGGTAAGTTTAGGTAGTACAAGGAAACTGATTTATGAATGACGAGTTTTCTTACATCATTGTCTTCAAATGTTGGGGCAAGTTCAGGATTCCTCTGAATCTGTTCAATACGAAAGTTCAATTGATTCAGGAATTCTGTTTTCACCTGCTCATTCCAGAACTCGGATATAAAATCGGATGTTCGTCTGAGAGATTTCCTGGCAGTTGGAGACCAGACAACCTTCTTCATCACTCCTTCATATTTAAAATATCCTGAGCCGAAGTATGTTCGACGCAACCCTCAATGGGTTCAGCATCTGAAATGTTCAGTAGTTCGACGATCTCCTTTGGTAGAGAGTTAATCGAAGTTTTTCGGTAACCTTCAATTTGGTTGATTACCGTTTCGTCATCCAAGTTGGTGATCCAGTTTATCAAGGATATTTTTCGTTGTTCGATCGTCATAATGTAAAGATAGGGATTTTGTACTGTAGTCCAATAGATGTGAAATCAATATCGTAATGTGGCCATATCCTTTGTAAATAATACAATCTGGTGAAATCTGCCGAAGCTCACAACACCTGCCTGCCGCAGGCAAGGTTCCAAATGGCACTGCGCTCTGAAAATCAAAATCTCTTGCGAGCAGAAGTAAGTAGAAAGCACTGCCGTATCTCAGCGGCTGATTCATGGTGATGTTCGCACAGAAACCTGTAAAGTGGCAGTTGGCGCATTCATGCTAGCGACTGTTACATGGCGTTAATTCCTTCTTTTTTCAAATATTCCAGCCATTCGTGTTCCGTAAAACCAAGCTTTCCTGAGCTAGTTCCTTTGCCAAAGTCACTGTCTGTTAAGTCCTCTAGTTTTGCCATAAAACTGGTTTCCGGGTTAATTCGTAATACTCGACCTAAAGCTGTTGTTAGCTCGACGAGATTGTTTGTTCCATCATACTTGAAATTGTTAATGAAATCGTTACCCGAAATTGGTTTTTCGAGGTTCAGCAAGTTGCAGTTAGCGACACCATTTAGTTGCAAACGTGAAGATTTTCCATTGAATTTTGTTCTGTTCCAAAATAGCCATTTTGACCGTTTAACTGCTTCAAAGGTTCTGCGTTCGATGGAAAAGTTAAGTTGACCGTTATTAGGCTGAATCTTCAATTCATCAGGTTCAATAGAGGCGTCAAATACCAGAATTGAAAGAATGTGGAGTTGTGATATGTCGAATTCATATACCATGCCGAGTATGCCATGTAACGCCTATGTATGGTGAGTGCGCTCACACTTTCCAATGGCACTAAAGTACCGAATTGCAGAGAAAGTTGAAAATAGCTCAAAAGTGCATTCACTATACATTTTGTGTGTGCCCAGCATGGGCATCTTTCCCTACATAAAAGTAGGGTATTAATTTATAGGGTGCAAGTCCCTTATGGGCGAGAGTCGTGTCTCGAACCATTAGTAAGCTGCAAGGTGGTTTACCATGAGGTATGCACTGAA
>NZ_JBDKWG010000032.1:0-4381 GCF_040151475.1 Reichenbachiella sp. MALMAid0571 | reverse complement strand
AAAATCCCGGCTGGAAACATATTTCACTTCATTGACAGGACTTTTAGTAGAAAATGAATAACAAACGCTTCTCGATCTCTGATAAGAATAAGAAAAACGATCATAGCATATTTCGAATAATGTATCCCCGGTATGTACGTGCCTGTTTATGACCGATCGTACGGTATCAACACCATTAAGTAACGCACCTTCAACAAGGTAAAACATTTCAGTAGTATCCCTTTTTTGAGAAAAGGAAGCGTAAGTCAATTGTAGTAGTAATACAACAAAAAATAATCTGATTATCGGCATGGTGATCCTCCTAATATAGCTGGCTGAAGCCCTTTGATTAGTTCATCTATAGTGCTTTCTCAGTGAATGAGTTAGTTGTACATTTCGTAATTCATACTGTCATTCACTGATATTAATAATATCAACGACAAAAAAAGTTATTGGATTCTATATTTCTAAATTGAGTTAATCAAGAAATATTCTAAAAACGATCATTCTTCAAATACTTTAATTGTGTCATTTTCTATAAATACTTCAAAAGCAGAGTTCAATGAACTTCCATTAGTATAATACCCAAAGTGCAATTGTCTTATGATACTATCATTAGTATAAACTTTTAATGAATAACCACCATCTCCCTTTTTTGTGTTTTTAAAACTGATAACACCTTCTAACCTATCATTTATCTTAATATCGTTAAACGCAGTTATTTCACCTTCAAAGGTAGAAACATGTATGCTGTCATAATCCAAATTCGAAGTGTTATGAACTATTATCTTTGGATGTTGTTGTATACAGCTAATACATAACACTGTTGACACTAGCCCTAAAAACAAAATACTAACTTTCGATACTTTCATTGATTTGTTGGTATAAGTTCAGAATTGAATGTAGCTTGACCGCTTTGACCATTACCCTGTAAATTACTTAAATTTCCATTTAAAGAAGTTAAATCATATATTGAAGGTGGTCTGAAATATTAGAAGAGATAAGGAAAGCGCAAGGGTAGAGTAGCCAGATTAAAAAAAGAGCTGTTCTTGAAACTCCCAAACTATCTAACTCATTCTTTCTGAATTAGAATGTGATTGTCAACTTTAAGAAAGAAAAGTATATTTGAATTACAACCATTATTCAACTTTCTTTTCCAATACAACTCTTCTATTTTCAGGTATAGATAGCATAACAATTCTTCCTTCACTCTTCTCTTTTACTAAAAACTTCTCAACTTCTTCTTTTTGTATATAACGAATATCTGAATCTGCCAGAATTACATCTATATAGCATATAAAATCAAACAACTCATCCATTTTTATATCAATCTCTTGATAACCTATCATTGAGAAACGAAGTAAGGAAATATACTCGTCCTGTATTGATAGCTGAGGAAATTTTCCTTCATTGTCAGATAAAAAACCCAAAACAGGTTTCTTGTCAGAATTGTTTAAAGCCAAACTCACACCTGCAATTGGATTGCCTGCTTTATCAATAATTTTGATAGAGACAGAAGCCGATTTTATCCCTGAAATATCACTCCCCCCCAAAGCATGCTCCGAGAGTTTTCGTCGCTCATTTACAACATACGTTGATGATTTAAATGAGTCGGGCTTTTCATATTGAAGTACAAGAGTATCATCAATAAAAGAATATGTGCCTATGTATATACCCTACTCACCCTGATGAAAGTATTTTGTATTTCTAAAATTATTTTCTCCATCGAAGAAATATGTTTCAGCGACACTTGTTGCGGCAACATAAGAATCCGTTCTTCGAAATTCAACGTAGAATTTGTCTTGAGCCACACAGCTTCTTTGTAAGAAAAATATTGCCATCAAAAGTATATGACATTACTCACCTAGTTTGCTTTGAGCCACATGGTTTTTAGTTTACCAGTTAAAAGAGGGGTAATTGACCAAAATAAAAGTAAATAGAACCGCAAATAAAAAGAACCCCCAAGTTTTTAGTAAAATTTCTCTGCCATTCGAGCCTGGCCTACTCATGATATAAGTTATAATTATTAAAGTCACACTGCTAATTAAAACGGGAATTAATAACAAGTACCCGTTCACAACATTATTATAAATCACATACATCAATGCAAGTAGGTAAAATTGGGTAGATGCATAAAAGACAAGTTCCATTCTTAGAGTTGACCGATGATTGATATCAAAGAATACAATCCAGATTATTAACGACAATAATGCTAGACCCGCTACATATGTGTATATTAAAACCAGAACAAAACCAAACTCAGAATGTGGATCAATCAAATTCGAAATAACAAAAAGAACAAACCAAATCAAAAAGCTCAATATTAGACATTATCACGGTTGATTTACTATGGAGAATTTTGCTCTTAAAAAAACCGCCAATTCATTGCTAATTTTGGAGAAAAAAATCTTGTAATCTCTCTATGCACAATCAACCGTGATAATGTCTATTGTACTTTTTTTAATAATCCTTTCCAAAGTTGCATAATTCTTTAACATCCTAAATCTGAAATAGGTCTAAGTAGTACATTACTTTTTCCCAATCCGGTCGAGCAATCACATTATCTGAATCAGATGGTAAATTTGCTGACCCCAGAATTGGATTGAACAAAATTATAAATTCCTAATTTAAAACTGTTCCACAAAGCATCTGGATTTTCAAACGGATCACCATTAAGCTGTATAATGCCTTCAGCAACAATACTATCAATAAAACCTGTTATTCTATCTTCCCCTCTAGTATAAAACGTATATGACCCGTCAAAATTGACATTATATCCGAATTCCCTATTTCCACTTACAGGATGTTCTCCATCATATCCTTGAGCAAGCCAGTATGGTACTTCAATTGTAGTGAATACCCAATGATCATTGTCATAATCAGAACAAATAACTGAACCATCTCCTGGACCTCCCGAGATATCTATATGCATTACCGTACCCGTAGGATCGTTTGAATTCCATAGTGCAGATTCATCCTGGCCTGTAATATTGGAAGGGATAAATTCTGAATAATAGGTATTAATAAACTCATTAATATTTGGCTATGCACAAATCAAAGAGGGTCAAGTAGTCCTAAAAGGTGGCATCATCAGCTTAGATGGAAGTAAATTCGTCGTTTCAGAATCAAAAGCTTTCATAACCAATCCAGAACAGGCAGGAGAATCTCTTGGAAAATATGTTTTGGAAAATGGAGGAGCCGAAATATTGGAAGAAATAAGGAAAGAGCAAGGATAACTACCTCAAAATAGTGACCGTTCCCTTCATAAAATCCTGTTTCGAACGAGGCTCATTCAGTTGTATTTAGAAATAGCAAATGCCAGGTTCTCTTTGGCAAAAGATTAATTCGTTTTTATAATTTTACCTTAATAAAAATTAATTGTAATAGATATGTTTAAAAAATTATTGTTCGCATTATTTGTTAGTTCTTTACTCTTTTCCTGTAATAAAAATACCGATTACATGGTGATCATTCATACTTCTTTTGGAGATATGAAAGCCATATTGTACGATGAAACACCACTACACAAAGAAAACTTCCTGAAGTTAGCAAAGTCCGGAAGGTTCGATAGTACTACATTTCATCGTGTAATCAAAAACTTTATGATTCAGGGGGGGGATATCGATGCTAAAGAAGGCACAAGAAATAGTGACAGAATAGATGCGGAGTTTGTAGATAAATTTTACCATGAAAAAGGAAGTCTATCTGCAGCCAGACAAAGTGATCAATCCAATCCGGAGAAAAAATCCAGTTGGTGTCAATTTTACATAGTACATGGAAATACTTTTACTGAAGCCCAGTTAGAACAATTCACCATTGATCAGAGAGTGCTAAATCAGGCAATGAATCAGCTCATCCAATACGACAGCCATGCTGACTTGAAAAATCAATTATTGGAGCTTCAACGAAATGGAGATCATGCGGGAATGCAAAAGTTATTCAATAAGAGTATAGACTTAGCCGAAAAGGAACTGAATGTAAAAATCCGAAAGAAAGGTTTTAATCCTGAACAAATAAAAATTTATACTACTACCGGAGGTGCTCCCCACCTTGATGGAGACTATACTGTGTTTGGTAAAGTGGTAGAAGGGTTGGATGTGGTGGACAAAATAGCTGAACAAAGAACAGGAGGGCGTGACAAACCCATTGAAGATATATTTTTGACTATGGAAGTAGTAGAGGTAAAGAAAAAAGAAATTACCGAGAAGTATGGATATGAATATGCTGAATAAACACCTTTTCTTTTAAAACATAAAAAAACGGGTGCATATCAAATTGTCGTTTTTTTTTATAATGTTTAAATTTAAAGAAAACGACTAAAGTTATGACAAAGGGAGAATTTTTAAGATTGGCAGCCAATCGTTATGATTCGCTACAGGCATTGAACAAACTTGATAATTTT
>NZ_JBDKWG010000030.1:0-1042 GCF_040151475.1 Reichenbachiella sp. MALMAid0571 | reverse complement strand
CTTCAGTGCATACCTCATGGTAAACCACCTTGCAGCTTACTAATGGTTCGAGACACGACTCTCGCCCATAAGGGACTTGCACCCTATAAATTAATACCCTACTTTTATGTAGGGAAAGATGCCCATGCTGGGCACACACATGGGCTAAGAAAACATAGGGGTTCGGTGGTAATCGGAAGTTCGGAGCTTTTGGAAAGTCCGCCAAGCCAAAATTTTGATAATGAAAAAAGTAAAGTAAATTATAAAAATATTTGGCTTGGCTAATTAGTGAACCGAAAGAGCAGTGTTTCAAACTCCCCTACGTTTCTTAGCCAGGCGTTGTGCGCAAGTGGCATCAAAGACTTATGAGACACATTAAGATTATTCTGATCATCTGTTTACTATCCCACTGTGGTTCGTGTCTGGGACAAGGACTGACTAAGCAGGACTACAAGACTTATTCGATAATACTGGACGAGTTTTTGAAAGAGGATGAAGCAACCAAGAATCTTATAATAATTCAAAGCGAATCCGACACGATTTTCCGTGGTGGTGACTCGACCGATCAATCAGACATTAGAAAACTTGAGAGTAGAATGAAGCATCGAATCAAGTTTGACAATGATTTTATAATCAAGGGACGAAAATCGATTGTAATTACTGAGAAGGAATTTCGATCATTGACGGTTGATGAAAATAGAGATCTAATTTGGGACCCACTTTACAAAAAATACCCGAATGCCGAGGGTGTTATCTTTTTGTCTGCTATTCATTATACAAGTGACGACAAAACAACTGGCATACTACAGATTTCATTATATAGGAACGAGCTCAGTGGTGGATGTTTTTTTGTGAAGTTTGACTTGAAAAAGAAAGGCAAAAAAACGACTCGTACATTGACAGAAGTGGCGTGAGCCACCAGCGCACAATCGAGTAGATGGCCAGTGAGCAAATAGCCCACTGGTGCACCTCTCACACCACCGTACGTACGGGTCTCGTATACGGCGGTTCATCGAATCGAAGGTTGCGTATTCTGGTAGTAGGAAAGCATTGATTCATACCC
>NZ_JBDKWG010000029.1:0-14595 GCF_040151475.1 Reichenbachiella sp. MALMAid0571 | reverse complement strand
CCGAACAGAGCAGTTAAGCCCTTCAGCGCCGATGGTACTACAGTTAAATGCGGGAGAGTAGGTCGTTGCCAGTTTATTATTTTCTACTGATGTAGATAGAATCAAAGCCTCAATTATTTTGAGGCTTTTTTTATGAGGTTTTTTGAGGGTAATTATTATATAGTAACTTATATATAAAATAAGCTAGTGTTGAAATGAAGATTTATACTAAAACAGGTGATAAAGGAACAACTGGATTGCTGGGGGGCAGCAGGGTGTCAAAAGGCCATCTGAGAATTGAAACTTATGGAACTGTGGATGAGTTGAATAGCTATATTGGATTGCTGAGAGATCAGGAGGTTTTAGTTTTAAAATCTGAAGAGTTGATTGAAATTCAAAATAACTTATTTGTTATTGGTTCTTCTTTGGCTTCTGAAGCAACAAAGGCTAAGGTAAATATTCCCAAGCTGAATGAGTACAGTGTATCAGAGTTGGAAAGAGCTATTGATAGTATGGATGAAGAACTTCCTGTTATGAAACATTTTGTTTTACCTGGAGGGAATCACTCTGTTTCATTTTGTCACATTGCCAGATGTGTATGTCGAAGAGCTGAAAGATTAGTTGTCACCTTATCGGAATCTGATACTGTAGATGTTTTGGTTATTAAATACCTTAACCGGCTTTCTGATTATCTCTTTACCCTATCTCGTTGGATGGCTAAACGACTAGGTGTTGAGGAAACACCTTGGATGCCTTCAAAGTAATATTTATTTACTTCGTTCATTTAGCGAAAAGGTGGTTGTTAAAAATGAGATTAACTTATGTCGAATCATGGAAAGTGCTTTATAACCATCTATTTGCTTTTATTTTAGAATAAATAAGTATTGTTTTTTAACAACTCATTTTGCGAAAATTTGCTCTGTATTGACTGTTTTTATTTGTTTTTTAATGAAAATAATGAGTTCATAATTTGCTAAATTTGTACTTTAGATTTGGTGAAGATAAAATTCCAGTGTTATGACAGAGACATTAGCGTTTGAAATAAAGAAGACAAAACAGTCGAGGTTGCCTGAGTTGGATACTGATAATATCCCTTTTGGAAAAGTATATTCTGATCACATGTTTGTGGCAGAATATAAAAACGGAGAATGGAATGACCTGAGAATTGAACCTTATGGCAATTTATCAATAAGCCCGGCGAATGCTACTCTTCATTATGCTCAATCCATATTTGAGGGGTTGAAGGCTTATAGAAGTAAGTCTGGTGATATTTTGGTATTCAGACCACAAGCTAATGCTCAAAGGTTGAATGTAAGTGCAAGTAGAATGTGTGTGCCTCAGTTGCCAGAGGAGTTGTTTATGTCTGCTATGACTGAATTGTTGAAAGTGGATAGTGGATGGATACCGGACAAAGACGGTACTTCTCTATACATTCGTCCAGTGATTTTTGCTGATGATCCATACGTAGGAATACGACCATCTGAAACTTATAAGTTTTTGATATTTACCTGCCCTGTAGGAGCATATTATTCAGAACCGGTGAGTGTGAAGATTGAGACTAAATATACCAGAGCTGTTGCTGGTGGAGTAGGGTATGCGAAAACTGCAGGTAACTATGCGGCATCTTTATTTCCGGCTGTTCAGGCACAGAAGGAAGGTTATGATCAATTGATCTGGACTGATGGTCAAACACATGAATTTATAGAAGAAGCGGGGACAATGAATTTATTGTTTTTGATAGGAGATACGTTGATTACAGCTCCAACCGGGGATTCTATACTTAATGGTATTACACGTAATTGTGTATTGACGCTGGCCAGAGACTGGGGAATGAAGGTGAAGGAAGAGAGGTTGAGTGTGAAAGAATTGATATCTGCCATGGAAACAGGTGAGTTGAAGGAGGCTTTTGGTGCAGGAACTGCAGCAACTATAGCTCAAATAAGGAGGATTGGGTATGCAGGCAAGGATTATGAACTTCCAAAAGAACGCCCCTTGTCTCAAAAATTATTTAATGCGTTGGATAAGATCAAAAAGGGAGAACAGGAAGATAAGTGGGGTTGGGTGTATAAGATCTAAAGAAGTTATGATCAACTCTTATTAGCATCAAAATTTGTAAAAAATTAAAATCAAAGTCCATTATTGATGGACTTTTGTTGTTTTGGACGATTTAATATTTCTTTTTTATAATAAGGTAAGGTAGAGTGTAAGACAATAGCCTGGATAGAGGCATTGTTTGAGCCCGAAATGGGTGTTGTAGGGCTGGGCTGGCGAGTGCCGAAAGCCAGAGGAATGCTAATTGTAGAAGGGAATGTTGTTGCTCCTGATAAATATTGAAGGAATCGGATTAAATTCGCATGTAATTAATAGCAAAATAGAATTATGACGTCAGATCAGTTGAAGGACTTAAAAAGTCGTGTAGAAGCGTTGAGAGGATATCTCGATTATGATGTGAAAGCACAGGAAGTGGAAGAGGAAGAGTCGATAACGACTCAGCCCGATTTCTGGAATGATCCGAAGGAAGCGGAGAAAATACTCTTGGCCATTAAGGCAAAGAAGATGTGGACAGATCATTTTGAAAGGGTTCAGGAAAGTCTGGAAGAGGTGGATACTTTGTATGAGTTTTTGAGCGAAGGAGAAGGAACAGTGACAGATGTGGATAGTGCTTATGAAAAGGCATTGACTGAGGTGGAAGAATTGGAGTTTAAAAAAATGCTTTCAGGGGAAGAAGATCAACTTTCTGCAATGATGGAAATTAACCCCGGAGCAGGTGGAACAGAAAGTAACGATTGGGCAAGTATCCTGATGAGAATGTACATCATGTGGGGTGAATCTAAGGGATATGCGATCAAACAAGTGGATTTTCAGGCAGGAGATGTGGCTGGTGTAAAGTCTGTGACACTACAATTTGACGGAGCACTGGCTTATGGTTTTTTAAAGTCGGAGAATGGAGTGCACCGGTTAGTCAGGATTTCTCCTTTTGATAGTGGTGGAAGAAGGCATACCTCTTTTGCGTCTGTTTATGTGTATCCTGTTATAGATGATACTATTGAGATTGAGGTGAGTCCTGGTGATATTGAGTGGCATACTTCTCGTTCCGGAGGTGCCGGAGGTCAAAATGTAAACAAGGTAGAAACTAAAGTTCAGTTGACTCACAAACCGACGGGAATTGTGATTGTTTGTCAGATAGAGCGTTCGCAGCTTGCCAATAAGGAACATGCCATGAAAATGTTGAAATCAAAGCTATATCAACTGGAAATGGATAAGCGGAACGCTGATCGGGATCAAATCGAAGCAGGAAAAATGCGTGTGGATTTTGGTAGCCAAATTAGAAATTATGTTTTACATCCATATAAACTGATCAAAGATGCTCGTACCGGGGTGGAACGAACGGACGTGCAAAAAGTATTGGATGGAGACCTTGATGACTACATCAAGGCGTTTTTAATGGGAGCGGAGAAAAGCAGTCACTAATATTTACAGCATATTCAGTCTGCTGAAAACCCTTTCCCGATAAGACACTCCTACTGGAATATATTTTTCGTTTATCACACAATTCATGTCTTCAAAATAGGCTATTTTGTCGAAATTGACGATATAAGACCGATGCACCCGACCAAAGATGCTTTCCGGTAGTTTTTTTTCGATTCCTTTCATGGTATGGTGTACAATGTGTTTTCCCTTGGTGGTGTTGAAAATCACATAATCTGCCATTGCCTCTATGAAGAGGATTTCATTTAATACAATCTTCTGAATTCTTGAATCCGATTTGACATATAATTCCGTAAAGTTTTCAGCTTTTTTGCGGATGTGTTCCAGAGTTTCGTTGGCTTTTACAGCGGCTTTGAGAAAGCGACCATAGCTGAAAGGCTTTACCAGGAAATCAGTAACATTTTTTTCAAAAGCACTCACTGCATATTTTTCAGCAGAAGTAATCATTATGACCTGATAGTCTGATGTCAGAGATTCGAGTAATTCGATTCCTGTCATCTCCGGCATTTCAATGTCCAGAAAAATAATGTCAACATCAGGATTATCGTGTTGAGTCAACACGTTGGATGCTTCAATGCCACTTGATAGTTCATGTGTCAATTCGAGAAAATCGGTTTTTTCTACGTACTTCCTGATCATAAGCCTTGAAAGCTCATCATCATCTACTACCATGCAGTTCAACTTCATAATGGAGTGGAGATTATTAAATTTAATTATCTCCCAATTTAAGATTTATTTAAAAGTTTGGAAACATATTTACCAATAATATCAAATTCGAGGTTTACCAAGTCGCTCTCTTTTAAGGATTTAAAATTGGTGTGTTCGAAAGTGTAGGGAATGATTGTTACTGTAAACTTGCCTTCATTTGAATTGAAGCAGGTTAAACTGACACCATTTATGGTAATAGAACCTTTTTCTACCGTAATATTCCCAATGGAAGGATCATACTCAAATTCATATAACCAACTACCGTCAAGTTCTTTTACTTTTTTGCAGATAGCGGTTTGATCTACATGACCTTGCACAATGTGCCCATCGAACCGACCGTTGGCTACCATACATCTTTCCAGATTGAAAGAATCTCCGGTACTAACATCACGTAAATTGGTTTTAAGGATGGTTTCTTCTACAGCAGTGACTTGGTGTGTGTCACCTGCAACTTTTGTAACAGTCAGACAAATGCCATTGTGTGCTACACTCTGATCTATTTTTAGTTCATTGCTGATGTTGCTTTTGATGGTAAAGTCCAGGTTACTGCCTGATTTTTCAATACTTATGATTTCTCCCTTTGATTCGATAATGCCTGTAAACATGATTAATACGCCGAATTTATATATGTGTAATATTACTGAAAATAATGTGTGTCGTAAAACCTGACCTTGTAATTAATTGCTATATTTTTGAACGAATAAAGACAGAGGATGACTGATAGTTACAAACATAAAGGAATGCGTCGTTCGCTTGTGCGAATATTAAAGGAAAAGGGGATTACGGATGATGCGGTATTGAATGCTATAGGGAGGATACCCAGGCACTATTTTTTTGATCAGGTATTTGAAGGCCATGCTTATCAGGATAAGGCATTTCCCATTGGAGAAGGACAAACTATTTCCCAACCTTATACTGTGGCTTTTCAAACGAGCCTGCTGGAAGTGAAGCCGAAGGCAAAAATTCTTGAGATAGGAACAGGATCCGGCTATCAGGCATGTGTTTTACAAGAGCTGGGAGTGAACTTGTTTACAATAGAGTACAATAAGGTGCTTTATGCAAGGACGAAAGCCTTTTTACCTAAAATGGGCTATAACCCCAGGTTTTTTGTTGGGGATGGATCGAAAGGACTGAGAGCACATGCTCCGTATGATGGTATCATTGTGACTGCCGGGGCACCAACTGTGCCTGATGCGTTGGTAAAGCAACTTAAGATTGGAGGGAAACTGGTGATTCCGGTAGGAGACAAATCCACTCAGAAGATGCTTAGGATTACGAAAATAGCGGAAGATCAGGTGGAGCAGGAAGAATTCGATAATTTTAGTTTTGTTCCTTTGTTGGGTGACAAGGGATGGAACTAAATCAATAAAGAAAAAAATATGTCAAATAAGAAGAAAAAGGCAACAGAATCAGAAGTAGTAATGACGGAACTGGTACTTCCCAATGATACCAACACTTTGGATAATATGATGGGTGGCAGGCTGCTTCACCTGATGGATATTGCTTCTGCTATTGCTGCGCAACGACATTCCAACAGGATAGTTGTAACTGCTTCGGTTGACAATGTTTCCTTCAATGCTCCGATTGCATTGGGCAATGTGGTGACGCTCAAAGCCAAAGTGACCCGTTCGTTTAATTCGTCGATGGAGGTATATATAAAAGTAACTGCAGAAGATATTCCGGCAAAAAAGAAGATAGTAAGCAACTCTGCTTTTTATACATTTGTGGCAGTGGATCAGGGAGGCAAGCCGATAGATGTGCCAGAGTTGATACCCGAAACAGAGTCGGAGGTAGAATTGTATGAGGGAGCACTGAGAAGGCGTCAATTGCGGTTGGTGCTGGCAGGAAGGATGAAACCTCAGGATGCCACAGAAGTTAAGGCACTTTTTATGGAGTCATAATTATGGAAAACACAGAATTTTTAAAATACTTTATTAATGAAGATCTTTATCTGATAAAAGCAGAAAATGATCTTTCGCAACAAAAAGTTGAGACAGTTTCTGTTCCTGAGAAAGAAACTATAGCAGGTAAGGTAGAGGAACACCAAGTTGTAGAAGAGCCTAAAGAAGTGCTGACTCCATCCAAGCCTCCTGCTTTCAAAGGAGCTAATAAAAAAGGTATTTTGATTTTGGTGGAAGATGCCGGTTCTGAATTTTTGAACGAAAAAGATTTTACCTATTTGATGAAAATATTGGGTGCAGTGAAATTAACTATAGATGAGATTGCGCTGGTGAATGTTAATAAAACCAATAACTATGTAGATATTGAATTTACCAATGCAATTGTTTTTACTTCCAATCATTCGCTTCAAATATCTAACCCAACTAAATACATCCCAAGCGTATTGAGTAATAAGAAAATCCTTCTTGCAGATCCGTTAGATCAAATAGCAGCTTCTGTTGAACTCAGAAAGGCACTTTGGGATGCTTTAAAGAACACCTTTCAAGCCTAAATTCTTCTATTTTGTAATTCTCACTGTATAAAACGACAATTGTCGTAATATTTCTTTTATTTACGACAATTGTCGTTTATGTTTGTTGGGAAGAAATTTAAAGACCAATGGATATGTCAGAAAAAAACATCCAAAAACCATCTGAAGCGGAGTTAGAAATCCTGCAAGCTTTGTGGGAATACGAACCTTGCAGCGTGAGAGCGGTTCATGAGCAACTAGTCAAGAAAAAAGATGTGGGTTACACCACCACCTTGAAGCAAATGCAGCGTATGTTGGAGAAATCATTGATCAAGCGGGATGGTACAGGCAAGTCACATGTGTATTCTGCCAATATTTCACAGTCCGATATTAAGGCCTCATTTTTTGATAAAGTACTTGATGGCGTGTTTCAAGGATCGGCAATGGATTTGGTGATGCATGCCTTGGGCAGGGGTAAAACCTCACCAGAAGAATTGGCTGAACTTCGTAGTTTTTTGGATAAAATGGAAGGGGGAGAAAAATGAATTGGCTATCAGAATATATTTCAGAAGCAATGATCCAGGTACTGGGAATGACATTTTTGCATTCTATCTGGCAGGGAGTATTGGCTGTTTTTTTAGTTTCTATGGCATTTTATGTTGTTAAAAATAAAAGAGCGGATGTCAGGTATAATATTTCTATGGGGAGCATGGTGGTGTTTTTTCTTGCTGTCTGCTACACATTTGCTATTTATTACCAAGAGATTCCTGATGCTTATATCAATAATCCTTCTCCTCAAATCGAATTTGAAGATCAGGTGGGTAGCTCAGATAATGCATTCAGTAGTGAAGTCATTACAGAAACCACCATATTTAATCCCGTTTATGATTTCTTGAATCGACATGCAGAGGCACTCGTGCTGTTTTGGCTGGTTGGTATAGTTGTGCTGTCCGTCAGGTTTGCCGGAGGTTTTTTGTATATCAGGAAATTGAGAACTATAGGTTTGAGCCCTGTGTCCGATAACTGGCAGTTTAAATTGGAAGAGTGGGGTTTAAGGATAGGTCTCAAAAAGTTGCCTACTTTTTATGAATCCAAACTGGTGAAATCTCCGGTTGCTTTTGGTTACCTCAAGCCCATGATCTTATTTCCATTGGGTATGCTCACTTCCATGCCTGTGCAGCATTTGGATGCCATGCTGGTGCATGAACTGATGCACATCAAAAATGCAGATTACCTAACGAACCTATTTTTGTCTGTAGTGGAGATTTTGTTTTTTTTCAACCCGGCAGTTTGGTGGTTGTCAGGTGTGATTCGTGCAGAGATGGAACATCGATGTGATGATGCGGCGGTTGCATTAACGGGTAGTAAAATAAACTATGCCTATGCCTTAATTGCCATACAGGAAAATCAAATTTTTCAGAACACCGAATTGGTGCTGGGGATGGCAAGAAACAAAAGCCAGTTGACAGAGCGGGTGAATAGGTTGTTTGGTTCGAAAGGGAACAGGTCGGTATTCTATGGCCGGTCGCTTATTTCATTCGTGGTTTTGCTGACATCTGTTTTGTTATTGGCTTTTAGTAGCACAGACGAGACTATTCTGGATTCTCAAACAGAAGAGAATTTGATGAAAGATTCAATAGCTTCTCCAAAGAAAGAGGTTTATTATTTCAACAATAAAATCATTGATAAAGATACCTTTTACAAGATGAGTAGGGATTCTGTTGGAGCTTCCCATGGACTTATTTTAGAGGATAGAGTTGAACTGAGGTTTTATACTGACTTACAGATGTATGAAGCTTGGAAAAAGAAAAGGAAAACTGAATCGGAGTTGGGAGAAAAAGCCAAGAATATTCAGCCAAATGAGGAAGTTTTGATCGTAGATGGTGAAATTATGCCCATTGAGTATTTAGAAATCTTACAGAAAGAGGGAAACATTGGCCTCTTTTCTGTGACCACAAAGACAGATAAGGGAAAATTTGTTGGTACTACAGAGATCAGGGTTACTACTAAGAGAGGTTTATCCTCAAACTTGAATGAAAACAAAAAAGTCGGAGGTGTGACGGGTGATTCCTTAAGGTATGAGAGGCTTCTTAATACCAACACAATCAAAGAGGATAGCTTACGTATTCGTTATCAAGCAATAGCACAATCTATGGCCAATAAATCACAAGAAATCAAAAACTTTCGTGATGGTTCAAAACCAATTATGTCAAAATACCATATGCTGGTTGCAAGGTCAATGGCTAATAGGCAAAAAAATAACCTTGGGTACTCCCCAAGAGTTGAATTTGGCTATTCATTAACCAAAAGTATTCAAGATTCTACAGAGCTGTCACCTTACCGCATTAAAGAAAATCCGGGTCTAACACTAATGCACAAAACTGCGCATGGATTCAACCAAAGTGCAAGAATTGGATTTAGTACTTCCTTTACTAAGAGTCTTGATCAAGATTCTATTCCTCCCTTAGTAATTGTTGATGGAGTGAAAGTGAAAAGTATTTCCATGATCGATCCAAAAGCGATTGAATCTATGTCAGTTTTGAAAGGTAAAGCAGCTATTGAAGCTTATGGAGAAGAGGGAGCTAATGGTGTGATGCTGATAACAACTAAGCAGATAAAAGATGGCGCTCAAGATAGCACAGCTATGATAAATTTTGAAATTAATAATTATCGAGATAGCATATCTACGGTTTTAATCAGGAAAGGGAAATCAAGCACTTTAAAAAGAACTAGTTATCATGGTTACAGCTTTAGCCTTAATGGAGCTGAAAATTCCTCTGTTGTTGTTAGAAATAGAGACTCATCTCAACCCCTGATTGTTGTTGATGGAGTAAAGAGGAAAAATATTGATGCTTTTGATCCAAAAGCAATAAAATCTCTTTCTGTAATAAAGAACAAGCGTGCAATTGACGAATACGGTGAAGAAGGTAAAGACGGAGTTATTATAATAACAACTAAAAGTGATAGAGAAATGAAACTCTCTTTGGATACGAAAATAAACGTTAAGCATTCAGTTTTCAGAAAAAGAGGTGAGTTATACTTGAAAGGTAAGGTGACAGGGAATGTAAGCAACGAAAGTATATCCGGTGTTGGTGTCAGATTTGACGGTATAGAAGGTGGTACGGTTACAGGTTCAAATGGTGAATTCGAAATACTGATACCAGTTGGTGGTCTGGTGGCTACTATAAGCCATAGACTGGGAAATGAGTATATTCCGATTGATAGAAAAAAAATCAATGAAGGACAGTTTCAGTCTGATTTTCAGAAAAGCCTCAAAGTGTTTCCCAATCCTGCTTCAGAATTAGTTAATATCCAACTTTCAATTGAAGAAGATAGTGAAGAGAAGGTAATGGTTGACATTATCAACCTAGATGGTAAAACTGTACTTAAGAATTTGAGCAGAAAGAAACTCCAAAAAGGAATGCATGAATTTCTATGGGATTCCAATAAGGAAAAAGCAGGAGTGTATTTAGTGACAGTTCAAAATGGCAATGAACGCATTAGCAAGAAAGTGGTAATTGCCCGATGACAATAGGCTTCAAAATGAAGGGCTGTGATGAACAAGATCCTTCACCAAGTTCAGGATGACAAGGTTGTATTAGTTGACAAATCAAGCTTCTCAGTTGAACGCTAGAGTAGAAATACTTCTCCATGCCTGTCACGCTGTGCGTAGCGAAGTGTCTCCTTAAATGGCGTAACAGTGGATTTTTCTTATCTACATAACAGTAAAACAACACACAGGAAATGAATACCATGAAACAAATATCAGTAGCCATACTAATAGGCGTACTATTGGCAAGTTGCCTTGAAAAAAAGGAAGGATTTACAATTACCGGACATATTGATGGAATTAAAGACGGGACATGGGTAAAATTGTATGACATTGACCAGCAAGTAAGTCTGGACTCAGCCATTTCAAAAAACGAAAATTTTATTTTAAAAGGAATGGTCGATCATCCAACATTGTGCTGGGTTAGGTGTGAAGGGAAAATGTGACATTAATAGTTGAAAATGTAGAAATGACCTTCCAGTCTCGGATTAATGACTTGGTGTTGCATTCTAAAGTTAAGGGAGGAAAGGAACAAGACTTGCAAAATGAGCTTGATGACCTTCAATACCCTTATAAAATGGCGTATGCTGGAGCATTGGACAGTCTTCAAAACAAAAAATATACATCTGAGCAAGAGTTTAGAAGGTTAAATACCAAATACCAAAGGCTTCAGCCCCTTGCTCACAAAGTATATGTGGATTTTGGGAGGTCACATGCTAATTCTTACCTGGGTCTTGATATTATTTATCGGAATAGGGGGCGTATTGGAAAGGATACGCTTAAAACTATTTATAAAAATTTAGATGCGGAACTTAAACAAAGTTCCAATGCAGTTGCCTTGCAAGTATTTCTTTATGAGGAATACGCCGAGGTTGGCAAGCGATTTATTGATTTTAGAGCAAAGGATTTGGAAGGCAATGATTTCACCTTGTCTTCTCTGGAAGGGAAATATATTTATCTGAACTTTTGGAGTAGTGGATGTGAGCCATGTAGAATGGAAAATAAGGTTATAAGTAAAAATTATAATAAGATTCCAGATAAGCTTGCAATAGTAAATTTCTCGCTTGACAAGAATGCAAGCGCATGGGATAAAGCTTCCAAAGCTGACAGCATTATTTGGCATAATGTATCCGATCTTGAAGGAGGCAAGGGGCGAGTTAAAACTATATATGGAGTTCAGGCTATGCCGACTTCATTCTTGATTGATGAAAATGGTATCATAGTTAAGAGATTTTATGGGTTTGATACAAGTGGGCGAATCATCGACGATTTGATTAAAATAATTGAAGAGAAAGTATAGCAGTTCAATACTTAGTTAAAGCTCTTTAATCAACTCAAGTAGTTCTTTGTCTGATATGCTATCTTGTTCAGATTTATCATAAATGTATATAAGATAGACGGTGGTGTCCTTAATGTGTAAATGAGTAATAACTCTGGCTCCACTGGATTTGCCTTTCCCTTTGGATTTTATTGAAAGCCGAATTTTATAGCAATTGTGTTTTATTGAAGTTCCATAAGTAGGATTAGCTTCCAGGACATTAATCAATTCGTAAAGCTCTTTTTTGAAAGAAGGGTATTTCTTGAGAAGTATTTTTGCTTTGCGCTTGAATTTAGTGGTAATTTCAATCTTCAAGTTCATTGAGGAATTCTCTTGCAGATTGTAGTTCTGTTTTTCCCTGCTTGGCTAGCTTTACTTCGTCCACTGCCTCTTTAAATTCTTCCAAAAATTCAGCCTTTGATTCAGTAAGTTTAGTTGCTTTTACAAAGGAGAAATTTTTCAGTACCTCCATGAAAAAAGCAGCTTTACTGTCCTTTATATCAAGTAGTATTTTCATGATTACATTTTAAAGAGAAAGGTTAAAGTTCACTAACCTTTCCACATCAGATGATGTAAAGTTAATTATAAAATTACAAACCATTCAGTAAGATATTAATCACCTAAAAATCTACTTCAGTTTAGCTGCCAAACCCTCTGGTTTCAATTTATAAATTCTAAAAAGTGCAGCTGATATTTTGCTTTTACAAATGTTTACTCTACTCTTGTAGAGTAAACTCTAACAAAGTAGAATATGGAATTATCAAAGAGCGAAGAACAACTCATGCATTATCTGTGGAAACTCAAGAAAGCTTTTATGAAAGACTTACTTCAGGAATTTCCTGATCCAAAACCAGCCACCACTACTGTGGCCACCTTGATCAAGCGAATGAGGGACAAAGGTTTTGTAGATTATAAGCTGTATGGAAATTCAAGAGAATATTTTCCTTTGGTACAAAAGGCTGACTATTTCTCACGTCACATGAATGGCTTTATAAAGAGCTTTTTTGACAATTCAGCATCTCAGTTTGCCTCATTTTTTACCGCTGAGGCAGACTTGACCAATGAGCAATTGGAGCAATTGAAAGGAATGATTGATGAACGTATAGAAAAGAATAAAAAATGATACTGTACTTACTGAAATCTACTATGTGCCTTGCCTTGTTATTGGGTGTTTATCATTTGTTATTGGTTCGTGCTGGTACGTTTCAATTTAATAGGTTCTTCCTGCTGTTTGGTATCTGTTTTTCCCTGGCTATCCCCTTGATACAAGTTGAAACTCTCAAAGAGACAATTTCTAATGAATTGCCTGTTGTGTTATCCATTTCCGAATTTGAAAATGAGTTAGAGACAATTGAAATCCCAACGATTGCAATGCTTGAAAATGAAAATGTAATGGAGGATTCTAAAATTGGTATTTTTAATTCCAAAGGAGTACTTCTGTTATCTATCTATTTGGTGGTAGTATTATTTCTTCTCACCAGGTATATTACTAATATTCGAAAGTTGTTAACAAGAATTGAGTCTGCTGATCGAATACGATATAAAAATGTTAGGGTAAATTTAATAGATGAAAACATTGCTCCACACAGTTTTCTCAACGGCATTTTTATTTGTAAGGAAGAATTTAAAACCAGAATTGATGATCGTCTGCTAACTCATGAATTGGCTCATGTACAACAAAAGCATTCGCTGGATATTTTATTTGTTGAATGGATTAAAATAGTCTTTTGGTTTAACCCGATAATCACACTTTATTCCAAGGCTATTCGCACAAATCATGAATACCTGGCAGACCAAACAGTCATAAAAAGCCATAAAGATATAACTGAATATCAATATCAACTATTAGAGTATTTGGCTAAGTTCAAATCACCCTCATTTGCAAGTCACCTTAATTATTCAATCACCAAAAAACGATTTAAAATGATGAAAAAGAAAATATCTAAGACAAGTGCAACTATAAGTATAGCCATGCTTGTTCCCGTTTTGTTATTTGCATTATTAGCGTTTAGTCCAGCAGTTAAAAAAATTGAACAAACGATAGTAGAGAATGTAATCGAAATAGAAGCATCACTTGATGAATCAACTTTTATTCCCAAAGAAAATACTACTCCAAGGATATCTCCGATAAGACAATCTGATATGATACGTATGTCATCGGGTTTTGGGAAAAGAAAAAATCCAATAAACCAAAAAGAACAAATCCATTCGGGTATAGATTTTTTAGCCAAAACCGGAGTTGAAGTTTTGACAACAGCTGATGGCGCAGTTGAAGTTGCTGAGAATCAGCATGGTGGATACGGGAAGCATATAAAAATACGACATAATGATGATTGTCAAACCTTTTATGCACATTTGAATGAACTGATGGTGTCAGTGGGAGATAAAGTGAAAATGGGTGATGTGATTGGCACAGTTGGAAGTACGGGGAAAAGTACTGCACCTCATCTACATTATGCAGTAATTAAAGATGACAAACACGTGAATCCAGTGAATTACATTCCAAGTATGTCAACAAACAAAATTTGGCAGGAAGAAGTGGAAGGAACAAAATCAAATGACAATCCTAAATCAAAAGGTAGTTATTCTAAGTTTACAATTGGATCTAAGACATACAGGTTAGATAATATCGTAAGAACAGTTCTAAAAACTAAACCTTCTCCAATTCATCGTATTATGTACAATGATTCAATTGGTGTGGTGATGTATTATGATAAAGAACCTGTGTTTAGAAAGTTGGATGAGTTTACCGACTTAGAAAAATCAATCTTAAATGCTCCACCAGAAAAACGTGAAAAAGTTTCACCTACCCAAAAGCAATTAGACGACTGGCTTGATCCGAATATATACGGTATTTGGTTAGATGGTGCTAGGATTTCGAATGAAAAATTGAAAGAATACGAGCCAGATGATTTTTCATCCGTTTTTGTTAGTGGTTTAGAGAAAAATGCTAAAAATTATGGGAAGCATAAATTCCAAGTGGACATTGGAACAAATGAGGCTAGGAGTCTGTCGGACTTTCAATAATCAGGAGAGTAAAAAATTCAATTTTCAGAACCTAAAATTAGATTTTGATCGTCCCTTTTTCGAATACGGTTTTGGTTTTGGTTTTTTTTCCTGTTTTTGCGCTAAACCGGACTG
>NZ_JBDKWG010000028.1:0-507 GCF_040151475.1 Reichenbachiella sp. MALMAid0571 | reverse complement strand
TTTACCTTGACAGTGACCAACAACGGCCCAAGTGATGCCACAGGTTTTACAGTAGAAGATATATTGCCAAGTGGCTATACTTATGTAAGTGACAATGGAGCAGGTGCCACGAGTGAGAGTTCAGGGACAGTAACGTGGACAGGAGGAAGTTTGAGTAATGGAGCTGATGCGAGCATATCTATTACAGCGAGTGTTAATGCAGGTGGAGTATATACCAATACCGCAACGATCACGAGCAGCAACGAAGACGATCCAGATCCTAGCGATGACCAAGACAGCAATACCCCTGTACCAGTACCACAGACTGATCTGTCGATTGTTAAGACAGCAAGTGATGCTACACCTAACGTAGGGGATAATGTAACCTTTACCTTGACAGTGACCAACAACGGCCCAAGTGATGCCACAGGTTTTACAGTAGAAGATATATTGCCAAGTGGCTATACTTATGTAAGTGACAATGGAGCAGGTGCCACGAGTGAGAGTTCAGGGACAGTAACGTGGACA
>NZ_JBDKWG010000027.1:0-234 GCF_040151475.1 Reichenbachiella sp. MALMAid0571 | reverse complement strand
TTTCCACTCTGTGTTTTGCACATAGGTTTTAGGGGTGAAATTTCCCCAGTTTGGCGCATAGCTACAAAAAACCCAATCTCTGGCTTTGGCTTCTTTGCCCAGAAGTTGAGGGTAAAAACTGGTGCCATCCAGGATTTGATTTTGAGGTTTTTGAGCTTGTGCCGCTTCTAGTAAAGAAGGGAAGAAATCGGTAAAATCAATCAGGTTTTCATTCATCTGATTTGGAGCAATAGT
>NZ_JBDKWG010000026.1:0-233 GCF_040151475.1 Reichenbachiella sp. MALMAid0571 | reverse complement strand
CTCAATCCACTGATCATACCAACATTGCCCGATACTACCATACTGAACGTCTGGGTTGCCGAAGAAACATCTTCATAAGATACGCTGTATGTTCCGTCTGACAGGTTGCCGGTCGTCAACGTAATGCTTCCGTCTGTGCCGGAACAGGCCGTTGGGTTACTCTCAGCATTACCTGACAAGGTTGGAATGGATGGATCGCTCAACGTAACGTCTATATCAGCGACTGAACTACA
>NZ_JBDKWG010000025.1:0-511 GCF_040151475.1 Reichenbachiella sp. MALMAid0571 | reverse complement strand
CGTTGTTGTACGATAGAATTAGTTGACAATTCTATCGGGTGATTGTGCTGTTGCCAAAATTGGAAGCCCTTATTGTTAGAAGCCTTATTACCAGCTCTTTTCATCATCCAAAGCAACCATTCTTTTCTGCTTTCTTGTGGATTGTTCTCTATGTATTTTCTGATATGACGTGATGTGTAGCTTTTCAGGTCTCTGATAATATCTTCAAGCTTTTGATCTCCGGTCGTACCTATTGCCATATGTACATGGCTGGTCATAATACACCATGCCCCAACCTGCAAGCCTTTATTTGCCTGACAATATCGAACTGAATCTAAAAATATGGACTTATATTCTTCCCTTATAAAAACGTCCAACCAATATACTACTGTGAATGTGACAAAATAAAATTGATTCTGGTCTCTTATTGCATATTTACGACCCATAACACCAAATATACAATGTTTTAATTTTTCATGGAATCGATGCTTGACGAAAAAATGGCTATGTAGATGACCTCAGCGTGGTTTCT
>NZ_JBDKWG010000024.1:0-1121 GCF_040151475.1 Reichenbachiella sp. MALMAid0571 | reverse complement strand
TGTTTATCCTGTTCCAAACAAAAACAATCTGGAGAAGTTGGACAAAGCCGCATTGGTGTAAATATGTTTGAGCATCACTATGTAACCCAGGATCTTCCGGGAGAAGCAGATTGGGGGTATGGCTGTCCGGCAATGGCAGATTTTGACAGGGATGGGGATTTGGATTATGCCTTTACCGGACGGGAAGGGTTGTATTGGTTTGAAAACCAGAAAAACGTTAAATGGATAATGCATGAAGTAGGCGTTATGCCACTAAGGCATTTAGGGGCAACTAATTTCGATGTGGACAAAGATGGTTGGGAAGATATTATCATTGGTGGATTTTGGTATAGAAACCCACAAAACCCGAAAGAAAAAGTTTTTGAAAGGTATCAGTTTGATGAAACTTTAGATACTAACATCCATGATATAGTCATGGCTGATATGGATGGAAGTGGGGAGCAAAATTTGGTGTTGATGGGAGAGGGTGAAGGTGTCGTTTGGTACGAAGTGCCAGAAGAAGCCAGGCAAGATATGGCGTGGAAAAAATCAATTATAACCCTTGATGCTTTACCAGCTAATGATCACATCCATTCAGGTTTTTTTCCAAAAGGAGTGGATGATTTGGATGGTGATGGAGACAATGACCTGGTACTGCCGGACAGGTGGCTGGAGAATAAAAATAATGGAACAAGCTGGGAAAAGCACCAACTACCATTTGGTAAGAGAGGCCCTTTCGGATTGTCATCTCGTAGTTGGATTGTTGACCTGGATAAAGACGGAGACAATGATATAGTTATGACAGACTCTGACCAGCAAGCATCCAGAGCTGCCTGGCTGGAAAATCACGGGAACAATCCACCGGATTTTACAGCACATTTTCTACCCATGACAGCACCCGGGATCAGGGGGTCATTTCATTCTTTGTATGTGGGTGATTTCGATAATGATGGAGACCAGGATATTTTCACCTGCGATCAGGAAGATGATACGCTTCCTCCGGAAGGAGCCTTTCCCCGCTGGTATATTTGGGAAAATGTAAGTTTTGGCTCAGAAGTTAAATTTATAGAAAAGGTCATCTACGATGGCAAGTTGGGTGGTCATGATGCACTTGTAGGGGATGTGGACGGAGATGGAGATTT
>NZ_JBDKWG010000023.1:0-9090 GCF_040151475.1 Reichenbachiella sp. MALMAid0571 | reverse complement strand
TAGGTACTTGTTCACATGCTTTTTCAATGATTGTTTTACTTTTTTTTCATAACTTCAATTCTTATTTTGTGAACTCCGAAGTTAGAAGTTCTTTGGCATTCCCCGAAGGGCTTCCGACGAAGGAGGTTCGTTCAACAACGGGTAGGTTTTCCTCATCGGTAAAGGCCATGGTGAACGAAATGACTGCCTGGCCAAGGGGAGCAACGTAAATTCCTCCTCCGGCACTGTCATGCCATTTGCTGGAATTTTCTCCATCTACCCATACCCTGCCCAGGTCATGAAAACCGAGAATACCGAATTGCCCGGGAAAAAGATAGCTTCTAAAATCAAATAGCTTGACCCGTAAGTCAAGGTTGTTGTAGAGACTTGTTTGTCCGTAAAACCGGGTGCGGCGGAAACCTCTTAAATTGTCTTTGCCTCCAAGGGTAGCGGCATTGTAAAATTCACCGGAATTGAGGTCGCTGAAATTGTGTGCTCCTCCCACCCGCCAACCGATGGTAGCTTTGGCAGGAAATTTAAAGCTGTAGAAAAATGAGACCGATGACCGGGCAGTGTGATAGTCAGAGGACAGGTCATTGCCTCCTTTCAGCAGCTCCAGTTCGGTATTCCAATACAATCCCCGTGTGGTCAATTGCTTGCTGTCTCTGGTATCTACTTCCAGGGCAGTGTATAATCCGGGATACTTTCTATTGGTTTCAATCAGGTCTGGTGTGTTGAGATCGGAATCACCAAGGTATCCACCGCTTTGTTCTTCCAGAGAAACGCCCCGGTATTCCGGGCCAAAAGTGAATCTGGCATGTGCCCCTAAATCAGTGGATAATGTAGCCCGATACAGGATGTTTTCAAACCGCACTCTATAGTAATCTATATCATGATTGTCCACATCATAGAAGGAGTTGTTTCCGATTCCAAAGAAATTGTTGACGAAAAAAGGTTTGCGAACATCTGTAATAAGCCCTAAGTCCCATTTGCCCAATACATCGGTAAATGTTCCATCATATTTGATGTTGAAAGCACGTGTAGCAAAAGCAAAATTTGCAGTGAATTTATGTTTTGCAGCAAAGGGCTGTTTTCTCCATCCCTGTTTGGTAAACATAAACCCACCTCCAATAAAAATGCCATCGTCTTTGTTGTACTGAGCATCCAGCAGAGGAAAGAGCACATCATACTTATGAGACATTCTATCATACTTATGAATTTCCGGATTGCTTGATAATTTGGATTTGATATTACTGTCCACTTCTGTATCCGGAGTGTCATAGACTAATATTTTGGATCCACTTTTTGTAGTAGATTCAGCTACTTCGTCCTGTCCTTCTCCACTAATTATCCTTACTTTTATTTTACCATTCGCTTCACCGCTGATGTCGAACCTGTCTTCTCCGTCCAGTCCGTAAAGTCTTATTTCTTTAGTTTCACTCGCATAAAATGTCCTTTCAAATATTTTATGCTGGATATTTCCCTTTTTGGATATTTTAGAAACAGATACTTTCAGCTCCCCTGATTTGGGACTTTCGATCAGAAAGAACTCATCTTTATTTGTTCCGACTATGTCCACCGCTTTTGCCAGGTGCACGTATAGCTCCAATGCATATTCTTTAAGATGATCCCTTCTCGATTTTAAAATAGAGGCGGTACTTTCTCCTGTCATTTCATAAATACTTTTGGGCCATTGTCGAACGGCAAAATCAATCGCCTCGTCTGTCAGGTTTTGTTGTAGTTTGGTGGCAGCTTGCTCCCAATCTTGTCTGGACAAGTTGGTAAGAAAGGAGCGGTCGAAATATCGGGCGTTGTAGGCCAGGCCGGGTGCCCAGTGCACATTTTCATTAAACCCTTCAATTTTAGGCATAGCCCATTTCCTACTTACGATTTTTGGTAGAATCCCTTCGTTCACAAAGAATGCCTGATCCCTGTCTCTTGGTATTGGGCGATAGACTTTTCCTTCTCCTTCCTTAAAACTTGCCCACCTCCACTGATCATCGTGCCGATCCCAGTCAGCAATTATGAGATCAAATAGTCTGGATTTTAATACCCATTTTTGATCTACAACATTGTCGTTATCATCCTGAATTTCTTCAAGTACTTCCATAGTATTCACCAAATCTTTTGAATCACCGAACATTCCGGTTCCTTTCCAGTTTTTGGCGGGTCGTTCTTCGAATATTGCCAGCGTATTGGCAAAAGTCTCCTGATATTCTCCCAGTCTTGGATCATCAGGAATGTACACAACTTTCGGGTTGGTGTGATATATACCTGCTGCATCAGCCAGAAAAGGGACAACCAAGGCTCCATAAGGATGAGATGCCGAAATCTGATCTTGTACAATGGAGACAGCAATGGTTTGTCGCAGCAACTCAGGCATGGCTTTTTCTGCATACTTTTCGACGGATCTGAGTACGTATTGTTTGCCATCTTCTGCTTCCAATCTCAGGGATTTGGTTTGCATACCGCCACCCACTTTCACAGGTGTTAAACCACTTTTTTCCACTCCAATATCAAAAACTTCTACGTCAATTTCCTTTGACCAGACATCCCGGTAGTTTTTTCCTAACAATGTCCTTTTTAGTCCCCCTGCATCATATTGCGAGGATGCTTTTACTTTTGCCGTCTTATCAAATGTAGTTTGCTGAGGGTTTTGTTTAGTGGGAATCCCCGTTTTTTTCTTTTCAAACAAAATGCTTTCATGAGCGATTTTACCTTTGGGGTATTCTTCATCCACTATCCAAAACTCTGTTTTCATACTACCATCATCCATGAAATCAATTTTGGAAAAACCAGTTTTAGAAGCACTGAATTTCGAATACTTTCCATTTTTAACATAAGTAGCTTTTGAGCCGGATCCACTAACTATGTAGTCAATGCCATCTTTTTGAATGTGCTGTAAACTGTGCTCATGCCCTGCTACATAAACAGCATTTTTGTATTTTTTTAAATAGCCTTCAATCGTATTTCGGATTGCTTTGTATTTGGGATGTGGAATGTCCTGTATGTTGCCAATGGTAGATCGGTACAATGGATATATGGAACCAATAACCGGCAATGGAATGTATAGTCCTTTTTTAGCCTCCGCCAGAGGAAAAATGTGATCTTTCAGTGGATATTTTCCTCCATGTAGTCCGTAACTGAACAAAGGGTGATGTGAGGCAAGGATTACCCGGTCTTCTTTGTGTTTTGCAAGTAGGTTGTCTATTTCTGACAGTACTTCCACGGAATTTTTAAACTCACACGAACTTTCTTCACCAGGCTTATCAAACTTATGCAGTAACCATTGCATGTCGAAAATGATCAGCCATAGGTCTGTGTTCAACTCAATTTCGACCGGACCCGGGCAGCCATTGTTGGGTTGAAAAACATTCTTGTTCTGGAAAAAATCAGTTACAAATTTCTGTTGATTGAGTACATGTTGCCAGCCTTCTTGTTTTCCTTTTGCCCAATCGTGATTGCCTGGAATTACATAGGTTTTCCCTTTGTAATCTTTTGACACTTCCAGTTGTAGTCTTAGCTTGTGTTCCTGCAATGCTCTGTCAGGATTGCCTTTGTCTCCCAACCCTACGGGGTAAATATTGTCTCCCAAAAAGATAAGTGAGCTGTTTTCTCCGGCTACATCTAAATGTCTTTTTAAGAGGCTCAAATTTTCAGCAGCCTGATCGGGTTCGCCTGCATCTCCGATAAGGAAGACAGAATGAGAAATAGAGGGTTGCCGGGCAAATGAGGTATAGTGGATTGATGTATTAAGCAGGAATAATATTAAAAATAGTCCATAATCCATAGTCCATAGTCCACGGTACATTTTTGTTAACCGTACCAGAGTGTTTGAACCTATCTTTGTTAGGGCATTTATATTCATTCCTTATAATTTATGCAACAGGCTGTTGTCTGTTGACTATCGACATATTCATTTCATTTCAAACCTCAAAATATATCCTTTGTCTCCTTCTCCTTCACTGGAAATAAACAGGTCTCCATTTGGTGCAAAGCAAATGCCTTCCGGCTGTCCTAATATACCAGGAGATATTGGATAACTCGCATGAATTTTACCTTCACGACTAACTACTATCATCAATTTTCCCGTTGAAGCAATGATATAATAATTGCCATCTATAGGGTGCAAGGCAATACCTGAGGGATGAAAATTAATTCTTTTTTCTTCGTAAGCATTGTCTTTATGGGTTTCTAAAAATTCTTTGATGTCTTTTTTAGACACTGAGAATAAAGGTTCTTTTACAAATTCATGTTTATCCAGATTATATTGATAGAGTGCCTGACCGCTTATTTTTTTCTTGTCAATATCCGAATCTCCTTTACAAACCATGACGAGGCTGTTTGTGGCTTTGTCATAACACAGCCCTTCTATGTCATTTTTCTTCCCCAGGGGAGTATTGACCTTTCTGGTATTCAAATTACCTTCTTTTCCTTCATAATTGAAAATCAAAAGATACCCTTTGCTGTTTACTACATAAGCAGAATCTCCCATGATTTCAACACCTTCATAGTCGCCTGAATCCCAAAACCTTAAGGACAAGCTTATTTCTTTGTTGATATAATCGTACAAAAAAAGTTTCCCATCTTCGTCTTGTATGCAGGCTAAGACGCCATGTTTTACATAGGATAATCCGGAAATTTCTTCTAACGCATAAGGGAGAAAAAACTTTTGTTTGTACTCCTTGAGATTGTAATGGTGGAGGCTGTCATGAGTAACCAAAAATAGCTTGTCGGCAGTGACCCGTTTGGGGGGGTCACAAGCTGATGTGATTACCGTTCCTAATAAAACTATAAATAAAATTAAGATACGCATAATAGCAATCAAAATATACGGTTTTGTATGAATGATACTATTCACGAGAGTATCATATTTTAGTTGGAAATAAATTTAGTTATTGTTTAACTCTATATTTATTAACTTGTTCATTTATTGATAACAGACATGATAGAGGAATCTGCCATCCTTCAGGAAACAGCAAAATATGCGCAAAAAATTCTGAATGAGAAATTGCCTAAGGAATTTGTATATCATTCTTTGGAACACACCAAAGATGTGGTAAATGCCGCAAAGGAAATTGGGGAAGGAAGTGGGCTGAGTGATGCCGAATTAGAAGTGGTTGTGATAGCTGCATGGTTTCACGACCTGGGCTATTGTGAGTCGATGGATGAACATGAAAAAGTAGGGACAGATTTAGCTGTAAAATTTCTCACAGAACATGATTTTCCGGAAGAGAAAACCCGGCAGGTAATAGGATGTATCATGGCCACAAAAATGCCACAAAGTCCGAAGAATTTGCTAGAAGAGGTGTTATGCGATGCGGATTTGATTCACTTATCTTCCAGCGAATATTGTGATAAGGCAGAGAAATTAAAAGAGGAGTTGGCGTTTTCTAAAGGACTGGAGCTTTCCAATAAGTTGTGGTGGAGTATGAACCTCGATTTTTTTGAAAAACAAGAATATTTCACTGAATATGCCAAGGAAAACTATGCCAAAGGGAAAACCAAAAATCTGGAGTTGGCAAAAGACAAATTGAAACAATACAAGAAAAAAAAAGTGAAAAATCCTGAGCATTCAGAAGGAAAAACTCAAAAAACCGGAAGAGGAGTGGAAACGATGTTTCGTCTTACTTCAAAAAACCACCTGGACTTGAGTAATATGGCTGATAACAAGGCCAACATTATGATTTCAATCAACTCTATAATTTTATCGGTAATAGTCTCGGTACTGATAAGAAAACTTGAAGAATACCCTCACCTGATAGCACCAACTATGATTATGACTGTTGTTTGTCTGACTACTATCGTTTTTGCTATATTGGCTACCAGGCCCAATGTAAGTGAAGGAAGGTTTACCCGTCAAGACATTCTCAACAAAAAAACCAACCTTCTGTTTTTTGGAAATTTCCATAGCATGAGTTTGCAAGACTATGAATGGGGGATGAAAGAAATGATAAAAGATCCTGACTATGTCTATAGCAGCCTGATCAGGGATATTTATTTTCTGGGTGCTGTGTTGGGCAAAAAATATAAAATGCTTCGAATAGCTTATACCTTCTTTATGTTCGGTTTTGTCTTTGCTGTCCTTTCTTTTATTTTGGCAGAAGTATTCCTGAAAAGCCAATATTCCTATTGAGTAAATACCATCACCAAATTAACCTGACTTCTGAAAAATATTTGGCCATCAATGACTTATTGAGAAGGTATTTCTATTCTCTTATTTTTAAGAAAAACATCTTAATACTTTTTGTACTGTCAGTTGCTTCAGTATCATCCGGATTTACTCAGGCTACTATACAGGACGAAGGAAAAATGAAAGAAGCGATCGAGTGGTTAGAAAATCGATTGAGCTACAGCTACCAAAACAAATCCACAGGAGAATGGTGGAACAACAAGTTGTTTTTTGATGTCGGGTCAAACGAAATAAACATCAAGAATTCTTCTTCTGACATTCCAAATGGAGCAAGCAAGAATGTGTATTACGACAGGAAAGTGCTGTTGACAGAACTGGACATGCGTTCGGTAAGGATAGAAAAAGTTGAGCAAGGTGATGGAAGGATTCCAAAGGGGAAAGTGGTGAAGGTGAATGTGATAGGGAATGAAAAAAAGATCAGGAAATCGTATAATGGCAAAGCATCATCCGACGAATATTTTCTTCAGATTTCTTTTCCTGAATCCGATAGTAGCTTGTACGCCTTGGCAGAGGATTGCAAAAGATATTTTATGATGGCTATTGACATGGCATCAAGGATATATCCCACATCCGATTCTTTGCAAAACACCAACCTTATTTTCAACACTTTGCCCGGAAGCTATCTGGGAGTAGATGGGTCTGTATGTCAGGTCATAGAATTGTTTCCTTATACCTTGGAGTTACAGTTTTTCAAGCAGGATAAATTGTTTATGAAAAACCTACTCAAGTATGATCCATCCAGCCATCGGTTCAATCATTGGGTGATTGATGCAGCAAAGGGGGACAACCATCTGGTGGAATTGGAGACGAGCAATTGGGTAAGGCTGGAAAACAAAATAGAGAAATTTGTGGTGACATTAATCAGCCTGCATCAATTCAGTATAGAAGATAATAGTATTGTTATGGAATATTTTCGATCTGGTTTTTAATATAAACTCTTACCCTATATTGTTAATCAACTGACAATGTTGAATTTGTCTAATTCATTAAAATAATTGCAACCATTTTACCACATTTGCGGTTGATATTCCTTTACAAATTACTATGTGTCTGATATTATTTTCGTGGAAAACACACCCAAAGTATAATTTGGTTCTTGCGGCAAATCGTGATGAATTTTACGAGAGGCCGACTGCCAAGGCTGCTTATTGGAAGGACCATCCTAATATTTTGGCAGGGAAAGATTTGCAAGCGGGAGGTACCTGGATTGGAATAGGAAAATATGGAAGAATTGCTGCTATTACGAATTATCGTGATCCTCAAAATATTGACTCCAAGGCTCGCTCCAGAGGCCAGCTTACTGTAAATTATTTACTATCTAAAGATGCTCCTGAAGCCTATTTGAGAAAGGTGAAAAACTCCGGTATTCATTACAACGGATTCAACCTATTGGTTGGTGATTCTGATAACATGTTTTACTACAACAATGTAAACCATCAAATTACGGAACTTAAACCGGGAAATTATGGGTTGAGCAATGGTTTCTTTCAGCAAAACTGGCCGAAATTAAAAAAAGGAAGAAATGCTTTGATAAAAGCGATTTCAGAAGATGATGTTTCTGAGAACAGACTTTTCGAAATCCTTACGGATACTGAAATAGCAGATGACACATCACTTCCCAAAACAGGCATACCGCTTGAGTGGGAACGGGCACTGTCACCATTGTTTATCAAAACAGAAAAGTATGGCACACGCTGCTCAACACTCATTTATACAGAGCAAAACGGTGACGGAGTGTTCATAGAGAAGACGTATGCTGTTGGTAGTGTGCAGGAAGAGAACCTGGAAAGGATTGAGTTTAGTGTTGGTTAAATTTTGTCAATCTTAAACTCCTTTGATCAGGCTCTGGTAATTATCGGTAATATATTTTTCAATAGAGTCGTAGAATGCTTCCAACTCCATTTCATCCAAATCTATAGTTACCTGGCTATCATTGGCTAGTGATAGTTGTACCTTATACAAGACATCTCTTTCATCTTTAATCGGAGTGATCTGCTGAATATTTTTGATTTCAAAAGCTCCTTCCTTTTTATTGTTTTTGTATTCTATCACATCAGAAGTCAGTTTCAAAAAATCATTGTAGTTATTGATGCCTGAGACCAGTTTTCCAACAACCGGAACAAGAACACATATGGCAGCCCATATATAAAAACGAATTTCATGGATTTGATAATTAAGATAAATAAATCCAAAAATGGCAGGTATGCTGAGATAGATAAATGCTTGTATTTTTAATTTGGTTCGATGATTTCTGAAAATCACTTCTTCTTTTTGCAAGTCAACTGCAACAGGGAATAATAGTTCCTCCCACAGAATCAGCACCATAATAAGGACTGCCAAGCTTGCCAGAAACATTCCAAAATAGACGCTGTAATCTCCTTGTAAATCGGCTCTGGGGATTGCAAAAATTTGACCTGATAAAAAGAATGACAAAGCAAAAATCAATATAAGAAGCCCGATACTTATTTCAATCGGATAAGAAGGCTTGATAATTTTTCCCATAATGGTTGAAAATGAATGTTTCGGCGATTATAGCAAAAAAATAGCTTTTTAATAAGTTTTATTCAGGATATATATTCAGTTAGAATTTGTTGACCTCCTAGACCTCTTTTTTGTTGTCAGATTAGGTAATCCGGTTCAGTTTTAATGTGCCGCAGCTAAGAAACGTGCGAGTTTTGGAATAAGTATCTGCCTGGATTTGCAACAAAAAAACTGGACAAATAGTTAAGCACTTTTCAAATAATTGGTTTTTCCATATCGATCAGGCATTTTCTTAGCCGTTGTTGAACGAACCTCCTTCGTCGGAAGCCCTTCGGGGAATGCCAAAGAACTTCTAACTTCGGAGTTCACAAAATAAGAATTGAAGTTATGAAAAAAAAGTAAAACAATCATTGAAAAAGCATGTGAACAAGTACCTA
>NZ_JBDKWG010000022.1:0-492 GCF_040151475.1 Reichenbachiella sp. MALMAid0571 | reverse complement strand
CCCGGCATTTACCTCGTATTTTCCTGTTTTATTAAAATGAAATTTCAAATTGTTGATGACCATGTTGCTCCCATCTACCTCAAAAGGCCCAACGTTAAAAAATTTCCTTAGTGCTTCTACTTTCCCAAAAGGATGGTTGTGCTCCAGTGTATGTACTTTCCCCCATTTCCAGTTGTCTATGTCACTTCCCAGTTGGTTTTCGAGTCTACCATGCCTTCATTGATAGCCGGGCTCCTCACCAATCACGTTCCATTCCTATAGGCTTTCACCATTGCCCCACAGCAAAGAAACCTGTCAAAACAGCTACTCAAGAACAAATACAGACCTATAAGGAAGTGAAAAAACAATCACGAGTTTGCAGGGTAGTTTAAAGATAAAGGCTTTAAGGGACAAACTTGATCAGCAAGATCACCAGCATCGTAGCTTATGTATCAATGTTGATGGCAGCTATACCAACTCAACAGTATTAAAAAACCTACCTGAAAGAACGAT
>NZ_JBDKWG010000021.1:0-281 GCF_040151475.1 Reichenbachiella sp. MALMAid0571 | reverse complement strand
GCAGCAATGCCCAGGAATTAAAATTATCCACCTACATAGAAAAAACTAAGATGTCTCCAAAGTTGGGACACTCATTGGGTCTTGTTTTCCCTGGCTACCTTGGAGACATGGAAGTAGGCGGATTTTATCAAAGAAATATGTTGTCGCACAATGCGGAGACAACTTCAAAGAAACAAATCATTGAAGAACAGTTTTATGGATTTTACATGGGTATCTCTTTCATCCAAAGACAGAAAGTGAATGTGAACTTCAACGTCAGAACAGGATTGGTCAACGGTAGT
>NZ_JBDKWG010000020.1:0-254 GCF_040151475.1 Reichenbachiella sp. MALMAid0571 | reverse complement strand
TAGTTTTTTCTATGTAGGTGGATAATTTTAATTCCTGGGCATTGCTGCAACTTGCGGCGGCTAAAATCAGGATGATCGGTAACAACTTGATGATTAAGATCAGTGCGGTGTAAAAATTAGTAGTAGTTTTCATGACTCTTTAGTTTTATTTTGAAACATTGTAATTATGAAACAAAGGTCATACATCCGGCATCCCCATATATCGGGGTTTTTCCAAACTTAAAAATTTAGGGGTTTTACCTAGAAGGAGATTT
>NZ_JBDKWG010000019.1:0-287 GCF_040151475.1 Reichenbachiella sp. MALMAid0571 | reverse complement strand
AACCGAAAGGCAGGTTGTCAGAGACGTTGATCCTGATAATCAGAAGGAGTTTTACAGTGGAAAGAAGAAATTACATACGATGAAAAACCTGGCAATTACTGACCAGGATGGCTATATTGAGTTTATCAGTGCGTCTTATATGGGGTGAGTACACGATAAAGTGATTTGGGATCAAATCGAGATCAAAATGAAGGATCATAACCTATTGGCAGACTTAGGTTTTGCAGGGATAGAAAAGAATTGTCCAAATGCAATCTTGCCATTTAAGAAGCCTCACAACAAAGAGT
>NZ_JBDKWG010000018.1:0-7125 GCF_040151475.1 Reichenbachiella sp. MALMAid0571 | reverse complement strand
GTCCGGTTTAGCGCAAAAACAGGAAAAAAAACCAAAACCAAAACCGTATTCGAAAAAGGGACGATCAAAATCTAATTTTAGGTTCTGAAAATTGAATTTTTTACTCTCCTGATTATTGAAAGTCCGACAGACTCCTAGTCCCAAAAGATGCTCCAATAATAGTTATTGCTTTCTTTCATGAGCGTATGGATTTAATGGCTCGCTTGAAAAAAAGGTTGGGTTGAGTAGTAGCATTACCCCCTATGCTTAAACCCTACTGGCACAAAATTCTGTTTGTTTTTACCCCATGTCTTTCCCGATTTATATAACAGTAATACAATAGTCCTGAAACCAAAAAACCGGGCTCGATTAGCTGCTAGTTTTTAACTTCAAATCTGATTTACTTTATGAATATGACCCTAAAAGGGGAGGTTGTTTTGTTCTTAGAATCTACATTGCAATAAGAAAGAGAGCAGGTATTATCATTTTTGATAAGGTTTCTTTACAGGTTTAGACCATAATTTTAAGGGTTGATCTATAAAATAAAGTTTTATAGATCATTTTTATATGCTATATTGATCTATAAAAGACGGGTTTATTAATCATGATTTGGAATTGGCAACACAAAGATTGGCCGGAATTCACTTATAATAAGGCGAATTTTGTAGGATTTGAAAAAAAATTCATTGAAAAGGCTGGCATTATACAAGGCAGTCTTCAGCATATTGATGAAGCTCACCAAGAAGCCCTGAAGATCGACCTGATGAGCGATGAAGCGCTTAAAACTTCTGAAATAGAGGGTGAAATACTGAACAGGGATTCCGTGCAATCCTCTATTCGGAAACATTTTGGCCTGCAAACTGATCACCGAAGAATACCATCGGCAGAACAGGGTATTGCTGAAATTATGGTCGATCTGTACCGGAATTATCAAAAGCCCTTAAATGAAGACATCCTGTTTTACTGGCATAAATTCCTTACCAATGGAAGACAGGACCTGTTTGACATAGGGAGATACAGGACACATGAAGACCCTATGCAAGTTGTATCAGGGCCCCTGGGACGGTCAACTGTTCATTTTGAAGCTCCACCCTCGGCACAAGTCACTGATGAAATGAAACGCTTTATCAATTGGTTTAATGAGACAGAAAATCAGCTTCCAGCACTGACCAGGGCAGCAATTGCCCACCTGTACTTTGAATGTATTCATCCATTTGAAGATGGAAATGGAAGGATTGGTCGGGCCATCTGTGAAAAGTCACTGTCTCAAAGCCTGGGTCGGCCTGTTCTGATAGCCTTATCCCATACAATAGAAGAAGATAAAAAAGCCTATTATAAGGCTCTTGAGACCTACAACAAAGGTCTTGAGATCAATGGCTGGATTCAATATTTCTGTGAAACTGTTTTGAAAGCACAGGACTACACACAAAAAGTTATTCACTTTATCATTGAGAAAGGTAAATTCTACCAACGCTTCTCAGGACAACTCAATGACCGTCAGCTCAAAGTTGTTGATCGGATATTTAGTGAAGGCATATCGGGTTTCAAAGGTGGGCTTAGCGCAAAAAATTACAGCTCCATAACTGGAACTCCAAGTGCCACCACTACACGAGACTTAACAAAAATGGTGGAAATTGGTGCTTTTAAGAAAACAGGAGAGCTTAAGAGCACCCGGTATTATTTGAATATTAAGTTGATTTGATTACGGACAAATCACCTTTGTTTAAAGCCGACCAATGCGAAATTCCTGCCATTCCTGTCCCAGGTTTTTCCCGATTTGAAGACTATGGTTTCCACGATGTAATCATTACCCTTTCTACCTGTTTTAAGAATTGTGAAATGATCCGGACTGATACGGAATTGCATCTGTTGGTTCTTGGTTTTGCTGATCTCCATATCCTTGCTGAAACTAAGGTTCTGAAAATCGACCAGATGCTTACCAATCATATTTGAAGCCCAGACATTGGTGTCGTAATTATCGTTGCTGGCAAAGAATTTCAAATTAAGGTTTCCGAGCAGGCTCTTGGTTTTGGCTTCCGGCTGGTCATTTCCCATCACATAGAAGATATTGTTAATGTTCTGCGTGATATATACGGTTGCTACCCATGAACTACGAGCTGTTGCCTGAAATTGGCTGTCCGTTTTATGGGTGCAGAATTGCTGGTATTCATCAATCCAAAGACCAACAGGCCTGGGGTTGTTCTCCGTCTCAATATCCCTGCGCTCCATTGCCGCCTGAAAGGTTGTTTTGAATATCGTTGCTGCATAAATGCCGGCAATACCGAATTCCTTGACCGGAAAATCTATCAGCACGATCCTGGCTTCTTTATAGATATTTTCAGGAAGTAAATCGGGGCTAAGTCCTTTTGCAAACTGATCTTTTAATATCCCTTTGTTCAAAAAAGGTTCTACAATACCCATAAAGCTTTCCACAATGATACTCGTTGCTTTTTCTCCGATTTTGGGGAATTCCTTGATCCAGTAATTCATGGCAAGTTCTAGCTCTTCGCTATCGGAAGTGTTAAACTCCTTATCGGATATTTTCAATAACACCTGAAGGAAATAGCTGGTTTCGATCCAGGACTCCAGCTCATCAGTAGCCTGTTTGCGTTGTTGGGGATCACCCCCTTTATTAGTTGCCTGAAGCTCCAGTTTTTGATAATAATCCGGCTCATCATCTTTAAAGCAATCAGTAACCAGTTTACGCATATTAGTTATGCTGACTTCTTCTCCTGCAAGCCTGAGTGTTGATATGCAACGGCTAATCAATCTTCGTAAGGATAAATCCCAGAAGCGTTCGTCTTTGCCGCCCCCTCCTCCGGAAAGGTAAACCCTGTTTTGCTCGTTAAGGCTCATCAAAGCTTCAACGGCATTCAGCACGTCTCCCGATCCTTCACCGATACGCTCCATTTCGTATTGAAGAAGATTGAAATGCAGGCCGCTTTCTTTGTTGAAAATGACCAGATCCTTCATGCGTTCCGGTGCAGCTTCTTTGATGTAAGCGAGCCATCTGTTCCGCTCATCTTTTTTGGCGCAGAGAATACACATGCCAAACTTACTTTTTAGCATTGCGTGTGCGATGTGTTTACCCGCCCCGCTTGATTTCCCACTCCCTGTTGCCCCCGTAATCAAAGTACCTTCAACAGCGTCTGCCCATGTAATCACGGTGTTTGTGCCAGGAACCTTGTAAAGGCTTGAATCAAGCAAAGCTTCATGTGATTTAGATTCTTTTGAGCCGAATAGTTTCATTGCTTTATTATTTTATGTTCTAACTAGAAGGTATCATGCACCTTACTCTCCAAAAATTCCTGAATGGAAGTCGGATCATAGAGGATGATTTTTTTGCTGGGCTGTGAAAACCTGATCTTGCCTTCATCACGGTAGCGCTGAAGGGTGGTGGTCGATTTGACACCCAATTCTTTCATTGCTTCTTCAGGTGTAAGCCAATTTCTTTCCTTTTTTGAACGCTTGCTCCCAATCCGTTCAACCACTCTTTCAATCAACTCAAAAAAGGCTTCTTCTTCGATCAGTATTACTTTCATCGCCTGGAAGTTTATTTATTCATTTTCTTTTATCTATCAATTCCACGATCTGGATTCCTCCCTCGCACCGCCTTAAATACAGGCTTCAATTCCTCGTTTTTCGGCTGAATGGCTCGATTATAATTTGCCATGAGCTTTCCGATTTGTTTGCGGGCCATTGCTTTGTCAGCTACTTCATTTTTAGGTTCTTCTTCTGGCTTCTCAACCTCCTTGTCGTTGAACCATTTACTCAGGTTTTCACCCTTGCGGTATTCACTCCGGCCCTCCCTTAAAACCTGATCTCTTTCACTTTGGTCTTCTATTTCCCTTGAATATCTGATGGTATCAGGTGAGGCATGTGTAAAGCCCGCCCTGTATCCTTGCGCCAGATATGCATCCGAAACCGCCCTTTTGTCTGACTTGGCCCGGTTATTGTTCAGATAGCGTTTCTTGATTTTTTGAATTGAAAAATATTGTCTTTCATCGCCCTGCTGGCTATATAAATCAAGGCGGTTTTGAGCCTCAGCTTCATTGAGGTTCTGAGGGCTCAGATTATATCGTTTTTTCTCGTTTCCTTTCATAACCCATATTGTTAATTGCTCTCATTTACAGCTTCGCCTTCAATAATAATGTCCTTAATAAATGTAGCTGCGCTTCCATCATCCTTGCCGCTGGCACTGGCTTTTATCCAAAGAATGTTCTCTCTGTTAAAGTGCTTGTGAACCGGACTCAAATTGCGTCCGACAATGGTTATCAAGAGTTCGTATGCCTTGATGTAAAGCCTTGCATTATTTTCCAGGATATAGATCGGAAGAAGGGCGTATGAAAAACTGTACTTCTTTTCTGAGCATATAATCTCAAAACGTCTGATCACTTCATCTTCTGAACCGATGGCGTAGAATTGACCTGTAGAAAATACCGCAGGACTATTCTCACCTGGCTCGTCCTTATCTGGTTTTTTGGATTCTGCCGGAAATATCCCTCGTAGTTTCTTTATGTCTTTGTCTTGATACCGCATGGTCCTCAATAGTTTTAATCCTGTTTTGATAATCCCGACGCTGCTTTTGTTCCAGCAATCGCCGCTTATGCGCTTCTGCAACCTGAGTTGCAGTCGTTCTTTCACCACTTCTTTGAATGGCTGATTTTAGTTCCTGTTTTGAGCTTGTGTATAAATTGATCCGTGTTCGTCCCCTGGAAACAGCCACATAGAAAGCCTGATCGTTGACAGCTCCGAATGAAGCATCACTCATGCTCACATAGACATCCTGGCAGCTACGCCCCTGAGCGGCGTGTGATGTGTTTACATGATTATGTGCTATATGATAGCTGTCCCTTGCCAGGGTCTTTCCATTCTCAAGCTGTATGTGGCCATTGCTAAATCCTTTTACAACTTGTGGCGTGCCGTTATTGACCTTTGTGCCTTCTTTCGATTTCAGGTTCACCGTAGGCCGTATCAGGTCACCCACGGCAATATTCATTTTGTCCTTTCGAAAGACGGAATAGTGTTCAGGGCTTTGGTGCGGCAGGGTCAAAACCTGTTTGGTTTTTAGATCACGCACCTTCACTTCGTCCTTTTTGCCAGGGGGCAAAACTTCATAATGCGACCCTGCTTTAAACCCTGCTTTGTTATCGACAGCCTTTTGGTTCTTAATGAAGCGAATAACATGGCCTTCCTGATACGAAATCACATCCTTCTTCTGGCTATCCGTCAGGCTTAAATCCTTCAGCGTATCAAAGGACTTTTCTTTGCCCCTGATCAGCCCTGCCTTTTTCAGCTTCTCACGAACAATTTCAGTGATTTTATCGCCCTCGGCATGTGTTGGACTTACAATTAAGGCACTGCGTTTTGCTTTGACGGAATTGATGTAATCATCACTGATTTTATTCAGACGATCCTCATATTCAGGAATCTCATGAACAGCCTTCATTTGTTTGTCCAAAATCTGATAGCCTTGAAGGAGCTTTTTTTGGCTAATCAGATCCACAGCCTTTTTATAGTCGGCTGGCTTCTGTCTCATATTCTGTTGAACATGGACAGTTTTTAGGCCTGATTGCTGAAGGATGCGAAGCGCATCCCCATATTCCCCGGGACTTGAGTGCTGCCGGATGTTTCCTGCCATGATCGTCCTGGCATTGCGTTCCTTACTGATCGTAAGGATTTTCGACATGGTCGGGATTCCGATCATAGAGGCCTCATCGACACATAATACACCGTCCTGAATGTTCTCCTGAAGCTTTGGATTGATCAGAAATGACGCTATGGTTTGTGCATCTTCAAATCCTTCCTTGCGAAGCACCTCCACGGCTTGCGAACTAGGAGCAATCGGGACAATGTTCCTGGAAACAGCTTTTAACCCATCGGACAATTCCTGCAACAAGGTGCTTTTCCCTGATCCTGCCTTGCCCTCTATGGCAAAAAACTGGTCTTGCGTACTCAAGGCTTCACGGATCGCTTTTCGCTGATCTTCGTTCAGGAATTCCCGTTTGATTTTGTATTCTGGGTTAAGCGCTTTGAATTTGCCCTTTCCGGAAACGGCCATAGTAATCATTCTCTCTTCCATTCGCACCATTTGACGGGTGCTCAGGATCGGAACGCCATGTTCTTCCGAGTAGAGAATATCCTCCCTGCTTTTTAACTCCTTTTCAAAATCAGCAGGACTGTGGCCACTGCCGTAACTTATCTCCATTGCTTTGCCCAATACCCTGTTGGTTTCTGCAATCGAGGCTCTTTGAAGGAAATGTTCAAGGCTTCTGTCTATTGCTTCTTTCGGGCTAATTGCGTTTGATGTTCTTTTTGACAGTCCTTTCAGGTTTTGAAGTGCATCAAATTCCTCTTTGCTCAACTGTGATTTCCAGAGATCATAAAGCTCGTTTTCAGGTACGGACTTGCTTTTTGATACACGACTGAGAGCGCCTAATTTTGATTTTTCCTGATCAGTCGTTATTCCTTTCTCTTTCGCAATCCGATCAATGATTTTTGACCTTTCTGAAAAGCGTTCATTGAGATGTGAAACACCAACAACCTCCCAGGCATCTTGCGTTCGCTCTACCTGATATCCCAATTCGGCAACTTTGTTATTGAGCACGGTATGAAAATATGACTGGAGGTATGGGGCTGATTTGTAAATCAAAAAAGGATCAATCGCCAAAACCTTATCCCGCCCTTTGCTGTAGGTGGCAGATATTAGGAAATTATGAATATGCTCCAAAGGCTGTCCGGCAAAGACTTTCTTGCCATTTCTATCATGCTCGACCGGCCTGCCAATCTTGTGGTGAAATTCAGCCCAGCAGGCATTGCCCGTTTGCTCAAAAAAACGGCCATATTGAGTGTTGGCCTGGGCAAGTATTAGGCGCTCAGCTTCTTCCATCATTTGGCGGTTGCTATCTTTAAAAGCCTTTTCAAGCGCTGGGTCATTGCTAAAGGCTGAAAGGATGCTAAAGCTCTTCGGCGGGAGGGTCGTTATGTCCCAGCCCACTTTACGATTATTGGAACTGCTACATTTGACAGGACAGTAAGTTAAGCTCGTTAAGCTAAATTTACATAAGATGAAACAAGAAAGAAGACACTTCGATAAGGAGTTCAAAATGATGGCAGTAAATCTGTGTTTGACAGGGAAGTCAACCA
>NZ_JBDKWG010000017.1:0-276 GCF_040151475.1 Reichenbachiella sp. MALMAid0571 | reverse complement strand
AAAGGCTCAAGATCATTCGAAATAAAATCAGGCTCAAAACTTATCAGGTCAGGGATCGGGTATTCAAAATTGCTGCTGCTCTGCACAATCTTAGGCTTTGCTACAGAGCTATACAAAACCAACCGTGATAAGGTTTATTATTTGCTAAATCGCTATACAGAATAAATCACCCCTCTGCTTAATGTGATTTTAACATTCATAACGATAATTAACCATGCATATAACAGAATAACCTTTTATGAAAGAAGTGCTAAAATTCCATCCGAATATCTGGGA
>NZ_JBDKWG010000016.1:0-316 GCF_040151475.1 Reichenbachiella sp. MALMAid0571 | reverse complement strand
CGTTCAGTATGGTTGTATCAGGCAATGTCGGAACAATCAGTGGATTGAGTGCCGGAGTTTACAACAACATCAGTATAACAGAATCAGGCTGCAGTTCAGTCGCCGATATAGACGTTACGTTGAGCGATCCATCCATTCCAACCTTGTCAGACAATGCTGAGAGTAACCCAACGACTTGTTCCGGCACAGACGGAAGCATTACGTTGACGACCGGCAACCTGTCTGACGGGACTTATACCTTAGATTATGAAGACGGCTCTTCAGCTTCTCAAACGTTCAGTATGGTCGTATCAGGAAATGTCGGAACGATCAGTGG
>NZ_JBDKWG010000015.1:0-2029 GCF_040151475.1 Reichenbachiella sp. MALMAid0571 | reverse complement strand
TCTACAGGTCAACCAAATCCACAGACCGAAAAACCCATAAGACTATCTGCCAAATACCAACTACGGTTCGTTCAACACTACATTCATGCTTGGCCTATCGGCCGCACGAATGCTTAGTTATTGCACGAATGCTTAGTTATTGGCGTGTCGTTTTTTATTTTTCAGTCGTCAATTTCACAGATAATTGGCATATGGTCGCTTATTTCCAACCATTTATCTGCTTGTCCAATTTCAATTCTCTTTAGGCCATTAGAAAATTTTTCGGCACCAAAAACATAGTCAATATGATAAGGTCTGTCTAGTTTCCGCTGAAAATATAAAGTCGGATTTGTCTCAGCACCTTGTTGTTCTCCTGTGTAATTATGGTAAAGACTTTCAATTCCAAGTTCTTTTAATTCGTTTACAACGTCAGAGTGATTCCACCATCTATCCCATTCGTCCCATTTTGTATTACTGTTAAAATCTCCTGCGATAATTGTCGTATTTAGTTTGTCTTTATTGACTTGCAAGTATTTCCATAATTGTCCAATGTAGCCGAAATTTGGTGAGTTGTTTCGGTGAGTCCAAATAGCAAGTAAGTCAAAGTCTTGATTGATTTTACACGGTAAAAAGTGCTTTACAAAGTGGTCTTTGAATTTATTTGACCAATCAAGTTTCTTTAATTCAATTTCTGGGCGGGCGAATATTGCAAGTCCTTTGTTTTTGGTGTCGCCAATCCAAACATAGTTTTCAGCCCATTCTTGATATTTTGGGTTTCTACATTCGGCTGGGTTTTCACATTCTTGGATAATGTAAATGTCAGCGTTGAAGTCCGAAATATGTTCAAACTTCTTTCTAAATGCTCCATTACAATTCCAAGTTACAATCTTCAATTTTCTTTATTTTTTGTTTACACAAAGTCTTTTTGTCCGTTCAAGTCTGTTTTTAATGTTTCAAATATTTCTCTAAAATTTAAAATACCTTCATAAGTTCCAAGCTTAAATCGGTACTCTATTTTTTCTCCCCAAAGTTTGTCTCCAATTCTGTTTGCTTCATCAATTAGGGGCTTTATAAGCTTGTCAAAGTTTAAGAATTCATCAATATTTAAGTCCTTAGAGTAATTCAAATGTGCTATTCTGTTATTTCTATGTTGAACTTTTAGGTAGTTGACATTTCTTCGAAATGAATCAAAATCACTTTTAAGTTCTTTTATCGCGCCCTGATCAATAATTGTCTTATTGGTAGCTTTCAAAATTTTTCGGAATGAGAATGTTGAACTATCGTCATCAAGATTTGTCAGGTGAAGTATGAGACCGTTCTCCATATACCTGAGAGAAGTAAATTCTTCGAGTATGTAATGCCTTGTGGTTTTTTGAAAGAGGTATCCAAGTCTATTCAACTTCCTTATATAAAAGCAAGCTAAAATATTAAGGTCAATTAGTTCAACTCTCAAGCTTGAAAACTGGTCTTTCTGTTCTTTATTAAGCATTCTGTATTTTTTCAAATGCACGCCAACGTACAGCGGCTAAAAATTGTGGCATGGCTTTTTGCGTGAAAGCTTTAGGGGCCATGATTGTTTAGACGCTGTTATTGTTCGTTTAAATATCGGAAACTACTGCCGCATTTCATAGGGTTGTTCTGCAAAATGATGGAACCATAGACTTGCTATGTTCTGACATTTTGAAGAAGAATTATTTGTGGCGAATGGTAAACCCCTTGACTTTGTGGCCATTTTCGCTTAACTTCTCTAAGTTTTTTAACGTGCACACGTTTTGAAAGGCTACTTTCAACGAGTATCACGAGCAAAACTTAGCCGAACCAATGGCCACAAATCCAATCCCTTGCTCGACACCAAATCTTTCTAAATCCTCTGAAATGTCCTCGACGATATTTACATGAATTCTAACAATATAGTGGACTTACAACAAAAAACCGGACAAAAAGTTAAGCGCATATTGAACAATTAATTTTCCCATATTGTTCGGGGGTTTTATACCCTAGATATGAGTGTTTTCTTTTACGGTTGTACCAGATTTCTATAAACTCAAAC
>NZ_JBDKWG010000014.1:0-1572 GCF_040151475.1 Reichenbachiella sp. MALMAid0571 | reverse complement strand
AAGGGTATGAATCAATGCTTTCCTACTACCAGAATACGCAACCTTCGATTCGATGAACCGCCGTATACGAGACCCGTACGTACGGTGGTGTGAGAGGTGCACCAGTGGGCTATTTGCTCACTGGCCATCTACTCGATTATGTGGCTTATTCCGTTACGGTTATCTCAAACTCCTCTTCAAAAGTTCGTTCGATCCCACTATCGTATCGCTGCGTAGTACGAATCTTGATTTTGTGAGTTCCGACTTGAGTTCCTTTGATTCTAACTATTCCATCGTAATTACTTGTGCTCCAAGCTGGTAGTTGAACATAACCTTCTTCAGTTTGTGGGTCTTTGATTTCGTAGAGGTACTTTATAGCAGCCATTTTGGCTTGTAAAATTGCCGTTCCTTTAAATGTCTCTCCCTTTTTGATGTTGAACTTGTCGCTGAGAACCACAGGAATAAAATATTCAACATCGAAGAAGTAGCTGCTAAGGAGTTCCCTTGCATTCTCGATCACATCGAGGTTAAACATGAGCAGTGAAGTTTCGAAGTTTTCCGTTCTCAATGAACTGTAGTTTTCAAAGGATTTTCTTAGAAATGTTGAGTCAAATTTAATGGTGTCGTATTCATACTTAGCCATTTCAATTAGTTCATCAATATCTGTAGTTGAGATGGCTACATTTGTTGAGAGCTTTTCTATGAGTTCAGTCGTTCGGTTGGAAACTTGCTGACTTATTTCTATAAATCTTTTTCCAGCAGGTGAGTAGCCCGTTTCATATACTTTGTCCTTGAGCTTAGACTTGGAATTCTCGATCTGCCTTTTCAAAAATTCGTTCTGGATTGAATTTGCAGAGTTCGACTGTTTGTCACTACATGACCAGAAAACAAGTACTGCTAATAATATGGTTAGGTATTTCTTCATTGCAATATGCCACATAACGACCAGCTATGATGAGTGGGGATTAGAATGCACTAATCTTTCCTCTCGCACATAGCCACGCCTTGTTTTAAATTTATTAATTGTGGCGGACTTTCCAATCCCCACCAAAGTATCCTGACCGATAAAACCCCATTCATTCATCAGCGTTTGTTAGCCACTGTTACTTTTTTAATTCTTCTATTTTTTGAAGAGCAAAACTCTTATACTGTTCGTCTCCAGTTGCAGCAACTTTTTCGTAATATTCAATTGCTTCCGTATTCATGTTAAGGTTCATATAGGCATATGCAATGTTCGAGAGTACAATTGGATCTTGATCATCAATATTTTCAGCTTTTTTAAACCAGTTAATTGCCTCGTTGAAATTTTTGTTCATGAGGTTACATGCACCGATGTTCGAATACCCGAAAATGTCATCGGGAAATATTAATATCAGTTTATTCGAGATTGTTGTTATCTGGTCACATGCTGGAGTTTGTTGGTTGAACATGTTGTAAACGTAATCTTGCACACTGGAACTGCTACATTTGACAGGACAGTAAGTTAAGCTCGTTAAGCTAAATTTACATAAGATGAAACAAGAAAGAAGACACTTCGATAAGGAGTTCAAAATGATGGCAGTAAATCTGTGTTTGACAGGGAAGTCAACCAAA
>NZ_JBDKWG010000013.1:0-4870 GCF_040151475.1 Reichenbachiella sp. MALMAid0571 | reverse complement strand
TCAAAGACCTACTTAAATCTACAGGTCAACCAAATCCACAGACCGAAAAACCCATAAGACTATCTGCCAAATACCAACTACGGTTCGTTCAACACTACATTCATGCTTGGCCTATCGGCCGCACGAATGCTTAGTTATTGTATGTCGTTAATCGTTATGGTATCCTAATTCTTCATTCTTATCCCTAAGAAGTCCATACAATTCAAAGTAATTTCTGCTTTCAAATGCCCATTTTGTTATCAAGTTCATCACTTCTTCCATGTCCTGTATATATGCCATACGACTGTCAGCACCTCGAATTCCTTTGTCATTAAGCTTTTTGCCTCGAGTTAAGAAAATCTTTTTTTCTTCTCGAATGACTTCTCTAGCAGACTTGTACTTATCTCCTTCGGGTAAGAATTTCTTTAAAAGTTTCTCAATACCCTTGTAGTAAACATTGTATTTTTCTTCTGGGTCATCTGGTATGTGACCTAAAGCAAACTCTTTCAGCTCGTCTTGTGATTTAACCGCACCGAGTTCATCAATAACCAGTTGTTCTCCGGTTTTGCTATTAGCCTCTGAGAGTATTTCTTCAATCTCTCTGCGTCTCTTTTCCTTTTCTAGCTTCTTCTGCTCTTCAGACTTTTTTTCTTGTTCCTTATCGTTACTTTCTTCGTTCATAATCAAACTAGTTCTAAATTATTTTTGATCTCCAATACAATTTCACTTACCGTTTCTTTATTAAATGGTATGGCATTAATCTTCTGGACTGATTCATCTAGGCCAGGATCGTATTTGTTGTATCCAGGCCAATATTCAGGGTTGTCATAGCAATAGAAGTTGTAAATCAAACAATGATGTATATCCCATTCCTTAGCATATTTCTGAACAACAAAGTGATTAGAAATCGATGGGACGATAAATTTATATCGCTCGTCAGGTAGAAAATACCTTCTGGCAAAATCATCAGCCTCTTCTTCGTTATCAAGCCATAAGTCTGCTTCACCTGTTAAATGAAAGGATCTAGTCTTAATATCATCTAAATGGTATAGAGCGTGAAACAATTCATGCAATAGAGAAAACCAGATCGTTCCATATCTTTTGAACAGGTCAGTTATAATAATGCATGGCTTGTTGTTTACCACGAATGTTGCTCCTCGTACTTGAGTTTGAGGAATGTGTCTTTGAAAAATGACCGTTACCCCTGCATGATACAATGCCTTGCATACTGTAAAGAAGCCATCCTTCTCATTCCGAGAATAGGGTTTTATTCGGCTGATCAATTGCTTTAAACGATCGCGATCGAACTCATTTGGGTTATTGATAGTTTCAAATTGTGCATATGCTGTTCGAATCCAAAATGCTCGTAGTTTGTCACTGGCAGATATTTTAGATTTACTAAATGCAACCCTATTTAAGGTTTCATCTCTGTACTCAAAGATGTCCTTAAGTCCAAAGAAAGAAACAATTCGATCTTCGATTTCAGCCAGATTCTTTATGTCACTAATAAATCCGAGCTTTTTAAGGCCAGTTAGGTCAAAATTCTCGAAAATGAATTTCGCTTTTCTAGTCCTGTTTAGTTCTCTAGTTTTCTCGGCTGTATTTTGATTTAAATAAAGTTGAATTGTTTTTTCAACATCAAGATTAAGAAATTCACCGATCTTCAGAAGTTTAATTGTGTCAACCTGTTTAGCTTCATTGTCCAATATAGGTTCGACAGACTTTTTGTCCATTTCCAAAGCATCATATGCTTGGGATTTGGTTATATTCAGTTGAATAATTCTTTGCTCGAATAGCTCTCGTAAGGAGGGCGAGTCTTCGCTACTGAATATACCTGCTAATAATTTATCAATGTCACTATGCATGAGGTAACTTTCCATTGTTAGTTAGTTCTAACCCAGAACAACAAAACAAATATAGGAAAATTTTCCCATGTTCAAATATTTAATGAAGAATGTTCTGAGAATTTCCCTATGCCATAGTAGAGTAGGGTCTGACAACCCTCTACTTTTATTTTTATCATAAAGATATAAAAGTATTGTAAGTTGTCAGTACCCCCTTCATCAAACCGTGCATGAAGTTTTCCCTCACACGGCTTACCGATAGCATTCTTTATTCAGCTTTCGAGAGCGTTTTCAGGCGGGCATACTTGTCCAAATCCAGCAAGCTGTAAAACTTTACTAAATTCTCATAGGGTCGCTGGCGTAGCTTCCGATGCGCCTTCCTTCCTTTTCCTTTCATCCATTTGAACAGCTTGTAAGACAGGTGTTGCTTGATAACCTTGATCGTGTCCCATATATGGGTCACTTTGCTGATTGAAAAATAATTCAACCAGCCTCGTAATACAGGGTTGAGCTTCCATACTATCCATTCTATTGTCCAGTGTTTGCGTTTGCCAAATAGCTCCTTGAGCTTGGAAAACAGCTTACTCCTCGACTTTTTACTCGGACATACGTTCAGGTACTTTTTCTTACTCCAAGAAAATTTCGACCCGATCTTGCGGAACTCAAAACCCAAAAAGTATAAACTACTTCTGCTTGTATGCAGCAGATTGGTCTTCTCTTTGTTGAGCTTCAATCCCATATTGGTCATTATTCGGTCTATATAGTTCAGTATCGTTTTACTGAAATAGTATTTACCCATTAACAACCAATCATCGGCATACCTGACCATACGAATGCCTGCCTTGGCAAACCTTCCATTTGGATTGTTTACAATCTGATCAAAAGCGTGTAAATAAATATTGGACAGAAGCGGAGATATTACTCCCCCTTGTGGTGTCCCTTCTTTATTTGCTTCTAGAGTATGGTCTGCTAGTTGAACTGGTGCTTTTAGCCACTGATGAATCAAACCTAATATCCCTTCATCTGCTAGACGAACTTTCAACAGTTTAAACAATTTGCCATGGGGTATCGTATCAAAGTATTTTGACAAATCTGCGTCATATACAAATTGATGTCCTTCATAGATGTTTTGCTTGATCTGTTTGATCGCATCTTGTGCTCCCCTTTTTGGACGAAACCCAGACGAGGTGTCATGAAAATCTGCCTCCCAGAGCAGTTACTAGAAAATAGCCTTGATATAACTTATCGTACAGACTATAACCCTTAAAGCCTTTCTCTCTCTTGGCTCGAATATATAGCTTCCTTTGAAAGACACGAACTTTCTCTTCGCATTGCGAGGGTGGACTTGCTAATAGATTTGCATCAATACAACTCATTCTATCTTTCATTGTAAGCTTTGCTAAAGTAGAGCCCCTTTCCTATGGTGAGTTATGTTGTCTCCCCAATTATTGGTACTATGAGCTCCTCCGACTTCTTTTATAACCATCTCTGAACTTCGTAATACTTATATCAGCTTGTTTAGGATTGCCATTCCTTATTATAAAAGACCTCCCACGTTTAATACTCATCCATCTGTATGCACGCCATCCCTATTACTCCGGTAGTTTACCAAACTTCATTCTACTGTTGATCCACTTGGTATGGCAGGGTTCGAGATCGTCAACACTCTCCCCAATTCTACAAGGGCCTTTTCGAAGCTAGTATGGGTTCACACTTGCGCATTACGGCTTGCATACTTGATTGCCAAAGCTTCAGCATCCTCCTCACAGAGTGTACTGTCTGGCGCTCTTCAGGGTGAACAGTCAATTGCCCTGATGGGATTTACACCCACTGGATAAGTACCACTTCGTGGCACACTAACGGCCAACTATCATCCGTAAGCTGAACTTTTCAAATATCTATAAAAGTATCTGATCCCCACAGCCTTGGCAAATAGCTCAGTTGGCTTATGGATGATAGTGTTTGTTAGAGGTATTTTATACCACTTGACTTTCAAGATATTTTATCAATACTTTGACTCCTACGTCTTCAGCTTGTTTCATTGCTTTTTTTCCTGTTTTGAGAAGAAATGCTTTGAGCTTATTAAAAGCGACCTTTTTATCTTCTTTAGGTAAATCTAAATCCCTGAGAATTTCCAAATTTGTTTTCACCTCTGGCAACTTTTCATTTTGTGAATATTGACTTGCTAATTGCAGTATTTGGAATTCGTGATCAGAAAATCGTTTTAAATTATCCGTTGTTAATAGGTTGGGCATTGAACTAGCCTTTTGATTACTGAAAAGGCTCAATTCTCTAGAACTTATATCTATGTTTTGTTCAAGCAATGAATTTTCAAACTCTTGCTTTAAACTCAGTTCAATCTTTTGCTTTTCGTGATTAATATCTAAAAGTAGCCTCTTATACTTTTTAGAAAATTCTCTTACAATTTCAATTGCCTCAGACGGATCAAAGTTATTTTCTCTAAGTTGATCTAAGACCTGTTCAGGGGAAGAGATACAAAGAGAAATAAAGTCATCAAATCTGGTTAGGGCTTCTTGGAAATTTGATGTTGAAAGTTTTTCTTCTTTCACCTTGAATTCAAACTTCTTTCCGTTAGAGCTTTCTTGTATCTCTATTGATAATTTTATGTTTTCAATTTTCTCTAAATAAGATTGAAATATTTTAACAAATTGATCTAATTCTTTATTAAGATATTGTTCATTTGATACGTATAAGGTGAATATGACATCATTCGCCAGATTTTTCAAAAAATCTTCAAGTCGAGGCTCTAACTCACTCTTTTTATGAAAAGTGGATAGTTCTACATCAGCACAAAGTAACTCATCAATAAAGCTGGAGATGTCATCTTTCCTAGAATTGTAATCTTTAATTTGCTCGACACCCATATTGCACCTTTTCATGTACTTGTCTAGGAGTCTGTCGGACTTAATAAACCACCCAATTATTTATATCTTGGGGCATGATATCATTTATTGGAGCGGATAGAGAACAAGTTTCTTTTATGCCACATGACCTTAACGATTGGCTACCTGAAGATCACTTGGCAA
>NZ_JBDKWG010000012.1:0-411 GCF_040151475.1 Reichenbachiella sp. MALMAid0571 | reverse complement strand
TGCCAAGTGATCTTCAGGTAGCCAATCGTTAAGGTCATGTGGCATAAAAGAAACTTGTTCTCTATCCGCTCCAATAAATGATATCATGCCCCAAGATATAAATAATTGGGTGGTTTATTAAGTCCGACAGACTCCTAGGCCAACGAAATATGTTAGAAGAACAGACGAAGAACATACTCTCGATGCTTGACTATGGTAGTTCCATCGACCATAAGTGGCTTTGGAAATTAGGCGAACCAATGGAAGATGGAATAGAAGCTGAAAAAGGAGGTGTGGACTTACAACAAAAAACCGGACAAAAAGTTAAGCGCATATTGAACAATTAATTTTCCCATATTGTTCGGGGGTTTTATACCCTAGATATGAGTGTTTTCTTTTACGGTTGTACCAGATTTCTATAAACTCAAACAC
>NZ_JBDKWG010000011.1:0-686 GCF_040151475.1 Reichenbachiella sp. MALMAid0571 | reverse complement strand
AGTCGAGTAGGTAAAGGGGAATTGCACCCCTAAACCTCTCCCAGAACCGTGCGTGAACCTCTCAATTCACACGGCTCTTATTATGCAGTCGATATGATCTAAAAATGATCAGACCAATTTGTAGCCCAATTCCCAATGGTAAAATAAGTTTGGATAAGAGTTCGTAACCCGCCTGAGCCATTTTACAGCTTTGACTTTGCTTCCTTTGAAGCTTTTGTACTTGTTCAATATCCACCTTATCAACCGATGGTGTAAGTAGTAGAACACTGGGTTTAAACTTCTTCGACTAATCTTTCCATAATACTGTATCCAACCTCGAATCTTAGGGTTCAGCAATGTTGCCAAATCCTGTATCCCTCGTTGCGTTTTATTATGAAATTCTAACTTTCGAAGTTCTTGTGTTATCCGTACTTTCGATTTACGACTCATTTTACAGTCAAATTGCAGAAAACTACCTCCTTGTCTTAGTCTATTCCTGATCGGTTGAAAACTAAATCCAAGAAAATCAAACTGTACAGGATAACCTTTTAGATTTCTGCCATCTTTCTTACAATATACTATTTTCGTCTTCTCAGGATGGGCTCGTAAACCGCAAACTTCTAGACGTTCTTTTAGTGATGCAAGTATTCTGTCAGCTTCTATTTGGCTCCTGCAATGAATGATCAGGTCATCAGCATACCGTACCA
>NZ_JBDKWG010000010.1:0-11321 GCF_040151475.1 Reichenbachiella sp. MALMAid0571 | reverse complement strand
CAAAGACCTACTTAAATCTACAGGTCAACCAAATCCACAGACCGAAAAACCCATAAGACTATCTGCCAAATACCAACTACGGTTCGTTCAACACTACATTCATGCTTGGCCTATCGGCCGCACGAATGCTTAGTTATTACGGGTGGCTCCTATATTTTGCCAAACGGAAGAGAAACCATTAACAATTGGGATGGTTCTTTGTAAAAGAATATCTTCAGTATTCACAATATAATACTCAAGAGCTCCTGAAATTCGATTTCCCAAAAGAGAAAAATCCAATCCAAAATTAGATGCCAGAGTTGTTTCCCATCCAAGATCAGCGTTGGCCATTGAAGAAGTATAAAGACCAATTGATGGTACGGAAACATCACCAAAGACATAATTAATAGTACCTAACTTACTCAAAGAAGCATACCTGCCAATAGCCTGATTCCCGTTCTTTCCATAGGAATATCTTAATTTTAGATAATTAACCCAAGTAGTACCTTTTAAAAAATTTTCTTCTGAAATATTCCATCCCACTGCAATAGAAGGAAATGTACCATATTTCTGACCATTACCAAATGTTGAATATCCATCGCGACGGGCAGTCATGGTGAACAAATATTTGTCTTTATACCGATAATTTAATCGAAACATCGATGAAAGTGTATTATCCTCACCAGCTTGCGTGACAATAGAAGCATTCTCGCCGATGTGAAGTCCATTATAACTTAAGCCATCATTCCAAATATTGTTGCTTGAGAGTCTGGAACTATTACTATCAGAGTGTTCACGGCTATACAATATTGTTAAATCTATTGTATGGTCTTCATTGATTGTTTTATTCCATTTTATGATATTTTGTAATATCCAGTTTCGCTCATTTCCGTGTGTTTTTGCGCCACTTCCTAGCCTAAAGACCCCTTCATCTGATGCCGAATATGATTTGTTGTAATCAAATACATTTGACCATTTTAATGTATTGGCATAATTTAATTGATAGCTAATCCCAAAGGGTAGCTCAATATTTGCGAATACATTGGTAAAAAAGTTCTGTCGCGTGTCCAGATTGTCAGAATAAAAGGGGTTTGTCAAAGGATTATGAATAAAACCCTCATTCATAGGCAAGAAATAAATATCTGATTTAGAATTATTTCTATAGAGAGATGCATAGGGGCTTAGGTAAGAAGCCTCACCAAAAGATGCTTCATTACCAGAATAATCCCGATTAGAGTAACTGGTATTAGTTCCAACTTTCAACCAATCAGTTACATATGTTTCAATATTACCTCTAAAAGAATAACGTTTGAATTGATCATTGAGCAGCACTCCTTTTTGATTAGTGTATGATCCTGAAAAGTAATACTTTACGTTATTTGAATTACCAGAAAAACTAATCTCATGATTCATCATAGGAGCATCCTGACTAATCTCTTTCCATGGATTAATTGTTTTTCCATTATTGAAATTGTCTACTTCTAGTGGATTTAGATAATTGGCTAGATCATTTGGATCTGCCGATTTACCATCTGCAGCTCTGCCATCAAGTACTTTTTGAATATATTGTTCTGCATTCGAGTACTCAGGAATATGTCCAAAATAGGAACCTCCGTAGTTGGCGTTATATAAAATCAAAGGTTTTTCCGAATCACCTCGTTTCGTTGTAATCAAAATCACTCCATTTGCAGCACGAGAACCATAAATCGCTGCTGCACTTGCATCCTTCAGAACATCAATAGACTCAATATCATTGCTATTGATATCTGTCAATGCACCTGAATATGGAACACCGTCAAGTATAATCATAGGGGAATTGTTTGCAGAGATTGAGTTTTGTCCACGTATCGAAATAGATCCATCAGAACCAAGCCTACCATTATCTGTTACATTTACTCCCGCAACAGAACCTCGCAACATTTGAACTGGACTAACATTAATCATTGTAGCCTTTTCTTTTACGTTAACCCTACCAACAGCACCAGTCAAATCTTTTTTCCTTGCTGTCCCATACCCTACGACTACTATCTCTTCCAATTGCTCAGCATCTACTACCATTTGCACATCAATTACACTTTGACTGCCAATAGTAACCTCCTGCGTTTTATAGCCAACAAAAGAAATAGTCAATACAGATTGCTCGGCTACCGATATTTTATAATTGCCATCAAGATCTGTCGTGGTTCCGGTGGTGGTTCCTTTCACAACCACAGAGGCTCCTGGTAGTCCATCTCCGTTTTCATCGGTGATTTTACCGGAGATATCTACATCCGAAAAAACAACCTCAATGGCAGTATCAGGTGATATATGTTCTAGTTTATCCACCTGAATTGTATTGTTCAGTTGTTTAAATCCAAGTTTGTACTCTTTTGATATGTTTAACAGGATTTCTGCGACAGATGTATTTGAATAAGTTAAATCAATTCTAAGCTTGGTATTGATATCTGCTTTGTCATAGTTAAACCGAAAATCTGAAATAGACTCCAGATGCTTAAATGCTTCTTTGATAGAGGCATTAGATAAATTTAGTGATATGAATGTTTCACGTACGCTCCGGCTATGTTGTCCATTGGACTCTCCGGCAACAATAAAATTGAGTGCCACCAACTGAACAATAAAAACATAAATGGATAACTTCATGATACTAACAATTAGTCGTATAGCTTTATTTTTCATAAATTTGAAAAGTTTTAGTAATTGAAGATTTATTAAAACGGTATTGATATAGTAGTTGGAAGACTTCCCAATTTTCTCAAATACTATATCTGCAAAAGTGGTGCTGCCTGGCAGTGCCACTTTTCAATTAGTTATTTCTTGTCTATCAATGCATTTATTTATTTGGATTGAACATTATTTTTATATTCTTATCTTTCTTTTCATAATCAAAATTGAGCGAATAACTGATCCCTCTCAGTACCGTTTCAAGACTCTGGTTCTTATGTTCTCCAGAATATTTTGAGTCAGGCAATTTGTTTTCATCAAATTCAATAGTCACTCCATACCAAGACTCCAGCTTACTAAACAAACTTGTTATATTGTCTTCTTTGAAAAATAATATACCTTCTGTCCAGCCAATTTCTTCTGCATAATCAAATGGCTGAAGTGCTAACTGTTCTCCTTTCAAAACAATTTGTTCTCCTGGGTGAATAATTCTATCTATTCCTAATTTGGATACTTTTAGCTTACCTTCTACAAGTGAAACTTTAGGTTGATAATTATCATAGGCCTTTACTGAAAATGATGTGCCCAAAACTGTAGTTTGGAAATAGGGCGTTTGGATCACAAAGGGCTTTGATTTGTCTTCAACCACATCAAAAAATGCTTCCCCATACAATTCAATATTCCTGGAATTTTGAGTGAAAGTAGCGGGATAAATAAGTTTGCTGCCAGAGTTGAGCCAAACTTTAGTGCCATCAGGCAATCGTAGTTGTGTTTTCACTCCATTAGGATTTTGCTTGACAATCACTTCCGGTGGTGAAAACAAAGCCTGTTCTTCGTTTTTTTGATTTTTACTATAATAAAAAACAGAAACAGCCGATACCAACACCAATACAACAGCTATGCGCAACAGGTATTTAAGGTTTCTAAAATCAGAAGACTCAGATTCATATTTTTTACTTTCTATAGTGGTCTCAATTTTTTGCCATAATCCTCCATCGGGCAATGCCTGTTCTTTATCATTAAAGCTCATAGAAAGGATCAATTCCCTTGCTTCTGCTAATGTTTGAGTTTGACCACCATGTTCGGTGATCCAATTGTTCCATTTTTTATCCAGTGCTTCATTGGGATTCACAACCCACTTCACAAAAGATTCATCCTGCAATAAATCCTGAACTTTAATGTCTTTATATTCCATATTTTTTCACTTTCAATATACTAGAGTGAAACCTGCATGGATATACATGAAAATTTTTAAATTATTTTTTCGAATGACTTAAGATTTGCAAAAAGAACAGTGTTTTTCAGTATATCTCTTTGAAGGAAACACCAACAAAAAACAATAGGGACAACAATCTTGACTTGATGATTTTAATTGCTTCATAAATGAGGTTTTGAGCAGATCTACGTGTCTTTAGTGACATTAGCTCGGTAATTTCGTCGTAATCAAACCCTTCTTTAAAATAATAATACATTGCTTCTCTTTGCCGGCTGGTCAAAGCATTAATTTCCTTCTCGATACTGGCATACTGTTCTAAAGACGACTGATTTTGTATGATTTCCTGTTGAATGGAAAAAGTAAATTGAATCTCCTTTTCCTCTTCTTCGATTACTTTAAGGTGCTCTTGATTCTGCCTTATATGTTTGTGTAAATGACTTTTAAAGCACCTGATTAAATAAAATTTTAATGAGGATCGTATTTTAATAGATGCTCTGCGCTCGTAGATTTCTATAAAAGTATCATGGAGCAAATCTTTGGTTGTTTCTTCATCACAATGCAATTGTTTTCCTATATACATCAGTCTGGGGTAATGTATTCGGTAGATTTGATTGAAGGCTTGTAAGTCATTTGACCTTACCATTTCCCACAATATGATCTCTTCCTGATCCTGATTTTCTTTTCTTGGCATAAATTCGTGCTAGAATAGCATATAGCTAAGTAAATCAAATAATGGGTGAAGACATCTTTTTGGAAGCAAAAAATTGATTCAGAAGTAATTCTAATAACTACAGGTCTATTTTCTAAAATAAAAGTCACCTACCAGCGATGAATTTTCCCAGGGATTTTGCTTCTGTTCCGACTTTTTCAAAACATTTATCCTTACCTGTTTGAAAACTTCTTCTATGGTAAGGCCCGGAACTCTCATGGCTTTTACCAATCCCGAAGTATATAGTCCATTGGTACCGTCACTCAATAGTAAGCCTAAAAAGCAGTGACATCTTCGGGATACCCGTAAACAAGTATATAGTTTGAAGTTTTAGTTTCTTCAAATATGTCCTGACTATTTTAAATAATACCAAGTGATAAAAAGTTAGATCCGGAAACCATTGACCAGAAAACAAATAGACTGTTTAAGAAAACTATTGCATTTCTCAAATCTCATTAGCAAATTCTTGACAGCTTTTAAACTTTATCAACTAATCTCTCTAAAATCTGACCTGACCTCCCCTTCGTTAAAAACTTTTCGAATATAAAGATTCCGGCAATAGAACAAGAAGCTCCGGCAATTACATCAATGGTATAGTGATGTGAGGTATAAATTGCTGCAAACCAAATACCCACTACAAAGATTCCAAAGAACATGGAAACAAGCCAATGCACTCGTTTTTTAATTCCATAAAAAAAGACCACCACAGGATAGGCACTATGCAATGACGGCATAGCTGCAAACACATTTGATCCTTTGGAATACAAATCCTGAAACAGTGTTATACCAAAAAAATCGTCAAACTTAACCAAACCTGCCACTCCTCCGGGAATATCAAAATGCTCTTCAAAGCCATGCACCTGGACATACCATGGCGGAGCAGCCGGATAGGTATAATAAATAATCCATCCCAAAATATTTACAGTAAAAAATGCAACTGAAAAATGAATAAAAATACGCTTGTCGGTAACCCACAGATATATCCCAAAACCTAGTGGTATAGGCATCCAATTGATATAAAAAGACCCACTCATCACATCCAGAAAAGTACTACTATGTGCCAGGAAATATTCATTAGGTGTGACTCTGCCCATAGCAGTATCTATCCCAAACAAAAGTTTTTCCAACATGTAGGGTTCTTCTATTCTCACATCCGAAAACAGGTAATTGGGATACCCCTTCATTGAATCGAAAATGATTGCGTAAACAAAGAAAAACGAAAACCCCAACACAAACTTGCGAGAAGAAGGATGAGCGAAAAATCCCACAAGATAAAACACTAAAAAGCCAAGATGATCAGGCCTATATCCTGTAACATACACTTCAATCAATAAATAGATAGCCGATAGTATTGTTGCCCATACTACTACTCCCAGATCAAACTTATAAAAGCCTGCTTTATTAAGTCCCTTTTCCATACTTTGAATTCAAGTTGCAAAACTATAAAACAGGATGTAATGACGGCATTTATTCCAACATAATTGAAGGGCTTTTATCGAATAAAATTCAATAAAATATGATTAAAGTTGAGTAAAATATATCTTTGCAAACTTTGTAGTTAAAATTTAATTGAAACCAGCCATTACTTAATGATAGAGGTCAGAAAGGTAGAGAGTAAAAAGGAATTGAAGGACTTCATTGATTTCCCTCATCTTTTGTATTCAGACGATGACAATTATGTGCCTGAACTCTATTTGGCGCAAAAGGATTTATTAAATAAAAACAAACATCCTTTTTTCAACCATTCTACAGCTGACTTTTTTCTCGCCTACAAAGAAGGTACTATCGCAGGAAGAATTGCAGCCATAAAAAACAACAATTATATCAAATACACTGGTGATCAAACCGGATATTTTGGTTTCTTCGATGTTGTTGAAGACTATAATGTTGCTGAAAAATTATTAGAAACTACTGTCGATTGGGTGAAAGGCAATGACCTCCAGTCTATCATGGGACCTACCAACTACTCTACAAACGAAACTTGTGGAGTATTGATAGAGGGATTTGACACTCCTCCCACAGTAATGATGACTTACAACAAGCCCTATTATGTGGATTTTATAGAAAAATATGGATTTAAATCCGAAATGGATTTGCTTTCATATAAAATCAACACAGAGGATGTTCCAGAAAAGCTAATGAGATTATCTGGCAAAGTTCTTGAGAGGCTAAATTCAAAAGGTATCAATATCAGAAAGGTAAATCTTAAAAATTTTAAAGAAGAAATTGACAATATCTTTGAAGTCTATAATGCTGCCTGGGAAAAAAATTGGGGCTTTGTACCTATGACTATTGAAGAATTCAGGCATGCTGCTAAAGACATGAAATCTATTGTAGATCCGGATTTTTTGCTTGTGGCAGAAAAATCCGGGAAATTGGTTGGTTTTTCACTAACCGTACCTGATATGAACATTCCCCTTAAAAAATTAAAAAAGGGAAGGTTGTTACCACTAGGAATTTTTAAACTTCTTTATTATAAAAGCAAAATTGATAGAGTTAGAATTGTTACTTTAGGGGTTTTGGAGGAGTATAGGAGACTAGGTATTGATGCCTATTTTTACATAAAGGCTTTTGAAGAAGCAAAAAACAAAAAAATGGAATTTGGTGAAGCTTCATGGATTTTGGAGAACAACCCGGCTATGAATAAAGCACTTATAAACATCAATGGAAAGGTTTATAAGAAGCATAGACTATATAAAAAAACTGTTTAATAAATTTTATGAGGCAGTCATTGTAATTAAAAAGACGAAGGTTTTTTATTGTGAATAATTTGGAATAAAGCATTAAATTTGCTTCATTTTAATAAATAGTAGGATATAAATGCCTATTTTCACAGATAATTAGGCCTTCTTTTAGAAAAAAAACGAATCCTTAATGAATGTTTTAAAAGAGCGAATTTCAAAATTTACCCTAGCAGGAGAAATTAAGGCCCGTGGACTTTATCCTTATTTTAGAGAAATAGGATCAAATCAAGACACGGAGGTGGACATTGATGGTAGAAAAATACTAATGTTTGGTTCAAACAGCTACCTGGGTCTTACCAATCATCCAAAAGTGAAAGAAGCAGCAAAGATTGCTGTTGATAAATATGGAACCGGGTGTGCAGGATCAAGATTTCTAAATGGAACCCTGGATCTCCATGTACAGTTGGAAGAAAACCTTGCAGAATTTTTTGGAAAAGAAGCCGCACTGGTTTTTAGTACAGGTTTTCAGGCAAATCTTGGAGTAATTTCATGTCTTTCAGGACGAAATGACTATATCCTCATTGATGAATTGGATCATGCTTCTATCATAGACGGCAGCAGATTGTCTTTCTCAAAAGTGATTAAGTTCAAGCACAATGACATGGACTCTTTGGAGAGACAACTTGCGTCCCTTCCCTCAGACAGCATTAAACTTATAGTAGTAGATGGTATCTTTAGTATGGAAGGAGACATAGTCAACCTTCCGGATATGGTAAAAATCGCTAAGAAATATGGCGCAACAACCATAATAGATGATGCTCATGCTGTAGGTGTAATTGGAGAAAAAGGATCTGGTACAGCTTCTCATTTCGGGTTGGTTGGTGACGTAGATTTTATAGTTGGTACATTTAGTAAATCTTTAGCTTCACTTGGTGGATTTGTCGTAGGAGATAGAACAGCTATTGAGTTCATGAAACACAATGCCAGATCATTAATGTTTAGTGCCAGCATTCCTCCAGCTTCTGCTGCAAGTGCATTGGCTGCTTTGGAAATCATAAAAACAGAGCCTCAAATAATTGAGAGACTTTGGGACAACACAAACTATGCAATGACAAGCCTTAGGCAACTAGGTTTTGACATTGGAGAAGCAGAATCTCCGATTATCCCAATTTATATACGCAATGACCAAAAAACTTTTGAAATCACAAAAGTACTCTTTGAAGAAGGAATATTTGTAAACCCTGTTATTTCACCAGCCGTAAAAAGTGATTCGTCTCTTCTTAGATTCTCATTGATGTCCACGCACTCGCATGATCAAATAGATTATGCATTCGAGAAACTACAAAAAGCCAGAGACATTGTAGGATTAGAAAGATATCACAATGGCTCAACAGTCAATCATTCCGACTTGGTTCAAAATAAAATTTAACAATAAAAAGACATATCCGTAAACAATAAAGCCTGTAGTATCAGGCTTTATTGTTTACCTCATTTCATCCACCCTTCCCACAAACTATGAATATACTGATAACTGGAGCCAGTGGATTTATAGGAGGATTTATTGTAGAAAAAGCACTTGAAGAGGGATTGAAGGTTTTTGCTGCTGTTAGAAAAACCAGCAATCTAAAATACCTCAAAGATCCAAGAATAAACTTTATTGAAATAGACTTTTCTAACTGCGAAAAACTAGCTGAACAGCTCAAAACATTCAAAGAAAAGAACGGATCATTGGATTATGTAATTCATAATGCAGGAGTAACAAAAGTTCTGTCTGACAAGGATTACAACAAGGTAAATTTTGAGTACAGTAAAAACCTTGTTGAAGCCATTATAAATTCCGGTCATAAACTTACGAAGTTTGTTTTCATCAGCAGTTTAGCAGCATCAGGGCCTGGCCAACACAATACCGATACTCCTATAAGTTTACTCGATCCTCCTATGCCGGTTACAGAATATGGCAGGAGTAAATTAAAAACAGAGGAGTACCTAAAAGGGCTTACAAACTTTCCTTACGTCATCATGCGCCCACCTGCCGTTTTTGGCCCAAGAGATGCAGACATGTTTAGCTTCTTTAAATTAATAAGCAATAAACTTGAAGTCTATATAGGGGACAACTTGCAATATTTGTCATTTATATATGTGAAGGATTTAGCCTCTGCGGTCATTAGAGCAACGACGAGTCAAGTGCAGCAAAAAACATATTTTATTTCAGACAATCAGAAGTACACTAATGTTATTTTTAGTGAACGTATTAAGTTTTTGATGGATAAAAAAACGTTTGTAATTAAACTGCCAATGTTTTTGGTGAACATAGTAGCATTTTTATCCGAAAATGCGGGAAAACTCACCAAGAAGCCATCACCACTCAACATTGATAAAATAAATGAATTGAAATGCAGCAATTGGCTATGTGATGCCAGCTCATTTTACACAGATACTGACTTTAAAGCTCAGTACTCTCTAGATAAAGGTATAGAAGAAACTATAAAATGGTATAAAAATGAAAAATGGTTATAAGTAAATAAATAAACTAAATTTTAAATGTCAACAAAAGCAAAAATCCAGGCTCCAACTGGTAAACTGGCCGTTATTACACCAGGTATGGGAGCCGTCTCCACCACATTTATGGCTGGAGTTATCAGCATTAGAAAAGGACTAGCCAAACCTATAGGGTCGTTGACTCAAATGGGTACCATCAGGCTTGGCAAACGAACTGATAATCGCAATCCTCTTATCAAAGATTTCATCCCTCTAACCGGACTAGACGATATTGTACTGGGAGGATGGGATATTTTCGAAGACAATGCCTACGAAGCTGCTGTCAATGCAGGAGTACTCGACAGGTATTTGTTAGAGCAAATCAAAGATGAGTTGGAGCAAATCAAACCAATGAAGGCAGTTTTTGATCAAAAATATGTCAAAAACATTAGTGGCCCTAACGTAAAAAAAGGTGCCACAAAAATGGAACTTGCTGAAGCTGTAATAGAAGACATCAGACGCTTTAAGGAAGAAAATGGTTGCGACCGGGCAGTAATGGTATGGTGTGGATCTACTGAAATTTACATCAAAGAAGGTGAAGTCCACTCTTCCATTGAAAAACTTGAGGAAGGCCTGAGAAACAACCATCCTGATATAGCACCAAGCATGATCTATGCTTATGCCGCTATAAAAATGGGGATTCCTTATGCTAATGGTGCTCCAAATTTATCTTGCGATGTAGATGCTATGGTAGAACTAGCCAAGCAAACTGGTAGCCCTATAGCAGGAAAAGACTTTAAGACAGGGCAAACATTAATGAAAACCATTCTTGCTCCTGGTCTAAAAGCAAGATCTCTGGGCATCAACGGATGGTTTTCAACCAACATCCTTGGAAATAGAGACGGTGAAGTGTTAGACGATCCAGACAACTTCAAAACCAAAGAAGTATCCAAGCTTGGTGTGTTGGAAGATATTTTGGAACCAGAATTACATCCTGATTTGTACAAAGATTTATACCATAAAGTAAGGATCAACTACTATCCACCACGAGGTGACGACAAGGAAGGTTGGGACAATATAGACATCAGTGGATGGCTGGGATATAAAATGCAGATAAAAGTAGATTTTCTTTGCAAGGATTCTATTTTAGCAGCTCCATTGGTATTAGACTTAGCACTTTTTCTAGACCTTGCAGCAAGAGCAGGAATGAAAGGTGGTATTCAAGAATGGCTTTCATTCTACCTAAAATCTCCACAGGCAGCCAAAGGACTGAAACCACAACATGACATCTTTGTTCAGTTGATGAAATTGAAAAATACCCTTAGATATCTGCAAGGTGAAGATTTGATCACCAATCTTGGATTAGATTATTATGATTAAGTTTTTATTGGTGTCCGAGAAAAGATTTTGCCTTCTAAGGAAATTCATCAAAATCACCCCTGCCTGATCGGTAGGCAGGCCTAAATCCCCTAAAGGGGACTTTTTGATCACCCCTTCAGGGGGCGGGGGTAGTTTTAGGAAATCGAAAAAATCTTTTCTCATTTCGTTTAAACGTACTTTTTTAGGGTATTTAAAATTTAGTCGGACACCACTA
>NZ_JBDKWG010000009.1:0-360 GCF_040151475.1 Reichenbachiella sp. MALMAid0571 | reverse complement strand
TCTATTTGATTTAAACTAAGCAGTGACCTAAGTTTACCCTCGGTTGGCCTAGGTCGGTTTTTATCTTGTTTCACAGCAGCACAAAACAAACTTATGCCAACCAAATTTCCCCCTTAATCAATCAACCGTGATAATGTCTATTGACCAATAAAAGATATTTCGTATGATGAATGTATTAGTATTTGGTGAGATACTCTGGGATATTATAGAGGAAAAAAAGCATTTGGGAGGAGCTTCCTTGAATTTTGCTGCACACTGTGCCCAATGCGGTCAATATGCAGGAATGATTTCCAGTTTGGGACAAGATGAATTGGGAGATCAGGCACTCGAAATGATCAAAAAGCTTAAAGTTGATACTGC
>NZ_JBDKWG010000008.1:0-7208 GCF_040151475.1 Reichenbachiella sp. MALMAid0571 | reverse complement strand
GGGTATGAATCAATGCTTTCCTACTACCAGAATACGCAACCTTCGATTCGATGAACCGCCGTATACGAGACCCGTACGTACGGTGGTGTGAGAGGTGCACCAGTGGGCTATTTGCTCACTGGCCATCTACTCGATTGTGCGGTCGTACTTTTTATTTTTCCTTCCGCGCGTTGGGACAGACACACTTATTGACAAGCTTTGACTTGTGCGGCTGCTTTGAGCGGCTTGGCAATGTGTGTGGCTGTTGAGTGTTGGCTTATTCATTGTCAAAATAGTCATTCACGTATTCAAACGGGATTTTTTCTTGTTCAAGTCGCCAGTTGTTCTCTTTCAATATGTCGTATAGTTCTTGTTCATTGTTTGTCAAGTTAAGTTTTACTGAAATATTTGTTGGTGTACCGTTATCGTTTTCAAAATACTTATCAAAGGTTTTCTTGTCCATCAAAACACTTTTCGAATGAGGAAAGTAGCCCCTGAATTGAGATAAAATTTCAAAGCCTTGAGCATCTATATCTCCCCAATACTGTAAATCTATTCCGTTGAACCATTCCACATTTTTTAAGTTGATAACACTGTATCCACTACCAAATATTGCAATTGTATCATTCATTTTCGGAAGAGTTAGTGTTGTGTAAAGGGTTGTTTTGTTTTCTACGACCAATACTTTTCTTATTGGCAGATCCATTATTTCAAATTGACCAACTGGAATAGCTATGTCATCAAGTCCTGAGAAGAATTTTTGACTTATCTCTTTGTCGAGTACCTTAAACCGGATTTGTGGTTCGGCATATTTCAAGTTAAACCTTTTCTCAAATAACTTTTCGTCTATTTTGATATGTGCTGAAATAAGAATATCAAGTAATTCTCTGATTACGCCTTGATTCTTCTCCAAAAACTTTGTATGAACCTTTATTGGTAATTCTCTTATGTACAAATTTGGTTTGGGATTTTGTTTGAAGTATTTACATACTTTCAAAATACTTTCCCAATCGGCTTGATTAGCGATTACCTTCAACGGATTTTTAATTAACCAATCTTTTAAGTCTGGAAATATTTCAAGGATGTGCTTTGTGCTTTTACAGAATAACTCAACTTCATTTTTTCGACCTAAAAATTTCAAAAAGTCATTTTCGGTTTCAAAGAATATATTGGTTGGTAAGGCTTGAAGACCTAATGATTTTGTTTTTACATTTTGAAATTCCAATGAGTATCCAAAGCCCGTTTTTTCCTTTGATTGGCTAATAATTAACTGTATTTCTTTTTCAAATTCAGGGAATGAAGTTTTGGTATATGACTTATCACCACGAATAACCAATTTTTCAAAGGGCTTGTTGTCAACTAGCGATTGAAGATAGGAAACATATTTTCTTTCTGCCTTTTTCTTTATTTCCTGTGGTGAAATCATTGCAATACGTAGTTCGCTTTTTGTTCTTGAAATTGTTCAATAGGCATATCGTATAACCAAGAATGTCTTTCTTCCTTACGTTCTACAAAGTGAACGAATGAAATATCGTTTTCAACGATGTGAATATTATCACTTGGTGTAACCACCAATAATTGCAAATGAAGTTGCTTACATAGGGTTACCAAATATCTTGCTTTGTCTTCATCTTGTGCTTTAAACGCTTCGTCAATAGCAATAAATCGGAATGAATTACTTTGTAATCCTTCTTTAGTCAAACCAAATTGATAAGCAATTGCAGAGCCTAGAATTGTATAAGTAAGTTGGGCTTTCTCTCCACCAGAAAGCTGTCCCATAGCCTCATAAGTTTTGAATTTCTGATTGGTTTCTTTGTAAAATTCTTCGGCTTTGTAGTTGAACCACGAACGAACATCCATTACTTTTTTTCTCCAATCTTCTTTATCTAACTTTTCTATAAAGGGGTGAATGTGATTGTTAAAGTGATATTCTCTTCCTTCAATTGTTTTCTCCATTTGATAGACATTAGGAACGGCTTCTTCCAATAGTCTTCTAAATTCTTTTACTTCATCATTGATTTTATTCGGTGCTACAAGTTGGATATAAGTCTTCGGACTGTTTTTAAAATCAATAGCTTTTAGGGAATCGTTCAGATGCCTAATGTTTTCTTTGATGGTATCCGACCAGTTTTCAAAGAACATTCTAAAATCACCAACTTTATTGGTGATGGTTTCCTGCAAATAATCATTAAATTTCTTTTCAAATTTTGGAAGATTATCCTTTTCTAATCTTTCCAAAAACTTTTGGTACTCGCTGATAAATTCTAAGTGAGTTGATTCGGGCAAAGCATTTACATCAGAACGCCAGTCTTTGTATTTGCTAGTAATAATTTCAGTCGGCTGTTTAAATGCATTTATTTTTACGCTGACTTCTCGCTCGTTTTGTTGCTTTTGTTTATTTAGCTCTGCTATTTCTCTTGAATTATCGTCCTGGAAATTTTTGCGTCTTGCTTCAAAATTCACATACTCAATATTCAACAAATTGGGATTTTGTATTTCAAACTCTGAGCTATCCATATTACCCAAAGACTCAAAAATGGCTTTGTTGTCTTTTACCGTTTTATCAACATTATCTATATCGGTCTGTTTTTTTCCTTTAGCTAATACCTTGTTTTCAATCTCGACTTCAGAAAGTTGCTTCAACTTATCCTGCACATCTTTCAACTGCTCTTGTAATTTCTTAACTCTGTCATTTGTTTTTTCCAACGCTTCTTTCTGTTCCGTCTTTTCTTGTATTTCACGGGCATAAGATTGCCAATCTATATCATCATACTTGTCAAACTTTGAAAACAGATTGTGGCACTCATCTTTGAATGTTCCTAAATTTTTTATTTCAGAATTTTTACTTGCAATCGCCTTTTTGTTTTCGGTTTGTTGGTTTTGCAGATTGCCCAATTCTTTCTTTAAAGCCGCAATTTTCTCTTTATTATCCCAACCCAGAACATAGTTCTCTTTTCTCGAAATATGTGGACGGTCGTCTTTTTCGTGTTTCCCTTTTCTAAATTTTGTTAAACCGTTCTGCGTAATTGCCATTTCTGAATGGTGTTCAAATTCTGAAAGATTATCCACACAAGTAAAGTTGAATTGAGCTTCCAAATAATTCTCAATCCATTCATCATACTGCGTTTTGGGTTTTATTTCAATTTTATTGACTAAGGAATTTTCGTTAATCTCCTTATGTCGCATACTTTGGAGATAATCCTGCTGTTCGTACTTGTCGTAACGAATTCTACCTCTCAAGTCATTGTTGTTTACATACTGATTTACTTTTGAGTAGTACTTTGGCGGAACAATCAAACGCAAAGCAAAATTGTGAAGCACTTTTTCAACAGATGGTTCCCAAGCCAATTCATCTTCCTTTACTTTAATCAATTCGCCAATAAATGGGATTTCTTCTTTTGTTGCTCCAATGTTTTCAATAAGTTCCTCACGTATTCTAGCTTCATTTACAGGAATATTATTTTTGTTTTTTTGAAGCGTTTGAATGGTGTTTACTAATTCGTTGGCCGATTCGGTCAACTCATCTTCTTTATTTTTTATCGCTCGAAGGTTTTCGCTTTCATCATCAATATTTTGCTGAGTTCTTTGTTTTAACTGTTTCGACTTTTCACGATTTTCATTAAATATGCTTTCAATTGGATTGGTAGGCAGTTCAATGTTTCGAGCGATTTTGTTGTAATCATCAAGCTTCTTACTTCGATTCTCTTTTAATATTGTTAGGCTCTTAATCTCCTTTTCTAAATCTTTTATTTTGCTTCCGACTTCATCCTTTTCAATAGAAATAGAAATTGCTCTTTCTTCCTGCTTTAATTTTTCCTCTTTACTTCGTAATTCCGCTAATTCATCATTCAATCGTTGCAATTCTTCTTTGCATTTTTCTAATTCCTTTTGACCCAACTCAACACCTTTTTGGGCAAACCAATAAACAGCCGTCTCTTTTGAATACTCCAACTGTTTCAAGTTTTCTTGAATTTCCCCCAGTTTGTTAGCAATTTTATTAATTGGTGTAAGCTGTTTTATTTGTTCTTTTGCTTTTTCAATGTTGGTTTTCGCATCCATTAATGTGAGAAAGCTCTCTTTTAATTCAATGAATGCTTCTTCTGAATTTTTGCCATTCTCTGTGTACTCCTCCAACATATTAGTTCTGACAAACTCATCTAAATCTTCCAAGACTTTTACCCCGACAACTTGGTTGAATAAACTCAAAGCTTTTGTAGAACGCATTCCGAAAAGATTTGACATTCGTTCTGCATAAGCAGTTGGGCCGTCTAAAAATTCTATTTTTCGTTTGGATGTATTCGCATTGTAGATTTTATCTAATCGCTTTTTCCAATTTCCTTTACCGTCAAACTGACTGAAATCTTTTTCTATTTCAAGTGGAATGTGAGCAATACCGAATTGTCTTCTTAGTTCGCTGTTCGAAAACCAACGTACTTGGAATAATGTGATTTTCTTTTCATCTGTATTTTTAAAATGAGCAAGGATTACTGAATAAGTGCTTGTATCACGCAACTTTTGTGTAGAAGTAGAAGTTTTTCCTTCTTCTTGAATATTTCCGTAGTGCCCCAAAACATAAGTTTCTTCTGTGCGGTCGCCTTTTTTCTCAACACCTGAAGATTGATTATAAAAACGGTCTCTTTTAGCAGGAACTACTAAAGTTAACAAAGCATCTATATATGTGCTTTTTCCAGAAGCGTTTGCACCGGTCAAAAGCGAATTATTTCCTTGGGGATTTATTCTAAAAACTCTTTCATCAAAAGTTCCCCAATTAAAAACTTCCATATATTGAAGTCTGAACCCTGCTTTATCCGAACTTGTACTAAACAGACTCAACATATGCTTCTAACTTTGTTTTAAATTCTTTTAATATATCAGGGGTGATTTTTTCCTTGATTATTCGGTGTATCTGATATTTCGTTTCGTTGTCTTTTTTGCTGATTTCTTTCAAGTAGCCTAATTCAACTACTCTTTTTATGTAGTTGTCCAAATCTTTTTGAAATTTCAATTTGTTGTAGCCTTCTTGCAAAAAGAGTTCTAATTCGTCTTTTATTTCGGCATCAGTAATAAATTTCTCAGTAGCCAGCTGTGTCGGATTGCTATCAAATTCTTCTAAACTTTGTCTTAAAACTACAAGTACAATCGATGTTTCAAATCCAATTTGTCGCCTTTGAACTAAGCCAAGTGTTTTTCCTTCGTTGTCTTCAAATTGTTTTACAAACGCAAAACCATCGTCTTTTTTTACAATGAGTTCTAATCCAATTTTACTGATGTATTCTTGGATTTCAATTTGATAATTGATTATATCGTCCCACACGTTTGAAGAACGTTCGACAACGCCCTTTAGCAATTTTACAATTGCTTTACTGTACGGTGTTGTATTTTGCTCTAAAGTGCTCATTTGGTGAAAATAATTTCAGGGATTTTTATTTGTCTGTTGTTTTTAGAATCAAAAACGATTCTTTGGGTATTATCAGGGCTGATATAATGTTTAAAATCTTTTGCAATGCCTATGTATCCAAACAATTCGGGCAGCCCTTTTTCAAGTCCTCCGTAAATTTCAACAATATCTAATAGTGTGGTTTGTGATTTTTCATTCAAAACATCTTTAACTCTTTTCCGCAACAAAGCTTTGTCAATGTTTGATTGTGAAAACAACTTACCTAAATGCTCGGACGAAGTAATACTTTCATCCGCAATTTCTGGTTTACTTGTATAAATAATTTCTTCGCTTTGTTCTGCTGTTAATTTTCGTTCAAACGGAATGTTGATTTCGATTTCCATTTCCAGTTCAAACGAAGTTTCAGGTTTCCTTTTTGTTTTGCTTATTGCTACAAGCTGGTTCTTTATTTCTTGGATGATGATTTTGGTGGCTTCCGATTTTGAACTTTCGCTTTCACGAATAATACGGCTTAATTTTTCAGCCATTTTATCGTTGGCTTTATAGACCTTTTGACCTGAATTGTGAAGATGTCTTTTCATTCCTTTCAAGAACGGGTCATTGACAGAAATTGATTTTTCTTCTAAAGTTCTATACAATTCCTTAGTTAGAATTTCCCATCGGTTTTGCAAGTCAGGGTTTAAAATGAATGACCAAAATGCATAAAAGCTTTTTCCTTGCTGACTACTTTTCAGTTCATCCAAAGCATCAAAGGTAAATTCCAAGATATCGCTTTTGGTTAAACTACCGTCAGCGTGTTTTTGATAAATCCCCTTTGTGATTTCTTTGAAATTATCTTCAACCTCTTTAAAATCAGATAGTAATTCTTTGGCTGATTGATTGATTTGATTAAAGCGAGGAACAATTTCAAACTCTTCGAACACCTTTACATCTTCTCCAATTTTTATTCTCTGAATTTGCTGTTCAATTTCTAATTTCTTTTCTTCCAACAACTGAATACGTTTTTCAGCATCTTCATTGGTAAATTCAACCAATTCTTTCAATTGATTTAAAATGTTGTTGAACTTTGATTCAGTCCCAACAAATTCCTCTTTTTTTAAACTTGCCAACCAGTCTATAGTTTTGCTCGAATGAGCTGAAAGTTCATAAAAAACCTCTCCTTGTTCATCAGGGTAATTAGCTAAGAAGCCTTTGTTTGTCCAATGATGTATATATTTTTTTGCCTTTTCTTCGTAAGTGTCAAAAACGTTGATCTCGCTGTCCTCATCATTTTCAACTTGTTTGTACTCTAAGAAATCAGCTAATTGTATTTGAATATTATCTGACGAAATTGTGCCTTGTCCACTTGAAAAGGTATTTGTAAGAAATTCAATAATCATTTCTCGATTTCGCAAACGCAAAAGTTCAACACTCGGTGAGTTGTTTAGTGATTCTAATATTTTTGAGTTTCCATTCATTTTACTTCTGTTCAGCGGTGGCAAAAAACAGCTCTTTTGGTTTTTTTAGTGTTGGCTTTTGTGTCGGCAAAAACCAAATGTGCTGTTTGTGCGGTTGGCTCTTTTGTATGCCGCACAACGTTTGTGCATAAGCAGTGGCGGGTGTTCGAAGCGCGTCACTGTCCCATGAAACCAAACGTTATTTGAAAAACTAAACTACAAATTTACACTGAACCCCGCCATTGATTATGCACTTTGTGTGTGCCCAGCATGGGCATCTTTCCCTACATAAAAGTAGGGTATTAATTTATAGGGTGCAAGTCCCTTATGGGCGAGAGTCGTGTCTCGAACCATTAGTAAGCTGCAAGGTGGTTTACCATGAGGTATGCACTGAA
>NZ_JBDKWG010000007.1:0-281 GCF_040151475.1 Reichenbachiella sp. MALMAid0571 | reverse complement strand
TTCCAGAACAGGTAATAAATAGCTGACCCATTCACTGACTTTGCTCTGGCTCATATCAAACATCTCTCCATGGTAATACTGGTTGGGGTTTTCTTTTAAGTACATCAGAATGAAATCCAGTTTTGACTTACTCCCATACAGGCTACTCAGCGATGATTCCTCTTCAAGAGGAAATAGCCGCATCTGACCTTTCAATGTACAAATCGATAACTTCTTTGTGATCAAAGGATCAAAAACGGAAAACAAATTATCATATTCTATTTGATTTAAACTAAGCAGTG
>NZ_JBDKWG010000006.1:0-8008 GCF_040151475.1 Reichenbachiella sp. MALMAid0571 | reverse complement strand
TTTGCCCAGAAGTTGAGGGTAAAAACTGGTGCCATCCAGGATTTGATTTTGAGGTTTTTGAGCTTGTGCCGCTTCTAGTAAAGAAGGGAAGAAATCGGTAAAATCAATCAGGTTTTCATTCATCTGATTTGGAGCAATAGTACCTTTCCAGTTCGCAATAAAAGGCACGTGAGTGCCTGCTTCTACAGTATATCCCTTTTCCCCTTTTATCATTTGTCCTTTCCATTTGGAAATAACATCACGATCTGTACCATTGTCTCCAATGAAAAGAATCAATGTATTTTCTCTTATTCCCAGTTCATCCGTTTTCCTAACAATACGCCCAACCTGCTTGTCCATATAAGCCATCATATCCTTAAAATATGTAGTATCGTTAAGCCCCGTTTTTGAATCATAAGCTTCAAAATCCGGAGAATCCGGTGTAGGTAAAAAAGGATCATGCACCAGACACATTGGAAAATAAACAAGGAATGGATTCTCCTTATTTTCAGTCATAAATGACTCAATAAACTCTACAAATTTATCAGATCCATATTCTTCATTGTAAGTTTGCAGTCCGTCTTTGAAAGTTTCCAATGTAGGATCTTTGTACCGATATCCTCTGTCTTTTACCTGCCACAATCTGTAGGTATCAAACCCAGCTTGTACTGGTAAAGACCCTGTTCTTCCTCCTGCCAGTTCCTGCTGCTTTTTGTTTCCATACAGTTGCCACTTTCCGGCTATGCATGTTTTGTATCCGGCTTCCTTCATAGCATGTCCAAATGTCCTTTCCTTTGAATCGAGCAATCCAAATCCTATATAATTTCGAAAATTGTATTTCCCGGTCATCAGTTGCACACGAGACGGAGTACATAATGGAGTAGAATAGCAGTTTGCAAATTGCATCCCATCAGCAGCCAGTTTATCCAGATTTGGCGTTTTGTAACTCTCTCCACCGTAGGCACTCACAGTCTCCTGTCCCAGATCATCAGCCATTATAAGGATGATATTTGGTTTGGGTTTAACTTGTACTTGTTCCTGTTTTTCTTTTTGAGAACAACTCATTCCCATAAAAATGATAAGTATAACAGCTATACTATGTGTTACTTTATTTTTCATATCTATTTATTTTTATTCCGTCAACATTCCTGCTGACCTTACATTCGCTCCCTTTCTTTCAGTCAAATCATCCCCTAAATCCTGCCTGGCTACCTCAGCCAGCATTTCAAGTTCCTTTACCACTTCAGGATACAGCTCTTTTACATCATAGTCTTCTCCCGGATCTCTCCTGAGGTTGTATAAAGCTGTTTCTTCAAAGAACACCTGAGTAGTAGATCCTGCATGTCCGTCATTACCCGGCAAGTTGTTTCTATAAGACCGGTGTTTGTGAGGAAAAACCAGCTTCCACTTTCCTTTTCGTACTCCCTCCAGATTATTTCGGCCATAATAATAGTACAAATGGTCTCTTGGATCAGCATCCTTTTCTCCTTTGAGCAAGGATAATATGTTTACCCCATCAATCTTATGTTCAGGCAACTTACTTTCAGTAATCGCAGCAATAGTTGGCAAGAGATCGATAGAAGAAGCTATATTATTACAAATCTTTCCTTCTGGAATCACTCCGGGCCACTGCATGATGCAAGGTTCTCTCTGGCCTCCTTCCCAGCTTGTTCCTTTGCCTTCTCTCAGTCCTCCTGTTGAACCTGCATGATTTCCAAAGTTGAGCCACGGACCATTGTCGCTGGTATATACCACCAATGTATTGTCTTCTATTCCATTGTCTTTCAATGCCTGAAGAATCTGACCCACTGACCAATCCAATTCCATCATCAAATCTCCATAAAGCCCCTGTTCACTTTTTCCTTTAAACTTATCTGATACTGCAATAGGCACATGAGGCATAGAATGGGGAACATATAAAAAGAAGGGTTCATCCTTTTTTCTTTTTATAAAATCAACTGCTTTTTCTGTATATGTGGTAGTAAGCTGTGCCTGATCCTCCAGAGTAGCAATTACCCTTACTTCCTCATTGCCTTCAATAAAGGGCAAAGGAGGAAACCTTTTAAACCTCCAATTGGTAGTGTCTGTTATGGGGTTGCCATCATAGTCAACTGGCCACATGTCGTTTGAGTACGGTAAGCCTGCAAATTCATCAAAGCCATGTTGCAGGGGTAAAAATTCTTTTACATCACCCAGATGCCATTTTCCAAAAATAGCAGTAGCATAGCCATTATCCTTTACCATTTCAGCTATGGTAGTTTCATTTGAATTAATTCCTTTTTTAGCGTATGGGAAAAGTGCACCACTTATGCCAATTCTATTTGGATAGCAGCCTGTGAGTAAACCTGCCCTTGAAGCACTGCAAACAGCCTGTGCTGCATAGAAGTTGGTAAATCGCATCCCTTGGCTGGCCATTTTGTCCAGGTTTGGAGTTTCGTATCCCGTGGCACCATAAACGCCCAAATCTCCATACCCCAGATCATCCATGAATATGACTATCACATTGGGTTTTCGGTCAGTTGTTTCTTTTTTAGTGGAATTACAGGATAGTAACACAAAAAGAGTACAAAAGATAATCGGTAAGCTGGTGTTGCATTTCATAAGTATAAATTTTGATTCAATATTAATATTTGGTGTTTAACACCTTTTGGTTGTTGACTATAGATAAGGAAGCACTAAAAGCCAGATTGGCATCTCCTTTATATGTAAGTGAATTCCATACGTTCCGGACATTTCGTTGTACTGTCCCTCTATATATTTGATTACCTTTAAATTTTACCGTAACGGGCTTGTCCAGATTAAGCATGTCATCATTCAACCTGATAATCAACTCCTCACTATAATTCTCCAAAATATTGATTTCATTGGTTTCAGTATTAAATTCTGCTATTATTTCTCCATTTTTTTTCATAAATGACTCAGGTACTTCCAACCAATAAAACCGACTATGCATCACATCGTCCTGCCTCCAAACTACTTTTTTGGGGATAGGATTTCGTATGAATTGCTGCATCCATGGCAAAGCCACTGCATCTTCTAATTGCATCCAATGCCCTTTTCCTTTTGGAATCTTAACCATATATTTATAACCAGCAGAATCTTGTTTATGCAGATTCTTGAGAATCAATTCCCATTCCGCAGCATGTTGATTCCTTTTATAAGCAGAATCCAACTCTCCTACCTGCACTGCAAATGGTGTATTTCTAAGATTTAGTGCAGAAGCATCTCCCGGGTGTCCGGCCATCATGGAAGCTGCCGCCCAACGATCTGCCAGTCTGGGAGCAAGTTGAAAAGCACCATCTCCTCCAGCTGAATAGCCAAGGATATATACTTTGTTCGGGTTTACATTTTCGTAAATAACAGCCAGTTGTATGATGATATTGATAAACTCGTCAATATGGGCTTGATGCCAAAGATTCCAGGTGTCGGTAGGGGCTCTCATTGCCAGATAGACTCCTTCCATATTTTTCATTGTAGCATCATATAGCTTTTTTTGATTTTCATACTGCTTGTCATTGACTGATGCAGGAGCACCTCCTCCGCCATGCATGGAAAGGAACAGACTTCTACCGTCTTCCGGTTCTTCACCCCATATTTTATAGAAAAATGGCATTTTGTATTCTTCATACCTTATTTCCCTTCCTATCCATTGCTCTCCATAAGATTGGATCATTTTGAATTTCTGGTCTCTGTCCAACAGTTCTACAGCCTTTTTTGCCTGTTTCTTATTCAATGATTCGCTAGAAAATTCCTGATCAGAAAGTGCAGGCCTGATAGATCGTTTTACTTCCAACCACTCTTCGAGTTGTCTGGTTTGTGCCTCTACTTTTAAGACAAAAACCAAACATAAAAAGGAGACTAAAAATCCTTGTAATAAATTCTTCATCTGTGTTTTAATCTTGTAGTTTTATAAAAATGGACATGTTGCTTTGATAGAAACAAAATGAATTTTATTTCAACACATCTCTTACTTTCCTGATTTTTCCGACATCTGAAACAGCAATACCAAATTCAGGTATCTGAGGTGCTCCGTTGATTTTTAAGTCGTGGTTACGAAATTTCATATTGCCATCAACTACGACTTTTCCTGTCATGTGAAACTCTTTACATCCTGTTTCGTCCACTATCTCTAAAATATTGTTTTCATTGACTCCTCCACCCGGCATAATGATGATTCGTCCATCTGCTTTTTCATTCAACTGACGCAACATATCCCTACCTAATGGCACAGAATTCTGCAAACCAGAGCTAAGTATTCTTTTTGCACCGCAGGAAATCACATCTTCCAATGCTTTGAATGGATCGGATGTAAGATCAAATGCCCTGTGACAGGTAAATTGCAAGGGGTAAGACAACTCTACCAACTCACTCATTCTGGCTACATCTATATTTCCATCTGCATCCAAAATTCCTGAGACTATTCCATCCGCTCCCAATTCTTTAGCGATGCGGATATCTTCTTTGATTACTTCAAATTCCAGGTCTGAATATAAAAAATCCCCTCCCCTTGGCCGAATGATCACAAAAAGTCCAATGTCTATATTTTTCCTGACAATCTTGATCGTAGCTGCACTCGGTGTAGTTCCTCCTTCCCATAAATTGTCGCACAATTCTACCCGGTCTGCACCACCCTTTTGGGCATTAATTGTGGACTGAACTGAATTGGCACAAATTTCTAATTTATATTCCATGTTAGACTTCTAATCATTAACTGTTTCACGTAAATGTACACATTCATTGAAATATGGGGTGACAAGAAAGTGTGACATTTAGAATAAAAACTCAATTGGTTTTAGCTTTCACATCACCCAATTCTTCCATTTTAAACCTATCAATTAAAGCAGAAGTGTGTTCCTGTTTCATCAATTCTGCTATACTTTTCACTATTTCCGGATTTTGAACCGCAACATCATTTTGCTCCCTTGGATCTGATTTGAGATTGTACAATTCTATTTCCATATTCCTTTTAAAAATCCTGTTTCTGATCCCTTTCCAGTCTCCCATACGCACTGCCTGTTGTCCTTCATAAGATGGAAATTCCCAGTATAAGAACTCATGTTGTTTTTGATCCTCTTGTCCCAGCAACTCAGGCAAAAAGCTAATGCCATCAATGTTTTCGGGAGCATCTGTCCCGGCTACTTCTGCCAAAGTTGGTAATACATCCCAAAAAGCAGAAATCAAATCACTACTTGACCCAGGAGCTATTTTTCCTTTCCAACTGGCAATCATTGGAATGCGCACTCCTCCTTCATGGGTGAAACCTTTTGCCCATCCGTATTCACTTTTGAATGGTTTTGCACTGTCAAAAAATGGTGAATCAGTTCCTCCATTGTAGGTAGGACCATTGTCGCTGGTAAATATGATCAATGTGTTATCATATTGCCCTATGTCTTTTAGTCTCTGAACTATTTCTCCTACCTGATCGTCCAGATATGAAACCATTGCTGCGTAAGCCGCTCGGGGATAACGATTCGGGAAATAGCCTTTTTTACCGAGGTATGGCTCTTCATCGCCAAATTTCTTTACATATTTATCTATGTATCTCTGTGGTATCTGAAGTGGTGCATGAGTCAAAGGAGTAGCATAATAGATAAAGAAAGGATTGTCTTTGTTTTGATCAATAAAACCCAGCACCTCATCCTGCATCAATTTTGGAGCATAGTCTTTTTGGAAAAATTTGGCATAACTCGACAAATCATAAGGATCAGCAGCACTGTCCAACTTGGTACCTGGTACTATCAGTTCATTGTCCAGCCATACTTTCTCCTTGTTTTTCCATAGGTGCTTTGGATAAAGAGTATGCGCCTGTCTCTGGCAGTTGTACCCGTAGAAAAAATCAAACCCTCTGTTGTTGGGGATACCATCCGTCAATGGAGCACCAAGTCCCCATTTACCGACTATAGCCGTTTTATAACCGACTTTTTGTAACATATTTCCGATTGTGGGAATGCTATCAGGAATTGGCCTCTGGCCTTCCAGGTTCGGATCTTCTACTGCTTTTGCAAAATTCCAGACTTCACCACGCTCTGCCCACTCGTCATTGCCACGGATATAAGCATGCCCTGTGTGCTGACCCGTAAGCAATACACACCGTGAAGGAGCACACACAGGAGCTCCAGAATAGTGTTGTGTAAAACGCATGCCACTCGCAGCAAGTGCATCCAGATTTGGAGTTTCAATCAGCTCCTGCCCAAAACTTCCCAATTCGGCGTAACCAAGATCATCGGCCAGAATGTAGATAATGTTTGGCTTTTTTTCGGGTTTTGAATCTAAACATGCTGTTGACAGCAGTGTCATGGCTACAATAGCGACATTAAAAATATGTCTAGTTTGAAACATCGTGTTTGTTTGTAATATAAAATTTGATCGTTTTTTATTCGGATAAAGCACTAATTGCCATTGCCTGTTGACATGTCTTAGTTTAGATAACTAGGATTCCTTTCACTTGGTACAGGCGCATTTACCTCTTTTCTCCACTGTCTCATATCACGCAACAATTCTTCCGTTTTTTCAGGATTTGTTTCTACAAGGTTGTTTTTTTCTGAAATATCTTCCGCAAGATTAAAGAGTTTCAAACTGCCATCTTCGAAATCCTCAATCAGCTTCCAGTCTCCTTTGCGAATAGCTCCTGAAGGAACGGCTCTCCACCCTCTCACTAAATCTTCAGGATTTTTAATTCCTTTGTTTCCTTCCAAATATGCCGGAAAATGCCAAAACACTGTCTCTCTATTCCAACTTCCCTGATTCAAAATAAGTGGCACAATACTCTGCCCATCGGTATTGTATTTTTCAGACGTCCCTCCCGCCAATTCTACCAATGTAGGATAAAAATCAAAACCCATAACCACTTCATCGTTTGTAGCACCTGCTTTGATTTTCCCAGGCCACCAGGCTATCATAGGCTCACGAAAGCCTCCTTCATACAGCATTCCTTTCGAACCCTTTAATGGATATTGAGAAGTGACAACTCCATGTCCACCATTGTCTGAAAAAAACAGCACCATCGTATTTTCATCTAAATCCAGTTCACGAAGTTTCTCCAATACCCGACCCAAGCTTTGGTCAGTGCTTTCCACCATAGCCGCATATTTTGGATTGTCTTGTCCATTAGAGCCTTCTTTATTTGCATACCTGGCAGTGATTTCCTCCTTTGCCTGTATTGGAGTATGAACGGCATAATGAGCGAAATATAAAAAGAACGGATTGTCCTTGTTTTGCTCTACGAATCTAAGGGCTTCATCTGTCAGCCGGTCAGTCAGGTATTCTCCGTCCATTCCATCAGTCAAATCAGGGTTTTTATAAGGACTAAAGTATGTTTTGGGATGTCCTGAATGATTCCCACCAATATTCACATCAAACCCCTGGGCTTTCGGAGATGTTTCCTCATCTTCGCCTAAATGCCATTTACCTACATGGGCGTTGGTGTATCCATTTTCTTTGAGGGCTTCAGCCAAGGTAACGAAGCTGCCAGCCAATTCTGTCTTATTGGGAAATGGAATCAATATACGATTTTCTGATTTTCCCCTTGCCGGATTGCCTACCGTATATACACCATGTCTAGGCGCATACATACCACTCATCAGACTGGCTCTTGTAGGTGCACAATTCGGCGAATTGGCATAGGCATTGGTAAATACCATACCCTCTTTGGCCATTTGGTCTATATTGGGAGTCTCATAATACTTGCTGCCCATATACCCCACATCCATCCAACCCAGGTCGTCAACGAGGAAAATAATAAAGTTTGGCTTTGTCGTTTTTTGCTGACAGGAAAAGAAAAGCACCAAATAAGATAAAAGAGCTATTTTGATTGGTTTCATATGTGGAACAATATTAACAAATTCTGTGCGTCAAAAAAACCATGACTTTCAATTACTATTATTTCCTTTTATTGGTGTCCGAGAAAAGATTTTGCCTTCTAAGGAAATTCATCAAAATCACCCCTAAATCCCCTAAAGGGGACTTTTTGATCACCCCTTCAGGGGGCGGGGGTAGTTTTAGGAAATCGGAAAAATCTTTTCTCATTTCG
>NZ_JBDKWG010000005.1:0-281 GCF_040151475.1 Reichenbachiella sp. MALMAid0571 | reverse complement strand
CTTAAAAGAAAACCCCAACCAGTATTACCATGGAGAGATGTTTGATATGAGCCAGAGCAAAGTCAGTGAATGGGTCAGCTATTTATTACCTGTTCTGGAAGCATCTTTGGCCAAAATGAAGGTAATGCCTCAAAGTGGTTGTTGTTACCGGCAGAGAGATAAAGAGGTGGATTACTTATTGGTAGATGTAACCGAAAGGCAGGTTGTCAGAGACGTTGATCCTGATAATCAGAAGGAGTTTTACAGTGGAAAGAAGAAATTACATACGATGAAAAACCTGG
>NZ_JBDKWG010000004.1:0-1648 GCF_040151475.1 Reichenbachiella sp. MALMAid0571 | reverse complement strand
TGTGTTTGAGTTTATAGAAATCTGGTACAACCGTAAAAGAAAACACTCATATCTAGGGTATAAAACCCCCGAACAATATGGGAAAATTAATTGTTCAATATGCGCTTAACTTTTTGTCCGGTTTTTTGTTGTAAGTCCACTGCAAGCCATCAACCCCTGGCATCTGAATGTCTAAAAAGATCAAATCTAACTTTTCATGCTGCAATACTTCAAGAGCTTCAAAGACATTTTTACACTCGCCCACGAGCTCCAAATATGGCACATGCCGAATATTGTCTATTATGAGGTCACGGGCTGGTTTTTCATCATCAACGACTATACAATTAATCATGTAAATCTAATTTTAAGTTTACCAGGAATTTAAAGTCATGGTCTTCCATATGCAACACATATTGATCTTTGTACAACAGATCCAGTCGCTCTTTTACGTTCGATAATCCTATGCCAGAATTCTCATCCTTCACCAAATCATGATCCGGATTGAATTTATTTTCAATAGAGAAATGTAAAGTCTTTCCCTTGACTTCTAAACAGACATTAATAAATGGATCTGGTATGTTACCAATACCATATTTGAAAGCATTTTCCACAAAGGGAATCAGCAGCATTGGCTCTATTCTCCACTCCTGTTCAACCTCACTGATTTTAAGATTGATTGTAATATCTTCTCCGAATCTCATTTGTTGAAGTGCAATGTAGCTTCTTAAATACTCAATTTCCGTTGAGAGGAGCACCTTTTCTTTACCTGAGTGGTATAGCATAAATCTAATCAGGGAGGCCAACTCGATGAGTGATGATTCCAGATGCTCCGATTTTTTTCTGGCCATTGAGACCAACCCGTTTAGGACGTTGAACAAAAAATGAGGGTTGATTTGAGATCGTAAAAATTTAAGTTCGCTCTCTAACCGCAGTGCTTGCTGTTCCCTAAGTCTTTTCTCATATTGGTCACTGTCGTGTATTATTCTATAAATAGAACTCAAGAAGAAAAATAAAATTGTTGGCAAAAACAGGCCTGGCTTCATTGAACTCTTAATAGTAACCTCAGCAAGCCCAAGTATGAAAAGTTTAATATGATAAATCCCAAATATGATGAATATGAAGCAAACAATATATAGCCACCAGTATTTTCTATTCATCAAATATGGATAAATCAATAAGGTATTGAGATAGAATAATATTAAATACAATGAACCTGAGATAATTTCAAATTCATTTGGATAACCCTTATCTGAATTCAGGACTATGCTAATGGTAGTGAAGGCCGTACTCCATATAATTCCGTGAATTATAATTGTTCGGTAAGTAAGAATAAAGAGAGGCAGTGATAATTTCATGTAATCTTTATTTACCAAAAGAAAGTCTTATGACATTTCTTAATTGTCGCATGTCTTACAACGGTTAGTATAAGAGCAGCGCGGATTTAATGCTCTTGCTTTTTGTATAGTAAGATACTTAATTAAAAGCAAAAACGATTCGAGTTTACACCCAAACCTCTATTGCTTTTAGACATTGTTGAACGAACCTCCTTCGTCGGAAGCCCTTCGGGGAATGCCAAAGAACTTCTAACTTCGGAGTTCACAAAATAAGAATTGAAGTTATGAAAAAAAAGTAAAACAATCATTGAAAAAGCATGTGAACAAGTACCTAA
>NZ_JBDKWG010000003.1:0-565 GCF_040151475.1 Reichenbachiella sp. MALMAid0571 | reverse complement strand
ATTAAAGAATCCACCCTCTAAGAAGGTGGACTTGAAAAGCCCCTATAAGGGGCCAAAATCCAACTTCTGCTGTTCTTCTACTTTTTCTTGTTTCTCTTGATATTGAACATACTTTCTTATCTTTTCTTCATCAAGACCAATGGTATCAACACAATAGCCTCTTGACCAAAAATGATTCCCCCAGTAAGGCTTCTGTTTCAACTGAGGATAACTCTTGAATATCTTAATGGCTGTCTTTCCTTTTAATATACCCATCAATTTCGATATAGAAACTTTCGGAGGTACGCTCACCACTAGATGGATGTGATCAATTTGAATATTAAGCTCCTTTTTCTCACAGCCCTGCCATTCCAAAAGCATAACTATGTCATGATCTAGCAACTGCTTCACCAAGCCTGACAAAACTTTAAACCTGTATTTTGGCGTCCATACAATGTGATAATCACATCGATATAGAACATGACTCAACTTTTTGAAATTACTCATCACTCAAAGTTAAGGGTTTCAGGCATAGCCTAATGTACATAACCACCTTCAAAGAAGGTGGATTTTAAGTTATATTAAA
>NZ_JBDKWG010000002.1:0-729 GCF_040151475.1 Reichenbachiella sp. MALMAid0571 | reverse complement strand
GGCCTATCGGCCGCACGAATGCTTAGTTATTTTAAATCCACAGACCGAAAAACCCATAAGACTATCTGCCAAATACCAACTACGGTTCGTTCAACACTACATTCATGCTTGGCCTATCGGCCGCACGAATGCTTAGTTATTAGCCACTATTTTAGAATCGCAAATGAACCTAACGAAACTATCAACTTCAGTAATTGCAATATTGGTAATCGGAACTGCCTGTTCTCAGCAACCAACTAAAGATTATCAATCAATTTACAATGAACTCTGCAACCAAGAAGACGACTCAAAAACAATTGCTCATTTGGAAGAGTGGGAAACGAAGAAACCGAATGACCCTGAGATGTTTATCTCCGGTTTTAACTTTTATCTTCAAAAATCAAAACAAGAAGTCCTTAGAATGGACGGTGGCCCTGCTAAGGGCAAGAGTCTTCAAATTACAGACACAGCTAATTCTGAACCTGTTGGATACATTTACGGAGATGTGTCATATAATGAGGAACTCTTTAACAAGTCAATTAACTATTTAACACGAGGGTTAGAGAAAAACCCTAAACGGCTTGACATGCACTTTGGTAAGATTTACACACTAGGAGTCTGTCGGACTTTCAATAATCAGGAGAGTAAAAAATTCAATTTTCAGAACCTAAAATTAGATTTTGATCGTCCCTTTTTCGAATACGGTTTTGGTTTTGGTTTTTTTTCCTGTTTTTGCGCTAAACCGGACTG
>NZ_JBDKWG010000001.1:0-502 GCF_040151475.1 Reichenbachiella sp. MALMAid0571 | reverse complement strand
TTCTGTTACTTCTATGCTTATTGCTCTGTCTTCATCTACTGTAATTGTAACTATTGCACTATCAAACCCTCCATTTCCATCGGTGATGGTATAATTCACAATTGCTTCTCCTACAAAGTCAGTATTTGGTGTGAAGGTTATCGTTCCATCAGGATTGATTACAACGGTACCATCATCGGAAGCGGCTTCTGTTACAGTAAGGCTATCACCATCTGCATCAGAATCATTATCCAGTACTACTACGGTCACCGGAACTTCTTCATCGGTAGTTTCTGTATCATCAACTGCAACAGGAGGATTCTTAGGATTAGCCGAACATGTTGGGGTTGCTGGTGGATAAGATACTGTCACCATTGTCTCTGGATTCACTGAGATCACCAGTTCCATTTCCGGACGTAAACCATCATTAATCTGAATCCAGACTCCATCCACAAAATCCCATCCCGGCCATGCAATCGGATTGCCCTCTCCATCTACTTCTGCTCCAGGCCATAATAGTTGA